>JAHJMN010000202.1 GCA_018821305.1 Myxococcota bacterium
AGAAAAACTGGTCAAGTCGTGCATGGTGCTACTCAAGCAAAAAGAAAAAGCACCCAAGTTGGTAGAAAAACAGGTCAAGTCGGGCAGAGTGCTACTCAAGCAAAAACCAAAAGCACCCAAGTTGGTAGAAAAACAGGTCAAGTCGGGCAGAGTGCTACTCAAGCAAAAAGAAAAAGCACCCAAGTCAAATGAAAAACTGGTCAAGTCTGAATCTGCGGATCATGAGCCTGTGGCCACTCAGGCGAAAGTTTATCAGCCCGGCTCGTGAGAGCCGGGACGGTGCCGGGGTAATCACATAGACGTAAATGACCACGACCCGTGAATCCAAACACGATGTTGAATCTGCGGATCATGAGCCTTTCCCCTTTACTGCACCGCCGCAGGCGGCGCAGTAAAGGGGAAAGGGGAGGTGGAGAGAACGCTTAACCCAGAGCTGAAGCACTGGGCTAATTAGAGGCGTTCTTGCGAACGCGGAAAATCCGATGTTTTTCAATCACAAGGACATAAATGACCACGCCCCGTGAATCCAAACACGATGTTGAATCCGCGGATCATGAGTCCGCAAGGACGAAAGCTTTTCAGCCCGGCTTGTGAGAGCCGGGACGGCGCCGTGGTAATCACATAGACGTAAATGACCTCGACTTATTATTCTTATTTTTGTTAACAATATCAACTAATATGCTTTAACCTATCGGCATTGGGTCTAGACGGGGGATTTGACTCGGCCGATGAAGAGGATTGTTCCGGAAATACGGTCCCGAATGTAGAAAATGAAGGGGCGGTTTGCTATAAAACTGAAGCTTGGAACTGAAGTATCACCGATAATAACGCCTGTGGCTGCGGCGGCTTCGGTGCCTTCTTCGTCAACGGCAACGAAGGCTTTATGGACAACATCTGAAATATAAAGGTTTTGAGTGCCATCAAGATTGGAAAAATCAGCTACACCAGGGATAAATGCATCAGTCATACCGAGATTTTTAAGGATATTGTTGAGTCCCGCGTTGAATTCAAAACTGAACTTGGGAAGTGAAAGCATCATGTCTGTTTCAAGGAGGCTGTCTTCAATTGTAGAAAGCAGACTTGCATCCATGGAAGCTTCGAAAGTTGAAAATGTTCCTTCTGCGGGAAGAATTACAACCATGCTTGCCTGCTCACCCTTGTAGGGAAGCTCAACAGCTTTGTAATCCGGAGTCTCAACCCCGGGATAATTGAACTCACCATTCATCATTTCACAGGATACTGTGGATTGGTCATCAAGGGTGAATGTTGTTGTCCCCGTCATATCAGGTTCAAATTGTGTGAGCCAATCAGCTTTGAAGTAAATGGCATTAGTCAGAACCAGTTTGGTATTTGTTGTGATGCTTCCTTCGGGAAGAAGATCCAAAATGCGATCTTCGGTCTGATCTGCAACCCAGTCATTGATTGTTGTGCGGCCGGCTTCCGGATCTGTCATAAAATCAAGGAGGTTAAGTCCACTGCCGTAATTCACTGCAATTGTGTCAAGAAATGCCTGCTGAAAAGGATAACCCGACTGCCCCCAGATGGCGTTGGCGATTTCAAGGCGAAACTCATCAGCATTGCCTGTTCCAAGGGCCATGAGGTCAAGGTCGATGGAGTTGAAGACCGGATGAACATCATCAGGTTGACCGAAATACATGGTGTCGGCCATCTGTGCAGCGGTATTTCCTGCTGCACCGGCCCAGGTCATGGCAAGAGCAATGGAAATTGACCACGGAGAATAAAAAATATTCCCTGTGTTTCCCGCTGTCAATTCTGCATAAAGATCAAGGGCAAACTGTGTGTTGCCATCCACAACGGCTGTTTCCTGAGATGGCGTTACTGACGGAGAAGATTCCCGTTGAAGGTTTGATTTCGCAACGGTGAAATCCTCAGTGGTGTTTTTTTCGCCGGTTGTGCATGATACAACTGTAAAAAGCGCAATTAGAATAAAGGTAAGTAAGTTAAGTTTTTTCATGTCAATTTCCTTTCTGAGATCGCAAAATAGATCTTGTGAATGAAATGTACCCCTGTATTTGGATTTTGCAAGGAGAGGTCTTATTATTTCGTGTCCTGAAATTCAATTTTTATCAAAATTGAGCATGTTTACGAAAACATGCTATTCAGAACACTACAATAAATTCAAGGTCTTCGTTGTTACTGTCCTGTGTTAAAATCTTTCTGAAACTTGAAAATTTGGTATTACAGGACAGTAACTTATTATTTCGTGAAAATAAGGAACTCGTGGTAGGGGAGAATAGTCTTTTTATTATAAACGAATTTAAATCCGGCTTTAGTTACCATTGATATGATATCTTTTTCTGGAATTTTTAGACTGTCCGGAGGTCCCGATGGAAGCTTTCCCATTTTAAACTCAAGAATTACCAGTCGTGAGGAGGATTTCATTTTTGAAAACAAGTGGGAGAGCATAATGTCACGTTTTTGCACATGATGTAGTACGTCTTTCATAAAAACGAGATCCGAGTTCGGGTTAATATCTGGCTTGGCACCGTCTGCAACAAAGGCTTTAATATTCTTGATGTTGCGTTCCACAGCTCTTTTTTTGATATGAGCGATCATTTCTCCATCAATATCCGTTGCTTCAACGGACCCATTTTTTAGTTTAGCAGCGAAACGAAGTGAAAAGTATCCAGCTCCGGCTCCAATTTCAGTAATAATTTCATTTCCTTTTAGACTGAGAGCTTTTATGACATCTTCGGGTTTTTGCCATTTATCACGGTCAGGGTTTTCAAGGAGTTTGATGTAATCTTCAGTCTTTCGGACAGGTCGATGAGAATCATGCTCTGAAAGATTTTTCTTACCCGCATGAGGGCAGTTGATATGTCCATGTTTGGGCTTATCACTTTGATGCTTATGCTTTGCCTCGATTTTGTGATTACCATTGTGGTCATGCTTACCGCAGTGCCCAGTTTTGTGATTACCATCGTGCTTACCGCAGTGCTCTGATTTAACTTCAACAGTTTTGGATTTTGTTTCCGTTGCCTGTTTTTTACCGTCGGAGCAGGAAACTGTGAAAAAAATTGTAAATAAAATAAGGAACTTCATGAAACCTCCAGAACCCGAAAAAAACCGGGATTGTCGATAATAATATTTTTATAAAGAATGTGTCTACAATAAAATGTGCCTTTAAATGCACCGAACCTGATTTCCCTGTTTTTGTTACTGATTCCCTGTTCCTGACTTTTTTAACAGGTAGACAGGAAGTCAGGAAAACAGGTTCAGGAACAGCGGTTAAACATTCAATATCAATTAATAATTAAAAAGAACTTAATTTTTAATTCAATTTCCAATTTTCGATCCTTTTACTTATGAAGCGGCCTAGCGATCGCGAGAGCGTCTTGTATTGCCAGTGGATGGACGGGAAGGGGGATCAGGACGTCGGGAATTATTATTGCGGTCATTGTTTCTACCGCGGTTATTGTTTCTGTTGCGGTCATTATTTCGATTTCGGTTACCGTAGTGATTACCGGGGTTACGAGGCCGTCTGTTGTCATTACCGTAGTGATTACCGGGGTTACGAGGCCGTCTGTTGTCATTACCGTAGTGATTACCGGGGTTACGAGGCCGTCTGTTGTCATTACCGTAGTGATTACCGGGGTTACGAGGCCGTCT
>JAHJMN010000203.1 GCA_018821305.1 Myxococcota bacterium
ATTCCCTGAAATATTAAAATCCTTATAACTGCAATATCAACTAATACGCCTTAACCGATCAGCATTGGGTCTAGACCGCTTCATTAGTAAAAGGATCGAAATCTAAAAAGTGAATATTTGCTTCAAGTTTTTGTAATTTTATATTGATATTAGATGTTTATGACCTGACCTGTTACCTGTTTGCCTGACTACCTGAGTCCCTGTTAAAAAATTTCAGATAAACAGGAAATCAGTAGCAGGAACAGGAAATCAGGGGCTCTTTCCTGAAGCATTTCTTTAATATAACTCACAATCGTATTACTTAGGAAGCGGTCTAGTTGACAGGATTGTGTCCAGCAATTCGCTTCGCCAGCAATAAAAATGAAAGATTTTAAGATTATGGGATAAAATTAACCAATTGATTGCTCCTTGAGGACTTGTGGTTTAAAATAAACCGCCACACGGATGGCATGAAAAAAGTGCGTCCTGGTCAATAGCATTGAGAGTCCTGTATCTATTTTTTTAAAGATTGTATTACAGGTCAACCGATTAATTGGAGGTATTATGATTGGTCCCGTAAGGGAAACAGGGAAATACAGATTTTTTCCTGGAGTATTTTTTTTACTGATAATTGGATGCACCGGGGGGAATTCCAATTCAAGATCAATTAAGAAAAAACCGGATTCAATAAAAACAACTGTCAAAACATGTGAAAAAAAGACAGTAGAATTTTCGGTTAATCTTGGCGCTGTCAGTCAGGCTATGGTTATGCCTCAGACGGGGTCTTCGGTTTCTTATATTGAAAATATGAGGCTTAAAGATCGTACTATTGAACGGCAACGATATAAAACAGTAATTTATGCAGAACCAAAAGCCGAAATTGAGCGTTTTTATCTGGCAGTACTCCTTTGGAGATGGGCTCAGATGGAAAGTGCCTCCGTCAGTGTGAAGCCTGGAAAAAATTCATCCCGGGAGGAAATCCTTAATTATCGTCGGAAAATGATGGAAATAGAAAACCATCGCAAAGAGAGTATTTTCCATCTGGAGTATCTTGTGCGGAGAAAAAAGATATCGCCTGCAATTCTTGAAAGATATGCATATTACAGTGCCGTAATGTATGGGGGAAAAGCAATTCCAACATTCTATAGACTTATCACCTATAAAAAAGTACCTGATTTCCGATATTATATTGCAGATTTTACAGGTTTACTGTTATCCGAAAACCGTTGTGAAGAAGCGAGAACAATTCTCGGGAAGGGCCTTCCACAAAAACTGGAGTATCGTAAAAAGCTTCTACTTCAGAGAATCTGGTTATGCGACTCGAAGGGGCTGGAAAATAAAGATTTCAGTATTTGGGATAACGTTTGTGCTGAGAAAGATCAGCATACAGCGCTATCATCACTCCCACTTCTGGCGAGCTTTTACACAGTGAACAACTTTCTGAATCTGAATCATTGGAAGGATGAAGGGGAACTTTTAAGAAATTGTAGTATTCTTAAAAATGATATTTTCCTGAGTCAATTCAGATACATGGTAAAACAGGCAAACAACTCCCTTGGTTTTATGGAATTTCCCATAATGACATTTCAGAAAACGGAACAATTCTACGCACAAAAACTCGGGAAAAGTATTTTTCCCTGGATTTCTTTTCTTCTGTGGCTTAACGAAAAAAGTTCCAGCGTCGTGATTGAGTTAAAGAATAATCGCATTTTTGTTGATATTCCTGGCTGTAATTATAAAAGTTTTATACTTGCCCTTGAAAAAAAATTAAATGAAAAAATTAAAATATTGAAGTCTGAATGTACGGATAATATTAGAATTACATATAATTTTTCCAGACGACTTAAAAAAACTTCGTCAAACCAGATTTCTGATTAGACCGCTTCTCCAGTTGCTCAAGAATAAGAAAATAAAACTGGAACTTTCCCGCCTTTTAAGTAAAATGCTTCATATCTAGACCGATTTTGGTTTTATTTGATTGCGTTGATTATTAAATCTTGTTCGATAATTTAATAATAGCACGTACAATTAAACATCCTTATAAAAACGGTCAAAGTAATTTTCTTTTTGACTCCCGTATGGTTTTATCTGCTTTCGTGATGAAACAGCAATGCCTGGATCAAACGAAAATCCGGATAAAAAGCGTGAAACTTTGTTTGTTTCCGGGATCGATGAGGGAACATTGAGCGGAGGTATTCAGGTGAGCTCTTTTAAAAGTATCAGCAAACGTCTCCGGGCCTCAATAGAAGGCATGAACTACGAAATTGTGAGTCCGCAGGTTGGTTTAAGTGATTCAATTCTTAGAAAACCCGCTGGCAAAGAAATACTTTTATTGCTTTCAGGGAAAGTTCACATTGGATTAGAACAGTCCCAATATAAAGAAATGCCCAGGGACAGGGCTCTTGTGCTGGATAAACCATATCGGGTTTTCTGTCCCGGTGATAGTCGGAACGGGAAAATCCTAATTATTCAAAACGGGAATATCGGATCTTCCATTGACTCTGAAATGACTTCCAATATGATTGGAAACGCCATCGGCAGCAGACTGAACTGAGTGCTGATTATAATAATAAACACTGGAGAGTAACGTGAGAGTAATCACAGGAACAGCTGAAGCTGAGAATGGTTACCAGATTAATTTTTTAAAAATAAACCAGACGACACTTGCCGAGGCAATTGCAGGGGAACTTCATATGTTTTCATCCTGTGAACGAAGCCCCGGTGATTATCATCCGACTTTGATTGTAAATACTGTCTCAGAACCCTCAATTATGCTGGGACGTTACCAGAATGAGTCTGTCTGTCTGAAAGAAGAAGCCTGGAAATACCCAGTTGTTCGTCGAATGAGTGGTGGACAGACAGTTTTTATGGATGAAGGCAGCGTCCTTATTTCCTTTATTGTTCCGAACTGGGCGAAGTATCTTAAAGCTCAGAATGTTCGAGCCGCACCCAAAATACTTAATGATATTATGCTGAGTGCTTTTCGCACCGAGGGGTTGAGCTTATCCCTTGCCGCTGCAGACGTTCTCACAAAACGAGGCTACGAAGTTGGTGGAATTGGTTTCGAAATTTCCGATAAGGTTGCCCTTTGTGAGTGTTGGCTCGGAATGCGGAATTCCTTAAAACTGCCTTTTGGTATGAGTGGATATCCTGATTTATCTGATGAAGCCTTTGTTCGAAAGCCGATTCCTCTTGCGGAAATTATGGAAGAGAGTGATTTCCCTCAATGGGATCAGACTATGGCAGAAATTATAAGCCTTAAAATGAGATGGGACAGGTATCAGATCAATGAAACCTCATGGAAATGGCTTGATAAAGAGCGGATCTCCGGCCTTATTCCTCGAGTGGCAATATCTTCGCCGCCTACTGTAGATAAAGATCTTACATATTCCCGTCTTATTGAAGATTACATTGGTTTTGTTCAAGCTGGTGTCAATACTTCCGATGGAAGAATGTTTCAAGAAATTAAAATTTTTGGGGATTTTCTTGCGGACAGTGCAGGAATGGCTCTACTGGAAGAGAAACTGCGTTGGTCACCTGTTAAAAAACGTCCTGTTGCTCTTACTATTGATGAAATTCTCGGTAGTCCAAATCATGTTATATTAGGTCTTAAGCGGCTTGGTTCTATTCTGGAAGCAATAATGGATGCTTCAGGAAAAGAAGAGTCAGAACTTGATTCAGACTGATATTTCAGTTTAAAAATAACTTTAAGTTTTATCCGATAATCGGGCTTCGTTCTCGGACACGAACAATTTAAGGTCAAATAATGAATGAAAAAATTAAAAATGCTGCTTTAGAAAAGGCAAAAACTGAGGCGGGACCTTTTTATATTTACGATTCAGATGCAATTCGTTTAAAATGCAGAGAATTCATGAATATACCCTGGCAGAATAAACTGATTACTTTTGCCTCCATGGCTAATGCAACACCGGAATTTCTTAAAATAGTCCAGAGTGAAGGGTTGGGTATTTTTATAAACAGCCTTGGGCATATGAAAATTGCAGAGGACTGTGGCTTTTCTGTTGAAAAAATGGTCTACACATCTTCCGGTATGCCTGAGAATATGATGGCCGAAGTCGGAAAGAAAAATCTGTTTATCAACCTTGATTCTCCTGGACAATTGAAGCAGTGGCGGGAAATATTCCCCGGAAGTAAAACGGGCATTCGTTGTAACATTGGAGACAGCGTAAATCCTAAAAAAACCCGGGGGGGTTATTTTCTTGGAAGTAAAAGCAGGCTTGGTTTTACAGTAGAAGAAATTGAGCGTCTCGAAGGCGACAAGCAGATTAGTGGACTTCATCTTTATCTTGGAACTGATATTCTGGATATTGATTATTATCGAGATTGTTATGAAGAAATTGTTAGACTTTCAGATCTTTTTCCAGAGCTGGAGTATCTGGATTTTGGTGGTGGTTTTGCTGTGGAAAGCCCCGGTGGAGAAAAATTTGACCTGACTGCCTATGGAAAAACCGTCAGTGAACTTATGGAAACGGTTTCCCGCCGGCGCAGGAAAGATGTTCTGATGATTCTGGAACCTGGACGAATTATCGGTGGGGAAAATGCCTGGTTTGTCGTTTCGGTGACCGATGTAAAAATAAGAGGTGAGGAGCAGTATGTTGGAGTCAATGCTTCAACCGCTCAGTTTACCAGACCTCTCATGTATCCTGATGATGCATATCATCCTGTGTCCTGGATAAGTGAGCCCCAAAATGGATCTGAAAAACTCACTACACACATTTTCGGGTGTTCTACATACTCCCGTGATTTTTTTGCTAAAGATCAGTTAATGCAAGTAGCACAGAAAGGTGACCTGATTGCATTTGGTCATGCTGGAAGTTATTGTGCCTCCAGTTACACGACTTTTCTAGGTTTTGAAAAAGCTAAGGAATTTTTTATCTAGCTACTGTCCTGAAATACAGTTTTTCAAATTTTTCGCCGATTTTTGGCTCAGGACTCTCACTGTTTTCGATGAAAACAGTTGTCGTCTTTGACGATTTCCTTCGGAAATCCGTTTTAGACAGTGACTGCAAGGTTTTGAAAATATTACTAGTGGCTTGTCTCTCACAGTTTTCTACGAAAACAGTTGCCGACTTTGACGATTTCCTGCGGAAATACGTTGTAGACAGTAATTAAAAAATCGCTTTATTACGGCTTCCAATACACTCTAAGGAATCAGAATCAATGATTTTTCTTTCAGAAGTTAAAACCCGGAGTGACTGGAATGATTTCTATTCCGTCACAAAAGATATTTATGTTGATAATCCTCATTCGCGATCCACAGAGGACTCAATTGTTAAAATGCTTGCCAGTGGGAACAGTGTATTTTTTAAACATGCACAGGTGTATAACTATCTGATTAAAGATGGCAGTTGGCTAGCAGGGCGTTTTTCATTGATTTATGACAGGAATCTTCCTGAATATGTTCAGGTTGCATTTTTTGAGGCCAAGTGGGGACTCGATGATGTTTTAAGTCCAATAAAACTGAAAGCTCAAAAGGTATTTCCCGGAATTCCAAAAATGGTTATCGGGCTTTGTGGACATTTGAATTATGCCGCTGGAATACTTACTGATTCCTTTCATGAGGCACCTTTATTTGGTCTTCCATACAATCCGCCATGGTATCAGGAGTATTTTAAAAATGCTCATAAGAAATCCATGGTTTCCTATCGCTTTGAAAACACTAATTTTTACAATCTTCTGGATTCCGGGCGATTACCTGAAAATATTGATGGGTTTCGAATCAGACATATGGATAAAAGTCGCCTGGAACATGATGTGAAATTATATACATACTTGAATAATATAAATTTTAAAAATCATCCCTACTGGTCTGATAGACTGTGGGAAGAGGATTATGAACTGTTTCATCCCTTCCGCTTTTTCATGAAGGAGGAAAACCTGATTTTCGCTGAATACAAGGGTGACACCGTGGGTTTTCTCCTCTGGTATCCTGATTTTAATGAACTGGCACCCGCTGGACAGGATCTTGGATTACGTCATCTTCTAAAATTCCGATTTCAGTTCACTCCCAAAACTGCACGCTTTACTGAAATCGCCGTCAAAGAAGAATTTCGTCGAAGTGGCGTCGTGGAATTGATGGTCGCGGATCTTACAAAAAGCCTTAAAAAAGGTGGATATACCCATACTGAAGGTGGATTTATTTTTGAAGAAAACTCAGCAAGTATCGGAATGACCATGAGACTTTTCGAAAGGGGATTTGGAAGAAAACTGGATCCTTATCGTCATTTTGCCGTTTTTGAGGTGGAACTTTGAGTGCGTTTTTGAATAAAGTCACTCACCCGAGGGAGTTTGCTCCTGAGTGGGATACTTTTGCACAAAGGTATTATCAGAAACGATCTTTTCTTGCGCATTGCCATGATTATAATCCATGTAATCAACGATATTATGAGCTCTACGACAAGTCCGGCTTTCGCGGAGGATGTTGTGTATACTCACTGGTGCTGGATGTTTTTACATTTACAAGGATACGCAGTCCTCTTCGGATGAATATAATAGGTATTCCTGCAAGTGTTGGAGTAAGTGGTGTTTTTGGACAGTCGGACCATGACATTGAAGACCTTCTGAATGCGGTAATTGAGCAGGAAAAGGGACTGACCATAGGTCTCAATTTTGAAAAAACTTTTGACGTACCCCAAAATAGCGTTTGGGGGAAAACGCTTCCTACGCTTGTATGCGATAAATCCTTTGATTCCTTTGAAAAATATATTGAAGCTCTTCGTTCTCCTTATCGTCGACGATTGTTTTTAGCCCGAAAAAAAATGCAGGGGCTCCACTGGAAAAGAATTCGACCCCAAGAATTTACCCATGAACTTTATGGGCTTTACTTGCAGGTTTTTGAAAAATCTGAAGACAAACTCGAAAAGCTTACTCTGGATTTTTTCAGAAATCTTCCGGATGATTTTTCTTTTTCAGTGATCGAAACCACTGACGCTCGCCCACTGGCGTTTAACTGCGTACTGAAATATGGTCAAGAATTCGATTTTTTTATGGGCGGTATTGACTACGAATTCAATGAAAAGCACCAGTTATACTTCAATATTACAGCGGATGTCGTTTCGGCGTTTTCCGGCAGTGGTTGTTCATTGCTTGATTTCGGACAAACTGCTGAAGTGCCAAAATCCCGTTTGGGCGGTAAAATAAAACCCCTTTATATGTTCGCATTTCATCAAGGATTGATAGCCAGATCCTTTTTCCGACTTGCACGCCCGCTATTGGAATATCATAAAAATATTGAATTAAATCATGTCTTTCGGGAGGAAGTATAAAATGAAAATAATGATGGTAAGACCCGCTCCACCGAAAGAAACAATCGGACTTCAGCACGTGATGGTTGTTGAGCCCCTTGAACTGGAGGTTTTAGCAGCGGTAACTGATGAAGATGACGAAGTTCTGATAATTGATCTCATTCTGGAAAAAAAGGGAATTGAATATTTTTTAAAAAAGCACAAGCCAGACATGCTCTGCGTTACAGGATATATTACCAATGTAACCTGCATGAAGGAATATTGTCGCATTGCCAAGAGTATAAACCCCAGAATTGTCACAGTCACCGGTGGTGTTCATGTGGAAGTTATTCCTTCAGATCTTGATGATATAACAGTAGATTTTAGAGTTGTCAGAAATGCGACAATCGCATTCAAGGGACTTTTAAAACATCTGAAATGTGGTTCTGATCTTCCTCAGGGCATTTTAAGACCCGGAATTAAAATGGAAGAAGTCTCTTTACCGGAGTTTGATTTTTATTTTCCTCGTCCACGCAGGGATCTCGTTGAACGCTATCGTTCAAAGTATTTTTATATTTTTCATAATAAAGTCGCCCTTGTTAAAACAGCTTTCGGGTGTCCCTATAAATGTAATTTTTGTTTCTGTCGTGTAATCACTGGTGATAATTTTTATCAGCGTGACATTGAAGATGTTCTGGATGAACTGAACGATATTAAAGAAACAGAAATTTATATTGTTGATGATGATTTTCTAGTTAATCCTGCAAGGCTGACTCAGTTTATGGATGGTCTTGAAAAAAGAGGCCTGAAGAAACATTTTCTGATTTATGGTAGAAGTGATTTTATTACGGCTCACGAAGATCTTATTTCGCGATTTAAAAATCTTGGTCTTGCTACAGTAATTGTTGGATTTGAATCGTTTAATGATGAAGAGTTGAAAAAATATAATAAAATGACCGATGTGGAAACTAATGAAAGAGCTATGAAAATCCTTAATAATCTTGGGATTGATTGCTACGCCACAGTAATTTTACCTCCTCACTGGGAACGTCGAGATTTCGATCTTTTAGTCCGCAAAATGATCGAACTTGATATGAAATACGTCAACCTTCAGCCCCTTACACCTCTTCCGGGTACAGGTTTCGTAGTTGATGCGGAAAAATTATTGATTCATCCGGGGGATTATCCCAAATGGGATCTGGCCCATGTGGCTGTAAAACCGGAAAAAATGTCCGTAAGAGAATATTATCAATGTATTATCGATAGTTATGAAAAAATACTTTTCCGTCCTTCCGTACTGAAAAACCACCTGCGTTATTCCCTTCCAATGCTTATAAAAATGCTTCATGGCAGTTGGAAGGTTCATCGTCAATATCGTCGGAAGGCAAAAGAAGCGGAAGAATGAAACTCTGGTGTAAAACATGCCTAAAATTATATTTATACAGCCTACTCAATATGAATCCGGTGGAAAAGGTCTTTGTAAACAGAAGAAAATTAATCTTCCAGGTCTTGTATTTCCTCTTTTAGCGGCGATGACTCCAAAACGCTGGGAAATAAAAGTTCTCATTGAGGTTGTAGACGAAATAAATTTTGACGAACCCTGTGATATTGTTGGTATCGGAACCATGGGTCACGCTATATTCCGTGGAATCGAAATAGCAGACGAGTTTAAAAAGCGTGGTCGAACTGTTGTTATGGGAGGCTATATGGCTTCCATGGTACCGCAGATGCTTCTGGAACGAGGGATTGACAGTGTTTTAGTTGGTGATGCCGAAAAGAGCTGGCCTGCTCTTTTGGATGATTTTGAAACCACCGGAAAGTTGAAACCAATTTATGATAACCCGGTGGATGATCTTTCCGGTCTTCCAATTCCCCGGTATGATTTACTTACGGCAAAAAACATTGGACCCATGCTTCCGGTTCAAGCTGGCAGGGGATGTCCCCACCTTTGCAGCTTTTGCTCCATAGCCTGTATTTATCGGGGAAAATATCTAACAAGGCCCATAGATGAAGTAATGAGGGATATTTATCGAGTTAAGGAACTTGGATTCAAAAGATTTTATCTGATTGATGATAATATTGTCGGTCAGCCAGGTTATCTCGAAGAACTTGTATCAAGGATAAAACCACTGGGGATGAAATGGTCAAGTCAGTGCAGTCTGAATCTCGCCCGTAATGAACGGTTATTAAGACTGGTGGCACAATCCGGGTGCGAAATCCTGAGCTTTGGAATTGAAAGTATAACTCAGGAAGGTCTTGATAAACTTAATAAGAAGTGGGTCAGGGTTTCCGAGCACGAAGAGCTTCTCCGGCGGATAACAGCCGCAGGAATAATGCCCAGTACTGAAATGATGCTTGGCACAGACAGCGATACAGTGGAATCAATAAAGGCAACCTATGATTTTGTTATGAGGGCGAAAATTCCTATTCCAAGGTTCTATATTTTAACTCCCATGCCCGGAAGCGAACTTTATGATGAATTTAAAAAATCAGGCCGGTTATTGCACGAGGATTATCGGCGCTATGACGGCACCACCTGTGTTCATCGTCCGGCACTTATTGAACCAGATGTACTTACTGAAATGTACTGGTGGATTAATTCTAAAGTATTCAGTATGCCTAGTATTTTAAAAAGAACGGTTTTAAACCCGGCTATAGTGCAAAATGCGGGATCTCATCTTTTTGCGCTGGCGGTAAATCTCCATTACAGACGGTATATTATTAAGCACGTCACACCAAATATATTTTAAAATCCAGTACACTTATAGAATAGAAGGATCGAAACGGGAAAAGTACTTGTTTTCATTCTGCCATTTGTAATTATGCTTTGATGTTGAATGTTTATGACCTGAACCGGGATCCTGTTTGCCTGACTACCTGTTAAAAAAATCAGGGTCTATCACCTTAAGAATTTCATTAAATTAAGTAACTATCGGGTTACTCCACAAATGGTCTATTCTAACTGAAGATCGCATCTCCAGTGTGTTCTCTTAAAAACCCGGAAAATTTATGTTGATTTTCTGCGGTTAATTAACTATACATTCCCGTCGCTGCAATTTGCGGCAAGTGAGGACTAATTATGAAGAAAAATACACATCCCCTCTATATTAATGCAAAAGTTGAATGTGCCTGCGGTAATACTTTTGAGACTTATTCTGTAGTTGGTGACTATAAAGTTGACATCTGCAATGAATGTCATCCTTTCTATACCGGTAAGGTAAAGGTTTCAAGAGTTGCTGGACGCGTAGAAAAATTCAATAAAAAATACGGCATCAACCAGTAAGCAGATTCCACTAAAATGGCAAATACGGATAACCGGGAAAGTCTTGCAGTTGGCGGACAAGCGGTAATGGAGGGCGTTATGATGCGCTCTAAAAATGCCCTTGTTCTGGCTTGCCGTACTCCGGGCGGTAAAATCGCTATATCTGAACAGAAATGGAAGACTGTTTTTAAAACAGCTATACTTTATAAAATTCCTTTTCTGAGAGGAATACTTATATTCGCTGAAACCCTTGTGAACGGAATGGGCGCTATAACTCTCAGCGCTAATCTTCAAATAAGATATTCTGAAGATCCCGATGAAAAGGAAGAGGAGATCTCCGGCGGGTCCATGGTTTTAGTAATTGGAATTTCCGTTGCTTTTGCCCTTGGGCTTTTTGTTGTGCTTCCTCATTTCCTGACGGCTTTGACGGGTCTTAAAGCGTCCAGTCTAAAGTTCCACCTGATTGATGGTATTTTTAAAGTCAGTATATTGATTCTGTATCTATGGGCCATCGGGCTTTTCAAGGATATGAAGCGACTTTTCATGTACCACGGTGCTGAGCATAAAAGTATTTTCGCTTACGAAAAAGGTCTTGAATTAACTGTAGAAAATGCCAAGAAATGCAGTAGATTTCACCCCAGATGTGGTACGTCATTCCTGTTTCTTGTTCTTTTTATAAGCATTTTCATATTTCTGGTTGCCCTGCGTAATCAGATTGTTGACAATAAATGGCTTGACCATCTAATAAAAGTAGGAATCAAACTTCCCCTGATGTTCCCCATAGCCGGAATTGGTTATGAGTTAATAAAACTGAGTGGGAAACATGGTGAAAAAGCTATTTTTAAGCCTCTCGTAGTGCCTGGTTTACTGCTGCAGCGCCTCACCACAAAAGAGCCTGATGATGAAATACTTGAAGTGGCTCTAGCTTCCCTTAAAAGAACTCTCTGGAGAGAGGAACATCCAGAAGCTGAGACATCCGAAGAGATCGTTTTATATGATGATCTGGAACATATCTCCGCCTCCTGATCGGTGTGCTCTCGCATTGTGACACACTCTTATTGATGGAAACGCAGTTTTGAATTGAAAAACCCTTTTATACTGAAGCCGGCAGAGTCCGGGTAGGATTTAACTTATGGCTAATGAAAAATTGATTCAGAAAGTCAAAGGCGTTTATGAAAAATATCTGGAACTAGGAAAACTCCTGGAGGATCCTGATATTGTTAATGATCTTCAGCGGTTGACAAAGTTGAGTAAAGAACGAAGCGATCTTGAAAAACTCGCCGCTGCATGGAACCTGTATCTTAAAAGCACAACTGGACTCGCGGATGCTGTGGAAATGTCCAAGGATCCGGATCCGGAAATGAGTTCCCTTGCTAAAACTGAAGTTGAAGAATTAAAAGAAAAAATTGAAGAACTTGAAGAAAAAATGCAGTTTCTGCTTTTACCCAAAGATCCTCTCGACGAAAAAAATATCATGCTTGAAATCAGAGCAGGAACCGGTGGCGATGAAGCGGCGATTTTTGCCGGGGATCTTTTCCGTATGTACTCAAGGTACGCTGAACGTCAAGGGTGGAAGGTGGAGATTTTAAGTGCATCGTATACCGGAGCTAACGGAGTAAAGGAAGTTATTGCTCTTATAAAAGGTAACGATGTATATTCAAAATTAAAATTTGAGAGTGGTGTTCACCGCGTTCAGAGGGTTCCAGCAACGGAAAGTCAGGGACGAATTCATACCAGTGCGGCAACAGTAGCAATTTTACCGGAAGCGGAAGATGTTGATGTCAAAATTGAAGACAAAGATCTGAGGATCGATGTTATGCGCGCTGGTGGCCCTGGGGGGCAAAGTGTAAACACAACAGACAGTGCCGTGAGAATTACTCACCTTCCCACAAGTATGATCGTAATATGTCAGGATGAAAAATCCCAACTCAAAAATAAGGCCAAGGCCATGCGGATCCTTAAAACCAGACTTCTTGAAGCGGAACGTGAAAAACAGGATGCTGCTCGAAGGGATGAAAGACGATCCATGGTTGGAAGTGGTGACCGCAGCGAGAAAATACGTACTTATAATTTTCCTCAGGATCGAGTTACTGACCATCGCATAAATTACACCCGTCATAACCTTACAGGTGCCATGGATGGCGATATGGATGACATTATAAGTTCACTCAGGGCGTTCAGACAGGCAGAATTGCTTCAGAGTGGGGAGCTTGAATAAAATGGTACGCGCCGGATATGTTCAATTTACACCGGAACTCGGTGAACTGGAAGCAAATGCCGCAAAACTGAAAGAACTTGTTTTATCTTCAGAACATGTAGCTGATTTACTCGTATTTCCTGAGATGGCTCTTACGGGGTATGCTTTTCCAGAAAAATCTAAGTTATCAAAAGTATGCAGTCCGGAATATAATGATTTTACATATGAATTTGCAATGGAAATAGCCCAAATTATCGGGGGAATTGTTGTAATAGGTTACCCGGAGTATGAAAACGGTCTGTTTTATAATAGTGCGATTATGACGGATGCGGATAAAATTCTGGGTAATTATCGCAAATCGCACCTTTTTGGAGCGGAAAAAGATGTTTTTGAACGAGGAAATTCCGGATTAAACGTTTTTGATTGCGGCAAATTCCGGGTTGGAATGATGATATGCTTTGACTGGGTTTTTCCGGAGTCTGCTCGAACTCTTGCCCTTGCCGGGGCGGATATTATTGCTCATCCTGTAAATCTTGTGATGCCCTATTGTCAGCGCGCTATGTTTACTCGAAGTCTTGAAAATGGGGTTTTTACGATAAGTGCTAACCGCTGTGGTTCAGAATTATGGGGCAAGCCTCTCGTCTTTACAGGAGAAAGCGTTTTTTACGATCCTCGTGGAACTCTTCTGGCCCGTGGACCTGAAGAGAGTGATGAAGTTCGAATTCTTGAAATTGATATTTCTTATGCTCGTAACAAAAATCTGAATCTGCGAAACGGCCTCTTTGAAGATCGACGTATTGATTTGTACGACCTTTAATTGATGAAAACCTCGTTTTTTTGAATTTCCGGATAGACACTGATTGAAAATACTAATTTCTGAAGTATAAAAAAGCATAACTTAAACTACCCCGGATATTGTGGAGGTAATATGAAAAAATTGTTTTTAACTTTTGCAATATTTACAATAATATTTGCAGGTTGTGATGATTCTGAGCAAGAAAACAATAATGTAGATCCGTGCAGTGTACTTGACTGTACCGAGAATGCATACTGCGATGATTCTTCTCTCCCGGCTCAGTGTCGATGTAACGATGGATATACTATTGAAAATGCTCAATGTATTAATTCAAAGACTGTTGCATGCCTCGATGTTGCACCGGAAAATGCGACTTCAACAATTACGGATGTTGAAATTACCTGGGATCCGGAAAATCTCTGGTCTCAGGCGACTCCCTGCAGTTGGGACTGCGATGAAGGTTATGTTCAGGAGGGAGAAATTTGCGTTTCTGAACAAACGGAAGTTCCCCTGGACGGTTTTGGTGCCATTTCCGGAGAATGCGGAGTGGTAACACCAGAAAACCTGCAAAGTGCTGACCCTGAATTTTTTGTAAATACTCTGAATTTTGCTGATGACCCATACAATGAGTCGGATTATGATTTACTCACTGCAGGTGGTCAGTACATAGCTGATACGGAAAATGCCGGAGGCTCCAGTATCTGGAGTGAAGTATTTGCCTTTGAAGTACTTGCTCGATGTGAACTCGCTGGTTTTCTTAAAGCAGAAACTGAAATTGTTTACGATGTTGAAGGAAAAATTACCGATATCCTTGTTTTCATTGATGGATATAAAGTCGGTGTAAGTGTCACTCGCGTTATGAGTTTTCCTCGAGATCAACCCGTTGACCCTGTTGCAATTGAGGATCTTCTTGTTAAAAAGCTTGAAGGTATCATTGAATCTTCCGAAAATGTAAGTGATGAAGATGCCTGGATAAAGCAGGTTTTATCTATAATGGTTGATAGAACTGAGCACGTAACCGTGGTAGAAACTGTATGGGAATCCATTGAAGAATCAATAAGATCCAACACTATTTTATATCTCACCGTCACTGAAGGTAGTGACGATTTTATCTACACCAACGAACTCTAATCCCAATTATAAATTGCACCTGTGAAAATATGACACGGTGTGTCATAGAGTTCACAAGAACATTCCCAAAATAGCCAGTTCGCCATTATTTAAAATTAGTAAACATAGAGAATAATCCTTTAAAATGCACTACCTTTGTTAATCTACCGGGGGCGTAGGCATAGAAAGTGCTTCAGTCAAGGCCCGGAATTGACAATTCATTTTTAATGGGCCCGCAATGTGATTTACAGGACATGAATTATGAAAGGAAAAGTGCAAATGAAAAAACTATTAATAACAGTTATTTTAACCGGATTACTCTGGCCCGGGGCTGTTTTTGCAGAGAAAAACAAAGTTTTTCCCGGAAATACAGGTATGAGTTTCAATGCAGGTCTGAGGTATTCAATGAATGATCTGGGAGCTGACTTAAATATAAATTTATGTTTCAAAGATCGGTATGAAGTTGGTGTGGTTTTTTCAGACAGAGATTTCGGATATCAGACTGGTGTCAAACTCCTTAAAACATGGAAATTCGCAATTTTTACTTTTGGAGTTCAGGGCGGGATTAATTATGGATCTGCTGTTCTTGATAGAATGGTTACCTGGAGTGAAAACAATGAACGATTTATTGGAGCTATTGGATACAGACACAGCCTGAGTTCATATACAGGTATCAATGCAGGAATTGAACTTCCCTTCGGACTCGGAATTAGAATGAATATTGGCTCAGATTACATTTTAGTTCATAGCGATAAAGCTAATTTGACGGGTTCAAACCCACCGGAAATTGAAACAAGAGACGAAAAGAAGTTCGTTTCCTTTGGTCTGGAAGCATATTTAAGATTCTGAAAACACTATAACATTCTCAATTTTGATAACAATTGAATTACAGGATGCGAACTATTTTGAAGATGTCAGGGTAAATGAAGTATAGAGGAATTCAAGACAGGGATTATCTGTGTCTGTATTATCGTTATCGTAGCAGTCATTTACCGTAAATGTGTAATCGCTGCCAGTAACACTGAGCGAAGTTTCAAAAGTAACCCTTCGATCGGTATTTCCATCTTCAAAAGCGCTGAAATAAAAATTAACAGTGCTGGAGGAAACTGCTGATACGAAGCCTTCACGGGCTGCTGATTCAGTACCGCTTAACGTAGTGCCGTCAGCAGATCTGTTCCATGTGTGGGTCCATTCGAATACACCAAGGTCACCACCGGAATAGGTACTTGCGGTCTGTCGGTAGTTGCCGTCAAGCATGAGGGTCCAGGTATCTGTTGTGAGTGAAACGCTTGATTCATCGGACTGTTCAATGGTTTCATCAGTAAAGGCGCCATTCGGAACCGGCCTAACTGCGCCTGTTCCCACGTAGTTGTAAAGAAGTCTTACGGGGCCCGCATAAGCGCTGTCTCCTGGGTCTACAAATGTTAATTCAACTGTCGTATCTGTACGTTCGACGATAAAAGTTACGTCTTCACTGGATTCGGCATCGTTAAATGTAATAGTTACTTCGGTTCCATCATATGTCATGGTGGATGGAAGTGAAATAACGTCATTATCCTGAGACATTATGAACTTGCCGTCAATCCATGCGAAAAATGCGTACATTGTTCCCGCAGTGTCTCCCGTATCAATAAACTGCATTTTTCCATGTACAGAATAATCAACCTCTGAGGCATCTTCCAGAACGATGTGGGTAGGATTTTCACTGAGCGTTACCGTTGAAGTTCCAGTAACGGTGTCCATGATGACATCAGCTTCCGTAAGCCGCCAGAAACCTTTGACATAGGTTGTCGGAATATCTGGATTGATATTATTGACATTATTAGTGTTGTTGCTGGTATTCGTGTTATTCGTATTGTTGGTGTTATTGTTGGTGTTATTGTTATTTTCAGAAAATTTTTCACCAACAGTGCAACTAACGGCAAAAAACAAAGATAATAAAGAAGCAATTATTCGACCTTGCATGATTGTTCCTCCTGGTCTAAAAATACCCTGTGACGGGATAATCTACAAGGTATTATTCCAACTTTGTAATATTTTGAGGTAAAAATGAAGATCACGAATCCCCCGGTAAACGGCATTAACAAGATTTCCACTGCAGAATCAAATATTTCTGCTAAAACTTCTTCAAAGGTTTCCAGCTCTCAGGAAGTAAGAGAAACCAATCCTGTCGATCAACTTGCTACGGGTCTTGCATCAAAAATAAAAGACGGATCCATGACGCCAAAAGCTGCTTTTGATGAACTGATTAACGGACTGTGCAAAATATTCAAGATGGAGCCTAATAAGGAAAATTATTCTTTTATTGTAAAAGCTATAAAGAATGATCCGCAGTTAACCATGTATGCTCAAAGAATTGGTTTGGATCTGGAAAATTTATGATATAGTGGCGGAATGATATCTATGGAATATAAGAATCCATATTCCTGATAACGGGAGTCAATGGCTATGTTTAAAATACTTATAATTATCAGTGCACTGATTTTTTCTTCTTGTGATGATAGTCCCAGAGTTTATGGGCCCACAACCTTTGTTGTAGGGCAACAGGTTACCGTCGAAATGACCAAGGGAAGTACCCTGAAGGAAAATGGATTCAGTATAATTGACAGTTCAGGGCAGATTTTTACTTCTTCAAACCCCCTTGTTGAATATGAATGGATTGGCAAAAATGAATTTTCTTTTCGGATTCCCTCGGGAATAGCTTCTGGAAAAGGGGTAATAAAAGTAGAAGGCTCATCAGAGATTTACAGCCTTGATCTTAACCTTATTCGAGGACTGATCTGGTCAGACAGTGTTGGTACTTTGACCTTGTCTGATATGAATTTACCTGCAAATGAAGTCAAAACTGCGCAAGTGGGAGAGGGATACAACATTATACGTATTATTGATGAACAAAGCCGTATTGTAGTTCTCAGTCCTGCATCCGGGCAGATTGATTATTTTACCATGGACGGTGAAGATCAGAGATCCATGGGGCTTTTTGCCCCTTCGCTGGTTTTGCAAAGTACAACTCAGGGTATAAATGCACAACCTGTTGATGTAATTGCGATCCCGTCAGGCCTTGTGATAGCTGCGGATAAGGGAATTGCGGGAATTAAAGTTGTGAATGCCGGTGGAACTACGACGACTTTCGACAGTTGGATTTACTCTGACGGAGCCACAAGATCTCTTGATATAAGTGGAGAATATATTAACTCCGAGCAAGATACGGTGAAATTAATTGCTGCTGCTGGTGTTAACGCTGCAAATGAATCAGTAATTATCCTTTTTGAACTCAGGACTTTCCCACGGGCATCCACTCCAAAAGATGTCATTGTGCTGAGCTCCGATTCCAACGTAAGTGATGTAGCTGTAAATGAAGGTGGAACTCATGCTGCAGCAGTAATTCCCACGGAAAATACTCTCTATCTGGTAAATACATCCACACAAAGCGTTGTGCCCACAAACATCAGTGATTGCTCACAGCCCACCGCCGTTGAATTTGTCGCCGGAGGGGAAAAAATTGCTATTCTCTGCAGCGGCTCAGATTCAGTTCAAGTTTATACAGTGAGTGGAACCACAGCAAATCACTTTAAAACTATTTCTGCGGGAACCACGGACAATCACGTTGCGGGAATGTTTTATGCTGCGGACGGCAGAGTTTATGTTTCCCTTGAAAAGGGCGGGATTGTTTATTTTGACGCTTCATCTTCAAACCCAGTCCTTCAGGAGTTACCCAACTCCAGTTTCATTAAATCCTCCTCTTTTGTTGTACAACCTTAAGATGTCTGGATGCCTCATAACTGAATTTTTATTTTAACACATATGGAGTAACAAAGATGGCAGATGCATTTATTGAGGGTAAGTTCATCAGGTATGCCCCGGAAGGTTCAAAAGAAACCCGTCTCGTGGGTCCCGGTACCATGGAAGTTTCTGATTTTAATTTTGAAATGAAGGGTCCAAGACAGCCTGGTTTTTTAGCAGGGTTATTCGGTGTCGTATTTGCTGTTTTAGGCGTAGCTTTTGTTATTGCTGCAGTTATGTATCTAGCTGACAACAAAATAATTGATTTTATGAGGATCCGAAAGGGTCCCATGTTCATTGGAGTGATGGGTCTTGTCTTTATTGTTCTTGGGTGGGTTGCCGGAGGCTGGATTGCTGATAAGCTTTTTACTCGAATGGCAGTTCTGAACGTTGAAACGAAGAAAATAAAAAGTCTTTGGATCTCCAATAACAACAGTATTATTTTCAGCTATTCCGATGGAAGCAAACCTTCCGGGTGCATGTTTATGCCCTCAGACCCCATAAACCTTAAGTATTTCGAGAAGTTTGTAACAATAAGGCCTTCCAGATCCTGACCTCACACCAAAAATAAAAAAACCGTCCGCATGGTCGTTGAGAAACCTTTCCAACCCTGTTCATTAAAACGTGGGCTTCACATGTCTGTATACTGCTTCTCCTCCACTTTAACGAGGAGCTTGCGCGTACCTGAGGCAGCGGCGAATCCCGGGGTTGAAACGTAGGAGGAAAATATAGTTCCTCTGTCGAACCTGCAGACGGGCCATTCCAATACTAGACTTACCCTCCGGAGCATGCAAGTACTTTTTCCTGAAAAACTTTTTTTTCCAAATATTATGGTATTTGAGGGGAATAATACAGAATTGACTTCAGTTACAGTCAGAGCCCTGATTTTGAGGACGAAAATTAGTTCTTGCTATGACTTAAAAAATGGTTACTATGAATCACCCATAAATCAGCGGTTTTAGCTGTTTTTTTAACTTTATTTATTGATCTAAAACACTTTTTACTATTTTATTGTTGTTTTTGAAAGGAGACAAATTCATGAGTTCTGATAATGAAAAAAAGAACAAGTTCTCGGACGATATTAAAGATCGTTCTGAAGAAACAGTTAATCCGGGTATTCCAATTCCCGCAGCCGTTCCAATTATGATCTTCCTGTTTGCCATCGGTCTCATCGTTGGCGGTTTCTTTCTCCCCCTTGGAAAACGTGGAGAAAAATGCCCGAAAGATACAAATAAACGAACTATGGCTGACAAGAGTGCAAAACCTGCCACAGGTGATGCTGGACCAATCAAGCGTGTAAATTTCAAAATACCCGCTGATGCTCCGTTTTACGGACCCAAAGATGCTCCCGTTTCCATTGTAGTATTTGATGATTTTCAGTGTCCATGGTGTAAAAAAGCTTCCGAAGTTATCGGAAATGCTATGAAAAATCATAAAAACGATACTCGTTTTGTTATGATTAACTTCCCTCTTACCCGCATTCACAAAGAAGCTGAACTTGCAGCTGCTGCTGGAATGGAAGCTCATGCTCAGGGTAAATTCAAAGAAATGCATGACAAACTGTTTGTTAATCCCCGCGCCATCAACATGGAAAACGTGTTGAAATGGGCTGGGGAAATCAAAATGAATGTCGAGACTCTTAAAGCTGCTCTTGAAAGCAATAAATACAAGACAGCCATCGATGCTCAGATGAATCAGGGCAAAATGATCGGCGTTCGTGGAACTCCTACGATTCTTGTAAACGGCCGTAAATTCAATATGCAGAGAGATCTTAACAAAGCAGCTACAGATCTCAGTGCTATGATTCAGGAAGAACTCAAAATTGTTGCTCAGCGCAAAATGCCCCGTGGCAAAGCTTATGAAATGCTCGTAGCTGGCGGCGTTCGCAATATGGCAGCTTTAGTTGATCGTCCAAATCCTCGTGATGCTAAAAACAAACAGCCCCCGCGCAAACGTCCCCCCCGCAAGATTCTTGATCCCAATGTTCCCTATAAAGTGGAATACACTGGAAAAGAACCCTGGAAAGGTGGAAAAGAGCCCCTCGTAACCATTATCGAATTCAGCGAATTCCAGTGCCCCTACTGTGAAAGAGTTGAACCGACCATGGCTAAGCTTCTTGAAGATTACAAAGATGATCTCAAAGTTGTTTACGTTCAGAATCCCCTTCCGTTCCACAAACTTGCACTGCCCGCATCCGTTGCAGCTCTGGAAGTACTTGCTCAGAAGGGCCTTAAAGGCTACTGGGATTTCCACAAACACGTATTTGCAAATCGTAAAGACATTAACCCTGAAAACATTGAAAAATGGGTTAAAGATGTTGCCAAACTCGATATGGCCAAATACAAAACTGCTGTAGACAGCAAAGTTCACGAAAACACAATCAAAGAAGGTCAGGCTATTGCTGCTAAATTTGGCGCAAGAGGAACCCCGGCTTTCTTCATTAACGGTTACTTCATCAATGGCGCACGCCCCGTTGAACAGTTCAAAGCCATTATTGACCGCGAAATGGGTAAAGTGAAAAAAGCTATCGAAGAAAAGAAAACAACGAGAGCTGATGCTTACAAATTCGCAATGTCCACGGCTCTTCCTCAGGCCAAATATATTATGCAGGAAACCCCTGAACGCCCGAAACGTAAACCAAGGCCCCGTCTGGACCACACAAAAACCTACAAAATCTTCCCCCTTGACAACGTTCCCTTCGTTGGCGATCCCAATGCTGAAGTTGTCATGGCTATCGGTTTTGACGTTCAGTGCCCCTTCTGCAAACGCATATGGCCCATGGTGAAAGAACTTCTTGAAGGCGAACAGCCCAAAGACGGTAAACCAGCAGAATTCAAAGGTTACAAAAAAGGAGTCAAAATTGTCCTCCTTCATTACCCACTTCCCTTCCACAAACAGGCTCCTTTAGCTCATGAAGCTTATCAGGAAGTCTTTGCTCAGAAGGGTCCCGCAGCTCTCATGAAATATCTTGATAAAATGTTTGAGAATCCAAAAGATCTCTCCAGACCCACCCTTGAAAAAATCGCTGGCGAAGTCGGTGTTGATATGAATAAATTCAAAGCAGCACTTGATAAGAGTGTTCACAAGAAGATCGTTGACGACACAATGGCTTTAGCCAAGAAAATCGGCGTAATGGGAACACCCGCTGTTTACATCAATGGTAAATTTGCTCGTGGCAGAAGCACAGCTCTCTATCGTAAAGCAATTGATGAAGAAATGGCCGCTGCCAAGAAACTCTTCACCGAGAAGAAGATCCCCCTGGCAAAATACTATGAAGAAATCATGAAGACCGCAACTGCAGACGCCGTGTGGATTCAGCCCGAAGAAAAACCCGCTCCAGGTGGAGCCCCCGTTCTTCGTCGCATCGGACCCCCCAATGTAGTAGCACCAAATGCCATGGGTCCCGCAGCAATGCCCTTAAAGCCCGTTGTACGCGCTCCCGCTCCCGCAGTAATGAAATAATCTGATTTCCTTCACCATCCACACTTTAAAATAAAAAACCCTTCATTACCCACCGTAACCTTTTTATATTCTCAAATCCGGTTTTATTTTGTAGATTATAGTAGATTTTTCAATAGAAAGGAAATCTATATGAAATCAATAGTTTTAATGGTTGTTATAATATTCACATCATGCGTACGGGACAAAAACGAATCTACTGTACCTGAAAAGCAAGTTACGGTTGATCCCCGGGTTCAGAAACTTGATGTCTTAATGAGTGCATTTGTCGAAAAAGACAAATTTTCCGGGGTAGTTTTAGCCATGAGGGAGGATAAAGTCCTTTATGGAAAAGCTTTTGGTTACGCAAACCGTCAGCATGAGATCCCCAATACGATGGATACAAAATTCAGGATAGGATCTGTTACTAAACAGTTTACATCTGCTTTAGTCTTAAAACTTGTTGAGGCTGGAAAGATTTCCCTGGAAGACAAACTTGATAAGTTCATTCCAGACTATCCAACCGGAAACAGGATCACCGTGCGCCATTTACTGAGTCATACTTCGGGAATTGTTAATTTTACAGATGACAAGGAATATCCGAAAATTATGAGCCAGAAGCACACAATGGATGAACTCATTAATCTTTTTAAAAGTCGTCCCCTGGAATTTGAGCCGGGGTCAAAATTCAAATACTGCAATTCAGGTTATATCCTGCTTACCTTCATTATCGAAAAGGTTACTGGAAAATCATATGACAAGGCACTTGCCGAGATCATTTTAAAACCAGCAGGGCTTAACAATACCGGGTATGCATTTAACAAAATCATAATCAAAAAAATGGCTTCCGGATACAGCATCGGAAGCGATGGAAACTTTGAAAACGCATCTTTCAATCACATGTCAATTCCGCAGGGTGCAGGTGGAATGTACTCAACAGCACCGGATCTATGCAAATGGGACCGCGCCCTCCGAAATGGCAGTATTCTAAATGAAAACTCCCTCAAAGAACTCTATACTCCTGTAAAAGGACAGTATGCTCTTGGCTGGATCGTAACTAAACTTCACGACAGTGATGTCATTATGCACGGTGGCGGAATAAACGGTTTTGTTTCATATTTTCTGAGGTATACGGCAGACAAAACCTGTATAGTTGTACTTTCAAACAATGTAGCATTATCACCTCAACGCATTGGTGTCAGTATCGGAGCCGCTGTTCATGGGAAACCTTACAAAATTCCCAGGATAAAGAAAGAAATCAATCTGGAAGTATCCGAGCTTTCAAAGTATACGGGTACATACGTCCTGGAAGGGGCAAAAATATCCATGAATATAGCCCTCAGCGGAAAACACTTAACTGCCCAGGTAACCGGTCAGAGGGCAATTCCTGTGTTCGCTGAAAAGAAAGACAATTTCTTTCTAAAGGTTGTGGATGCAGAAATCGTTTTCATCTGGAAAAACGGCAAGATTGAAAAGCTAATCCTCCATCAGGGCGGAAGAAGCAGCAACTGGATAAGACAGTCAGAGTAAAAAAGATCCATATCAATATTATCGACGCAAGTGGAATTGGAGCATATTTCAGGTAAACAGGAAATCAGCAACAGGAACAGGACAATCAGGGTCTCTTTCCTGAAGCATTTCTTTAAAATGACTAACAATCGTATTACTAAGGAATCGGTATAGCGAAACGCAAGTATGCATTACCTGTTAAAAAATTTCAGGAACGCAGGGACTCAGTAACAGGATCAGGAAAACAGGGTCTTTTTCCTGAAGCATTTCTTTAAATTAAGGTACTATCGTATTACTCTGACTCAGGATTTTATCAAAATCCTGACAGTTGATTTCAGGGAGTGGTGGAAATTTCATTGAGGGTCTGGATGGCTTTTTCTGTTAGCATTGGGTAGTAGACGATGTGGAGAAGGTTAGCGCATGCATTTATGTCTGGTTTAGTGTCGGTTCCCTCAAGATCCGTGAACGGAAGCCAGAAGTGGTGGAAAAGCCACGAAAGCCTTATTACTTCTGTTGAAAGGGGAAAGTCAGGTTTTATGTAGCCCTGTTTCTCAAGGATACCGAGCATTTCGTGGAGCATTTGTGATCTTGTTTGATAGTTTAACCGGAAAGAAGCTGCAAGTCGCTCATCGGATCGGATGAGAATGTGGAGTTCCCGGGCAAAAAATCTGTATTTCCAGTCGAGTTCCATAGCTGACTGAGTGAAAGACATCAGGCCCAAAAGGGGATTTTCTGCGGTGATACCACCAAAGAGATCTCTGTATTCCGATTTGAAGTTTTCAAACAATTCGAGAATAATGTCTTCTTTGTTTTTAAAATGATAGTAGAGATTTCCAGGACTTATACCCAGCTTTGCAGATATATGATTTGTGGAAACACCCCCCGTAGTGTTCTCATTAAACAATTCAAGCGCCGTATCGAGGATGTGGCTGCGGTTTGATTTGCGGTTGGGAGTATTGGGTGGTCGGGTCATTTTAGAAGCGATACTCAATAAAAAGCCTGAGCATGATGCTGTCCAGTCGTTCCTTTGTAGAATACTCGGTCCCGTTTATAACTTCAGAACTCTTTACTGCAACGGGATTTACTACGTTAATATCCAGAGAAAACCCTGCAATCCACTTTGTGTCAAGGTAAAATTCCATTCCAGCGGTAACGCCGAAGATGAGAAACAGATCATCGGTGAAAAGGCTTTTACCAGCTACGGTCATGGGAAGACCAGCGAAAATCCCGAGTTTATCGGATCGAGGTGAATATCGCAGGCGGGGAGTGATTGAGTGCTCGTAGTACGGCCCCGGGGTGGAAAGTTGAGTAAGTGCAGATAAATCGAAAGAAAACAATCTACTCATGGACCGTCGCCATGTAAATGTAAGTCCTGCGTTAACACCATGTTCGTTACGATTTTTGTCTTCAACAGTAATGGTCGCCGAGCTTACGGCATCGGTGTAAGTGGTTTTCGACAGGTGGTTGGCATAGCCGCTGGAAAACCCAACGCTGAAAGAGTTTTTCCGCCGGTCTGTGCCGGAAGTGGAGCAGGGCCAGAGAAATGCAAGAGCTACAGCGTAAATAAAGGCACGTTTCATTGGGAGCCCTGCCATTAAAAAGATTTGTGTTGTTTTCAAGACGACCTCGCTTTCCCGCCCGTTTGCGACGGCATACAATAGAGTAAATACTCTAATCAAAGAAAAGATCAAGGATAATTTTCAGAAAATATATCACCCAGGGGTTGGGCTCAGAATCTTCCATCGACTGCAGAAGTGTCATCCGTCAGGTGTCCAGGTATTATCCGTCATGTGCACAACGGTATCCGTCGATTGCACAGGTGTCATCCGTCAAGTGCAAAACGGTGTCTGTAAAGTGCAAAATAGTGTCTGTAAAGTGCAAACCGGTATCCGTCGAGTGCACAGGTGTCATCTGTCGAGTGCAAAACGGTGTCTGTAAAGTGCAAAACGGTGTCTGTCAGATGCAAAACGGTGTCTGTAAAGTGCAAAACGGTGTCCGTCGGCTGCACAGGTGTCATCCGTCAGGTGTAAAACGGTGTCTGTAAAGTGCAAAATGGTGTCTGTCAGATGCAAAATGGTATCCGTCGGCTGCACAGGTGTCATCCGTCAGGTGCAAAACAGTGTCTGTAAAGTGCAAAACGGTGTCCGTCAGGTGCAAAACGGTGTCTGTAAAGTGCAAAACGGTGTCTGTAAAGTGCAAAACGGTGTCTGTCAGATGCAAAACGGTGTCTGTAAAGTGCAAAACGGAATCCGTCGGCTGCACAGGTGTCATCCGTCAGGTGCAAAACTTTGGCTCAACTAAAGTGAGCGCCGCTATATGTCACAAACCGAAAATGAACGGGAGGATTCATAATTTGGAAAAAAAATATTTTTTTTTCCATTTTGTGCAACCGCGGGGACTAAACGGCGAGAATAATATGCCGCGGATAAAATTTCCGAGTGGCAAATAAATTTAACAGCCCCTATGCGGGTAAAGGAATTGAAAGATGTCTAACAGAAGACTCATCAGCAAAGGTAGAAGTTTTAAAATCCACTCCATTATTCAACTTGGCCAGATCAGTATTAAAAATGCCGAGGAACACAAAAACGAGCTTGCTGCCCATGGCTGGGATGAGACAAGAACTCAAACTCTTAAAGCAAATCTTGAGACTCTCGGAAAAACTGATGCGGCAAAAGAAGAATCAAAACTGAATTCTGTTAACAGAACTATTGATGAAAATACTGCAAAAGAAGAAATTCTTAACCTGATTCGAAAAATACTGAAGGTTGTGGCTTTTGTTACAAGAGATCAAAGTATTGAAGGTATTAATGCTTCAGTGCTGAAAGCGGATAAAAGATATAATTCTACGCCTGTCTTATTGACCTATGTGGAACGAATAATTCCGCTGATTGAGCGCATTGACACTCATTTGAGCAGTTATTTCGCCGGGCAAAAGCCATCGGATCTTCTCCGAGCAGCGCTGGAAAACCTCCGTATTGCTGATACAAATCAGGAAAATGCACGACAGAACCTTCCGGGAAATACTTCTTCAGTAAATGAATTGAAAGGTCAGATACTTGATTCTATTGATGAACTTAACCTTATAGCATCAATAGCATTTGAAGATAATCAAGCCATCAGAAGTAAATTCAACAAAGACCTCCTCAACCGCCGATATTCCAAAACCCCATCTCCCGCCGTCCCCACCGAAAACTAGACCCAATGTTGATAGGTTAGCGAAATTTCTAGAAATATAATTAATAAAAACAACAATATTAATTAACTACAAGTATTCAGGAAATCAGACACGCAATTTCGCACAGCGGAATGCAAGCCACTGTCAAAAAGGCAGGGGTAAAAGAAAAATCTTTTCTTTTGTACCGGGATGATTCCTGTCCATTCTATGTAAATGTTGGATATTATTTCGTCTATGCGATTGAAAAACGTCGGATTTTCCGCGTTCGCAAGAACGCCTGTAATTAGCCCAGTGCTTCAGCTCTGGGTTAAGCGTTCTTTTCCCGCCCCTTTCCCTCTTCCTTGCGCCGCCGCAGGCGGCGCAAGGAAGAGGGAAAGGCTTATGATCTGCGGATTCAACATCGTGTTTGGATTCGCGGGTGGTGTCATTTACGTCAATGTGATTACCCTCTTCGCATTTCGCGTTGCGAAATGGACGGCGCAATCAGGGTCTTACTCCTGAAGGCTTTCTTTGGATTAAGCCACTATCGGACTAGAGTCAATGCTGTTCGGATAGTGAACTTCCGAGTAAATTAGTTAATAAATACAATCTTGTATGATAATTACAGGCAGACAGGAATTCAGGAAAACAGGGGTCAGGAGCAGGGCGTTTACTTTGAAGGAATGGTTTAATTTGTTTATTGACTGGGCCGCCATTACATGGCTTATAGGTTTAGCGAATTTTGACCAGGGGTTCAGATGCGCTGCATCCCTCACCCCTGGCTATTAAAGATGGTGTCATTTCATGACGTGCGGGCTCCGGGCCAAATGGCCCATCGCCCTTTACTAAAAGCCAGCGTTTATTCGTTATGATCACGAGTGTGCAATTCTTTGTAAAGTAATGATTTACTGAATATAAATGACCCCTGATTCCCTGTTCCTGAATCTGTTTCTGTTTCTGATTCCCTGAAATATTTAAATCCTTATAACTGCATTTAGTTTTGTTAACAATATCAACTAATACGCCTTAACC
>JAHJMN010000204.1 GCA_018821305.1 Myxococcota bacterium
AGCAAGTTTATGTCCATTAAATTCAGTTACTTTGACAATTCGATCTATTTCTGATTTAAGGGCTCCAAATTCATCATTCAGGAATTTCCTGTCTGAGTTAGTGTATGTACCGTTGGCGCTTTGTACGCTGAGTTCCCTCATACGATCCATAATCCCATGAAGTTCATTCATGGCTCCGTCCGCTGTCTGAATCAGGGAAATTCCGTCGTTTGCATTTCTTTCTGCCTGATTCAGTGATCTTACCTGCGCTTTCATCTTTTCTGAAATTGCCAGTCCTGCAGCGTCATCAGCTGAACTTCTCACCCTTAGTCCGCTGGATAATTTGGACATGTTTTCTTTTAGAGCTCCCTGTGTTTTATTAAGGGTTCTCTGTGCTCCAAGTGAACTGATATTGGTTCTTAATGATATAGACATGCGTGTCCTTCTACTTTCTGGCCATTCATGGCCTTTTGGTTTTTCTATACTAATTACCTATTTTTTTCTCCATCCAGGAGGTGGATACCAACCCTCCCAAGTGGAAAACGTTCCTTCTTCTTCGCCGAAACGAACAAGGTGGTTTATCCAACTGAATCCTACTGGTTTCCACCAATATAATGCTTCAAATTCCCATATAGAATCATCGCTGCTGTAAACTGTTCCAGTATTTTTTTCCTTCCACATTCCTGTTTCAACCAATTCTGGAGGACCGGTTGAGTTAGCGTTTTCTCGTTTTTCTTGTATAGTTTTCATTTTTAACTCCTTTTTCTAGTTAAATATTTTTTCCTTTCTTTAAAAAAAACTTATATTTTCATAAATCTTTATTTTTCATTTACCCAATCAAATTCAATGCAATCTGAGGCATTTGATTTGATTGTGCTAAAACACTTACTCCAGCTTGCATCAGTATATTGTTTCTGGCCATGTCAGCTGTTTCATTTGCGACATCAACGTCTCTGATCTGACTATTTGCACTGGACAGATTTTCCCTGTAACTAGCTAAATTCGAAGCAGCAACCTGCAATCTGTTTTGCACAGCTCCAAGTTTTGATCTTTGTGTCGAAATATCTCCAATTGCATCATCTATCATGGATATTGAATTGAGAGCTTTAGTCACAGTACTAACGCTGAGTGCTGAAACCTTTGTAGCACCACCCAGGTTAGAGGTTCCCATTGAAGCCAGTGATACGGAAATCTTATCATTGGCAGAGGAGTTCATACCTATTTGAAATGTCAGGCTTGAAGTTGTGCCATCGGCTAGTTTGTGCCCATTAAATTCAGTGACTTTAACTATTCGATCAATTTCGGACTTCAGTGCTCCAAACTCGTCATTTAGAAATTTCCTGTCTGCATTTGTATAAGTCCCGTTCGCACTTTGAACACCAAGTTCTCTCATGCGATCCATAATTCCGTGTAGTTCGTTTAGAGCTCCATCCGCCGTTTGAATGAGAGAAATACCATCATTTGCATTTCTTTCTGCCTGATGAAGTGACCGTATTTGGGCTTTCATTTTCTCTGAAATTGCAAGTCCGGCCGCATCGTCCGCAGCGCTTCGTACTCGAAATCCACTTGAAAGTTTGGACATATTTTCTTTCAAGGCTGTCTGTGTTTTACCCAGAGTTCTCTGAGCGTTAAGTGAACTGACATTGGTTCTTAATGAGATGGACATCATCGTCCCTTCCTTTCCGTCATCGTAGACGCATTTAAATGTTAAAATTACTTCATCTTACAGCTTTCCTGTTTAAAAAAATTCTCCATTAAAATTCAGAAGATAATTCCCTTAATTATCTATTTTTGTCAGGCCTTAATTTTATGAAGGATATTTCTTTTCTTTTTTATCCGTCATAAGGTTACTCCTTTAAATTAAAGACCATAATTAACTTCTGAATTCTCTTAGTTTTTTGATATCACATATAATTTTTTCACTTTTTATATCCTTTCTTTTTATTTTCGTGTCCTGAAAATCAATTTTTAATAATTGAACATGTTTAAAAAAACATTATATTCAGAATACTCCAATATTTTTTTGGTCTTCATTCTTAATGTCCTTTGTTAAAATTCTTCTTACTTTTCTGAAAACCAGTATTACTGGACTGTGACTAAGTAATCAGATTCATTTAACAATTTATCTTCCTTTTATCATCGGGACCACGTTAGTTCGTAAAATCACGGTGTCCACAAACAGATTCTCTTTTCTCTCAAAGGGGTCTTTCTATAAAGACCCCTTTTCGATTTTTATCTTAGCCAATCAGGTTCAGAGCTATCTGCGGCATCTGATTTGACTGAGCCAGAACGCTTACTCCTGCCTGCATAAGGATATTATTTCTTGCCATATCTGCTGTTTCGCCAGCTACATCAACATCTCTTATCTGACTATTAGCACTGGAAAGATTCTCTCTATAACTTGCTAGATTTGACACACTAATTTGAAGTCTGTTTTGAACAGCACCCAGCTTCGACCTTTGAGTAGAAATATCCCCAATAGCATCGTCTATCATAGCAATGGCACTAAGGGATTTTGTTACTGTACTAACACTGAGAGCAGATACTTTTGTGGCACCACCAAGATTGGAAGTAGCCATAGATGCAAGAGATACGGTAATTTTATCATTCGCAGTAGCATTAATTCCAACCTGGAATGTAATATTGGTATTTGTTCCATCGGCGAGTTTGTGTCCGTTGAATTCGGTTACTTTAACAATTCTGTCTATTTCAGACTTAAGAGCACTGAACTCGTCATGTAAAAATACTCTGTCGGAATTCGTATATGTTCCGTTGGCGCTCTGAACACCAAGTTCTCTCATTCGATCCATGATTCCATGAAGCTCATTAAGAGCTCCATCAGCTGTTTGAATAAGAGATATTCCATCATTTGCGTTTCTTTCTGCCTGGTGAAGAGACCTTATCTGAGCTTTCATTTTTTCTGAAATTGCTAGGCCTGCGGCATCATCTGCAGCACTTCGAACGCGATATCCACTCGATAATTTGGACATATTCTCTTTGAGAGCGGACTGGGTTTTACTCATAGTTCTTTGAGCGTTGAGTGAACTTACATTGGTTCTGATTGATATGGACATCTTGTCCCTTCCTTTTCTGTCCAACCATGGACGTGTTAAATTTTAAATTACTTACAAACTATCATTCATTTTCTCTAATTATTCAGATACGTTAATATTAAATTCCTTTTTTATTATAGTACATCCTTACCCTATAAGGTTTAATGCTACCTGTGGCATTTGATTCGCCTGAGCAAGCACACTTACCCCTGCCTGCATTAAAATATTATTCCTCGCCATATCTGCTGTTTCGCTTGCTACATCAATGTCTCTTATCTGAGAGTTTGCACTTGAGAGATTTTCTTTGTAACTGGCAAGATTGGCTACGGTTATTTGAAGTCTATTCTGAACGCTTCCTAGTTTTGATCTCTGAGTGCTTATGTCTGTAATTGCAGCATCAACATTTGAAATCGCACTTAATGCTTTTGTTACAGTAGACACGCTCAGGGCGCTGAGCATTGTTGCCCCACCGATTGCTGATGCTCCCATACTGGCCAGCGAAACAGCTATCTTGTCATTTGCAGTGGCATTTATACCAACCTGGAAAGTAATATTGGTCTCACTGCCATCTACAAGTTTGTGTCCATTAAATTCTGTAACATCAACTATGCGGTCAACTTCGGACTTCAATGAATTAAATTCATCATTTAAAAACAGTCTGTCCTGATTTGTATAAGTTCCGTTCGCACTTTGAATGGAAAGCTCTCTGAGTCTATCCATAATTCCATGAAGTTCGTTTAAAGCTCCATCTGCTGTTTGAATGAGGGAAATTCCGTCATTTGCATTTCGCTGCGCCTGGTCAAGGGACCTTATCTGCGCTTTCATTTTCTCTGAAATAGCCAACCCAGCTGCATCATCTGCAGCACTACGTACTCGATATCCGCTGGATAATTTCGACATATTATCCTTGAGAGCTAACTGTGTTTTTGACAGTGTTCTTTGAGCGTTAAGCGCACTTACGTTGGTTCTGATTGATATGGACATACTGTCCCTTCCTTCCTGCTTGAAAATCAAACATTAATATTATTAAAACTTTCGCTATCATTCTCTTTCATCAAACAACCTTCTTTTATGGTTTAGAGGACGCAGAAATCCTGTTGTGACTAAAGTCATCCTCTATATTCTAAAACATATTTTTTTCTACCAATATGTTTTCTTTACCTTTTTACGATCACACTTATATATAATTCTTTCATGTACCTATCATAAAACAGATACTTTCATGTTTCACTAATTTATCAACCTTCCTGTCTCATCACTGAAACAGTTTGTAGTTGAATACTACACCTTTGGGTTCCTGCATTTCTCAAAGCATGGATTTTTAGAAAATCCTGCAAGGAACCTTTTTTTAATAGAGCACACTCATTTATTGTCCTTAACTGAAAATTAGCGAAAACTCTAAAATCAGTTAATTCAGGACAAAAACTTTTGGCTCTCATGGACATCCATTACGGAAGTCGCTTTTTTATCCAATCAGATTAAGAGCTACCTGTTGAATCTGATTGGCTTGAGCTAAAACACTTGTTCCAGCTTGCATCAGTATATTATTTTTAGCCATATCAGCCGTTTCGCTTGCCACATCAACATCTCTTATCTGAGAGTTAGCACTTGAAAGATTTTCACGGTAACTCGCCAGATTTGAAACAGTTACCTGGAGCCTGTTTTGTGAAGCGCCAAGTTTTGATCTCTGGGACGAAATAGTACTGATTGCTCCATCCACAACATCGATGGCCTGAAGAGCTTTACTTACAGTACTGACACTTATGGCATCAAGATATGTTGAAGCCGAAGCTCCTAGCCTGCTTGCATGCATATCAAGAATTGACACTTTAATTACATCTGTAGGGCTATTATTTATTCCAACCTGGAAACTAATCCCAGAATTTTTACTTCCGTTGAGAAGTTTATGACTATTGAATTCCGTAACATCAACAATCCGGTTTACTTCATTAATCATTTCTTTAACTTCGTTATTTATGAACACGCGATCCGAGTCTGTATAAGTACCGTTGGCGCTTTGGATCCCCAACTCTCTCAGTCGGTCCATAATTCCGTGAAGTTCATTGAGAGCTCCATCTGCTGTTTGAATCAATGAAATGCCGTCATTTGCATTTCTTTCAGCCTGCTGAAGACTTCGTATTTGAGCCTTCATTTTTTCAGATATTGCAAGTCCAGCTGCATCATCTGCAGCACTTCGTACACGATATCCCGAAGCGAGTTTCGATAGATTTTCCTTAAGAGATCCCTGTGTTTTAGCCAGAGTCCTCTGAGCATTCATAGACGACAGATTTGTTCTAATTGATAGTGACATGATATTCCTCCCTGGATTACCAATGTACCGATGCAAACGGTACAGGTTTTTCCGCGTCCATGCGGAACATATTATTATGTCTGCGTGCTTTTGTTTCCATGCAGACTTTTTCATTAACCATAACTACAAAAAGTGAACTGGCTGTGATCATATCCATGCGATCACCTTGTCCATAACTGGACATTTCGCTGCCCGATGATGGGGTAAAACCTCCGGAGGAAGATCCTCCTGAATCATTGCTGGAACTACTACTACCACTATGTCCATCATCATCTTCATCATCTATTATATTAAACATAACCTGTTGTTCACTTTCAGTATCTTCTTTTTCTCTCATCTTCCATATGAGTTCATTAACCGTAATCTTCTCAAGTTTGCTGCGTTTCCCCGTAATGATATCGGGAACCGTTGTCCAGACCGGATTTTCCTGTAAATTTCCGTCGGTCTGCATTTGTATATTTTCAATACCCGGAGAAACTCCGCTTGTTTTATTCGGACTTTCGGTCCTGATTTTGTCCTTCCTGGACATGGCGCATCCTCGCTTTTCTCAGAGTACTGAGGTTCAGGATTTTCGAAAAACTGCGTCGCTTCAATATAATCAGGCAATTTTTCCTTTTTCTTATCCTGGTATTCACACCACATTACTCTGTCTCCTTTTAAGTAGATCCGTATTTAACACTCATCTGCTTTTTCAAAGCAGGAGAATCAAATCATGGACACACTTCAAAGTATTTGTTAATACAGACACTCGTACTGTTCAATTCAGACAACAGTGCTGTACTTTTTATTAAGCCACTAATCCGATTACACTTCAGTTATCAACTCAAACTACCCCTGAAGGAGATTGAGAGCTACCTGAGGCATCTGATTAGCCTGACTTAATACGCTGATACCAGCCTGTTGCAGAATCTGATACCTTGCCATCTCTGCACTTTCCGCAGCAACATCAACGTCTCTAATCTGACTGTTGGCACTGGAAAGATTTTCAGAGTAACTAGCAAGGTTATTTATTGTGACCTGCAGTCTATTCTGGGTTGCACCAAGTTTGGAACGAATTTTTGAAATGTCGGTGATCGATGCATCAATAACATCAAGGCTCTGGAGAGCTTTGGTAACGGTAGAGATGCTTGCAGTATTGAGAAAAGATGTACCGGTTCCAAGAGTAGATGCTCTTACACCGGCTATGGATACGACAAGTCTGTCGTTGGGGTCATTATTGATACCCACCTGGAAACCGAGTCCCGCACTGACACTGCCATCAAGCAGATTTGTGGAGTTAAATTCTGTGACCTGAGCAATACGGTCGATTTCAGTGATGAGTTGATTGAATTCATCATTCAGGAAATTACGATCCTGATCAACGAGGGTACCGTTAGCGCTCTGGATGGCAAGTTCTCTTAGCCTGTCCATAATACTGTGACACTCGTTGAGAGCACCTTCTGCTGTCTGGATGAGGGAAATCGCATCATTAGAGTTCCTTCGAGCCTGATCCAGAGAGCGAATTTGAGCTTTCATTTTCTCGGAAATGGCGAGTCCGGCTGCATCATCTGCAGCACTGCGTACTCGAAGTCCGCTTGAAAGCTTTGAAAGGGTATTTTCAAGTGCTTTTTGGGTTTGTCCCAGAGTCCTCTGGGCGTTCATAGATGGTAGATTGGTTCTGATTGATATAGCCATGGTTCTTTCCTCCGTGAAAGTCAGCTCAATGAGCTGTGGGCTTACTTGCCCAGTGTCGGCTAAACGACGGTTGTTATTAACTTTTTTTATCTCTGTGTGGAACTTCCTGTCCCACAAACACAGTAATCGTTTGGCTTAAGGGAAACTTTAGCCTTTTGATTTCTTTTTTTCATATTTCTTTTAATATTTGTTTTTTCTTTAACAATTTCAGTTACTTTTTTTTTGAAAAAATATAGTTGTTACTGAAAATTCGTATTTTTTTATTTATTAAAGTGTTTTTTGCGGTTTAAACCACCTTAGTATCTGATATTTTATACAGGTTTATTTGTGTATTGCTTCTTCGCAATACAGTACAGTGGAGCTTTAACTTATGGATAAAAAAAATCTATCAACCAAAGGCCAGTCTCTTTGTGCTGGTTTTGTTACTTTTTTTTCGCAGTTGGTATTGCTCAGGCAGGTTTTTTCTTTTCTTGACACAAGCGAGCTAAACGTTGGAATTTTTTATTTTTCCTGGCTTTCGTTCATGGCAACTGGTGCTCTAATATTAAAGAAAGGCTCATCACAACTACTACTTTCCGTACAAATCCTTTTTACCTCACTGGCCTTTTTTACTTCCACCTGGTTGTTTGATTTCTTAATGAATTCAGGAAGTAACACTACAAATTTAAGTCAGTTATCAATTTTTCAATCTATTATTTTAATTATTACAACAATAAGCGTACCTGCGTTCTTTGCAGGAAGTGCCATTGTTTCTATTAAAGATAAACCATTTTCAATTATTTCTTTTGAAGCTGCTGGAAGTCTACTGGCCGGAATTCTTTTTTCGCTTGGAGGAGCTGCCTTTCTATCAACAAAAACACTTTTGTTGTTTATATTGATACCTTCCGGTCTGTTTTTTATCCTTCTTTCCACAATAAACATTAAAATCACAAAAATTTCGTTTATATCACTGACTGTACTGTTAAGTGCAGTCGTTTTCATATTCTTCCTCAAATCACCACCACACGCTGTTTTCACAGGGAAATCGACTGTAACTTTTAAAAAATCTGCATCCGTTTCTGTTTATAATAATGGCAAATTTTCTTTCAGATGGCCTGATTCGAGCTATTTACCTCCAGCGGCTCTGGCAGATTATCTATCTTCTGACGGGCAAATCCACACTGCAGGCAATATTCCTATGGCTTTGGCTATCCATAACTGGCGTAAAAAATCGGTTATTTTATATGTATCAGAAAAAAAGACATCTTCAAAACTGGCTTCTCTTGCAGGTTTAACTACTTTCCCTGAATTAACCCTGTCTACCCCTTTCAAAATAAAAAAATCATCTCTGGTTATTCTGCCAACAGCACTTCCACTTACAGTTTTCGATAACAGATTTCTTACATCTGAAGCCTTTGATAACTGGAAGAAAATTATTGGTAAAGATGGGACAATAATGATGAGCGTCCCTGTACCGGGAACATGGATTTCAAAACCATGGATCATGGCTGTTTCCACTCTTCTTTCTACAGTTAAATTACATTTTAAAAATCATGCATTTATAGATTGCGAGGGCACCTGGCTGGTTGTTTCAAACAGACAGAATTTTGATAGTTTTTTGAAAGATGTACTTTCCAGAAATGAACTGAAAGGATATGCAGCCCTCAACACAACACTTGAACCTCAACTTTTACGGGCTCCAGTTTCAACTCAGGAAACCCCATTTCTTTACATTTATACCCGGGCGGCTTTTGATAACAGTTCTTTTTCGAAATTTATTGCCAGAGCGTCCTCAGGAACAGGAAAATCTTTCGTTTTTTACAAATCATCTTATTTTTCGTTTGCCATCGCCCTGCTTCTGCTGATTTTCATCTTTGTCGGCAGGAGAAGGAGTCTATCCAGAGAAAATGCCGAAGATTTTTCCATCGGAACCATGGTTTTTTTCGCATCTTGCTGGGCTATGGCACTTCAGATTGGGCTTCTTATAAATCTGCAGAGAGTCAGCGGAAATCTCATCGTAGATGCTGGTCTGATATCCGGACTTTTCATGTTATTTTTTGCCCTGGCTGCCCAGTTGGCAAAAAGAACGAGTTTTTCAAATATTTCAACGCCACTATGGGTCATGGCAATTTCCGGCTTTACCATAGTTATCATGTTTATTTTCAACTCAGCTTCCATCAATCTTTGGATTTCCGCTGCAATTAGCTCTGCAAGCGGTTTTCTGACAGGAGGCAGCGTTTCTTCTGCCTTAACAATTGACGACAGAAGGGGCACATCTCAGGTGTTCAGTTGGGATAACGCGGGTGCTGCATTTGGCTCCTTGATTGCAGGAACAATTCTAATCCAGATATCAGGTCCATCCCGGACTGTGTTAATTATGGGGATTCTTGCGGGCATCACAGCGATTCCGACTTTCATCTCCTTTTTGGATACTGAAACACATCATCCGTTACGTTCCCGGACCTGGCCATGGCCGAGAACGTCTCTTATTCTGGCATTTGGAACGATTTTCATTCTACTTGTCGCAACGGCAGGACGCGCTCCGGCACCAGCAACGGGAAGACAAAGAGCAGGCGAAAACTGGATAACAAAGCCTTTTTTACATTGTATCTCAGAAAATAACGGAAATAAGTATCTGACTGTCGATTCAGGAGCATTTCCAGAAACATTGAAACTGAGAGGTTACGCTGGCCCAATCCGCATGAAACTTACATTTGATGAAAAAGGATCCATCATGGATATTCAGATTGGGGAAAACATTGAGACACCTTCTTTTATAAAAAAAATAACTCCCTGGGTTCAAAATTTCAGGGGTAAGGGTCCCAAAGATGATCTTTATTCAAAAGAAACAGGTGTAGATACGGTTTCCGGTGCAACAATGTCCACAAAAACAATACGTGATACTGTGGAGATAACCAGAGCAAAAGTTCTTGAATATTTGAACCTTGAGTATTCCGCTAAAAAAATTCAAAATGATAAATTTTCATTCAGAAGTTTATTTATCATAGCTGGCCTTTTTACAATTGCTCTTTTCCTTTCGTTTCTCATGCAACATAAGTTACTCAGGCTGGCTTTTCTGGTTATAACCACCCTCACTCTTGGTTTTATATACAACTGGACAATATCAATAGTGGATGGCGGTTTATTTTTCCTCAATGCTATTCCCGGGCCTCCGGGAAGGCTTCTAATGGTAGGTGCGGCAATTGCTATTGCCATTGCTGCGGGACCGCTTTGGTGCGGCATTCTGTGTCCTCTGGGTGCATTTCAAGAGTTAGTGTACACGACGGCTCATGCTTTCGCTCGCCTTGTGGGCCTTTACAAGGGACCTATCGTGAGTTCTACAGGTTTAAACAATGTAAAATCAATAATAACTACCCGAGCCTCTTTTCTGAAGTATGTAATCCTTGCCGCAGGAATAGTAATGCTTGCATTCACAGGAAATCAAAAATTTACAGATTGGGATCCACTCTCCTGGTTTTTCAGTTTTTCACTTACCCCATGGCGAATCATTGCCTATACTATGATCATAACAAGTTCACTGCTTTTATTTCGCCCTCACTGCCGCTTTATTTGCCCTGTGGGAGCTTTTTTCAGCCTTTTCAATCATATTGCCCTGCTCTCTCGAAAACTCGGCATTCGCAAATATCCTGACTGTGATTACGGAGTAAAAGGTCCATCGGATATAACCTGTATCAGATGCCAGAGATGCTGCATTACAAAACAGAAAAAATAAACAGACCTGAGCATTTTTTGCCAATTTATTCAATTGATATAATATTCTCTCAAAATCCGGAGGGATGAACATGACTTTTCTTTTTGCACTAATTCTGGCCGCCAACCCGGTATCAAAACCTGATAACGTATATATTGCCAAATATCAAGGAGTTGCACCTCCGTCCCCTCAACTTCCAAAGATTTTACCTGCCCCGGGGGGGACATGCACCCTGTTGTGGCCAGGATTCCAGTCAAAACCTAAAAACGGTCCGAGCAGATTTTTCTTTCTTTTTACCGGAAAAATTACTCTTCAGTCCCAGTACCTGAAAGACAAAAAAATATCTTATCTTCGTCTCACAGTACCTAACTGTCAGGCATGGAAAAAAAATGCATGGCGTGATTTGATAACTCACTTTTTCTCTACTCCGGTGGAAAAAGTATCTTTTTTTACAAATGATAAAAAAACTGACCTCATAATTGATATTGAGTTTAAAAATGGGGCAGTAAAGCCGGAAATAAGCCATACCTTTTTTAACGGATACTATCTGCTTTTAGTCGAATTTCCTGCCATGAAGGACATCATTAAAACTCAAATTGTAAAAAAGGCACCAGAGCGGGGTAAAAAGACAGTAAAAAAAGCTATTAGAAAGAAAAAATAGATTTAATTATGATAGTTCACAAAACAGTCAGCCTTAAGACAAACACAAGGGAAGAACTCGTTAATATTTCGGACAAAATAACATCAGGTATTGCTGACGAAATCGAAAATTCCAGTGGTATTTTATTAATCTCATCACCTCATACCACAGCGGGTATAACCGTAAATGAAGCTGCGGATCCATCCGTTTGCTATGATATGACAAATAAGTTAAAAGAACTTGTTCCTTTTTCTCGAGCATTTACACATTCTGAAGGAAACTCCGATAGCCACATTAAAACTGCACTTATCGGGACGTCAGTTCAACTTCCAATAATTGATGGAAAATTGATTCTGGGTACCTGGCAGGGTGTCTTTTTCTGCGAATTCGATGGCCCCCGTACGCGAAAATTTCATGTTACATTTATTGGTGAATAATTGTTCAGATATCCACGGTAGTCAAGGTTCCGGAATCTATACGCCAACAATCAGATCCTGCACTCCATTGCTCGAGAAAACTTCGATCAATAGTTGTAATTATGGTCTGGAAATCCATTTCATACACACTTCGAACCGTTTTTGAAAGAGTGACGCTATCCAATTCAGAACTGATATCGTCAATAAGCATTACCGGTTTAATATTTTCTTTTGTTCTACAAAGCTCAGCAAAGGCAAGATTAAAGCAAAAGGAAGCTATTTTTCGCTCACCGTGACTCAGATAATGCCTTGAAAGTTCATTTCCAAAGCGAAAAAGTATGTCTTCAACGTTAGGGCCAACTCCAGTTCGCCCGGTTCGCCGATCAGTCTCAATATTAGCCATCAACAAATCTGCCATCTGACGAGAACTGGATACGTCTCCCTGTCCACCATATGAAATATCCAGTACTTCAAGCTCGGGCTTTATTTTAATCCATTGAGAACGAAAATGAGGTGCAAGCTTATTTATAAATTCACGTCTCAAACGGCTTACACGGTAAGCCAGTGGAGCAAAAGAAGCATCAATAGCGCTTACAAGTTTTAAATCACCACCGGTTTTGAGAATAACGTTGCGCTTTCGCATTGTCAGTTTAAATTCGTTTAGAAGATCATAGTATTCCGGGTAAAGTGAGAAAATAAATCTATCCGTAAGTCGTCGCCTCATTTCCGGAGATTCCGCAAGTAAAGATGCCTGATCTGGAGAGAAAAAAACAAGGGGATGATTTCTCATGAAGTCTCTGGGAGATACGGCGTTGCGATCCACGGTAAGTTTTCTTCTGGAACCATCATAAGCCAATAATATATCAGCCTTTTTTCCGTTATCCTCCTCAAGAAGACACCTTATATTAAAAAACTGACTTCCTCGATGAATAAGTGGCTTAAAATCATTACTTGTCCTCATGGAGCGAAGATGGAAAACCGTATGTATTGCCTCGAGAAGATTTGTTTTACCTTGACCATTGTCTCCAACAATAATATTTCTTCCAGAACCGAGTTCCCACTTCATTCTTGTAATATTTCTAAATGAAATTAGACTCAGTTGCAAAATTCTCATAAAATATTCCAGGGATTGTTTTAATTGTCAGTAATTCGAAGCGGCATTAAAACGGCGACAAAGGATGTGTTATCAACAGGTTTAATAAGAGCAGCAGCTTTTGAGCCACCCAAGAACATAATAAACTCACTTGAATCAATTTTTGTAAGAATCTGTTCAAGAAATTTCATGTTGAAAGCAATCTGTATTTTGTCGCCCTCGTAGCTTACATCCATTTCTTCCCTGGATTTTCCTTTGAGAGTATCGGTTCCAAACATTTCAAGACGATCCGGAGAAAGACTGAAAATTACACCTGATTCAGCTTTACCTTCGGAAAGAACATTGATTCTTTTAAGAGCATGAACAAAAGGATCCAGTGGAATTACAAGTTTATTTGTCTCATATTTGGGAATAACTGCTTCATAGGGAGGATATTTGCTGTCAACTATTTTCACCGTAAGCGTCGTGCCACCTACTTTTGCTGCAAAAATCTTTCGGTCCTGAATGAATGCCAAACCCATACTTGAAGTTCCAGTATCCGCCAGTTGTTTGATTTCTGAAGCGCCTTTTTTAGGAATAATTACACCTTGAGGCAAAGAAAACTCACCCTCGTAAGCAAACTCGCTTTTACTGAGTCTATGACCATCAGTACTTACGCATCTTGCAATTTTATTGTCACACATGAAAAATACACCCATCAAGTGCGGTTTTGTATCATCAACTGACACACTGAAAATAGTCTTTTCAATGAGTTCGCTCATAACAACCGGTTCAAATGATTTGAATGTGTCTTCTGAGGGGAATGTAATTTCAGGAAAATCTTCATCACGAAACGCGTTTAGCTCAAATTCGGAACGACGACACTTTATATATAGTTGATTCTCTTTCTTTTCAATCGAAACTTCATTTCCAGATAGTGTTGAAATAAGCCGATAAAAGGTTTTTCCGTTAACGGTTGCTGATCCTGGAATTTCAACTTCAGCATTGAAACGACTTATTACACTGGTAAAACTGTCCGTTGCACTGATGCTTACAGTTCCCTGAACATCAGCAGTAATCAAAACGTTTTCCAGAATGGGATTCAGATTTGAGGTACCTTCTGTTACTTTTTGCGGTATACTCAAACCTGAATAGATGGCATCTTTTTCAACCTGAAACTTCATAATATGCTCCTGAGTAATTAGTTCTAAGTATTCAATAAAAACTTAAACTTTTGAAAATATTGATTTTACTTTGAATTTCTCAAAAATCCTTTTGTTCACAGAATAATTGAGACCCCCCAAGTTTTACCCGGAATTCCCTTTTTTAGAAACGAAAAAAAGAAAGTAAAATTGTTGTTATTTTTTATTAAAATAAATTTATCATGATCAGACCTGTCGATCTGTCGATATCTTTATTTAAGTTTTTGATTATCATTAAAGATTCGTATACAATGCCTGTCGATAGAATGTCGATAAAAAAACATTCTCAGAGAGAAAATGTCTCGGTGCGGGAAAACTATCGACAGGTTACAAACAAAAATCAAAGGAAATGAACAAATGAAAATATTATGTCCTCAATGTTCAAAATCTTTCGAAGGAGAACCACCGATAAACTGCCCGGGATGTGGAAAAACTATTTTCTCAGGCGATTTGAAAGGAAATTTTTCCCTCGAAGGAGTGGCTCTTTTATATGTAAAAAGAGATAATGGCAAAGAATTTGGACCTTTTCCTGCTGAAAAAATAAAATCTTTAATAAAAATCGGAAAAATTACTGTTAATGAACTGGTATCTCAGGATAAAAATAAATGGCATAAATTATCTGATATTCCTGAAATTAAGGCAATAATGCCAGATGAAGTATCTGATAATAACAGTGATTTACCCGGTCTGAAAAGCGGAAGTGATTTACCTGGTCTGAAAAGCGGAAGTGATTTACCTGGTCTGAAAAGCAGCAGTGATTTACCGGGTCTGAAAAGCAGCAGTGATTTACCGGGTCTGAAAAGCAGCTCTGGTCTTTCGCTTGATACTTCAGATGTGGAATTACCAGCAATAAAAAGAGCCCCCTCTTCCGATAATTTTCCCGGAATTAAAAGCAGTTTACCTGGTGTGAAAACAGGGAGTGATCTGCCTGGTGTTAAAAGCAATCTTCCTGGAGCAAAAAACAGTGGAGACTTACCCGGAGTAAGATCTGATTTGCCTGGAGTAAATACATCTTTACCCGGAGTAAGATCCGATTTGCCCGGAGTAAATACATCTTTACCCGGAGTAAGATCTGATTTGCCTGGAGTAAATACATCTCTGGATTTAAACAGTGAAGATGAAAAAGAGAAAGAAAGGTTTACCTCCGGATTTCATATTCCCACTGGCGAAAGCATTCAGTTACCTTCACAAGAGCTGGATCTTATTGATGTGGGGCAAACTGGCGAAAATAATGATTTTAGCCTGGATATGGATGAAAATCTTCTTTCAGATGGAGCAGATAACATACTTTCTTCTCTTGAAGAAATAAACAATGCTGAAAGTAACTCAACACCTGCAAAGTCTTTTTCTGAACAAGTTACTATTCCACTCGAACAAGAAGATTCAGCCTCACCAACTTCGAGTTATTCGGAAATTTCCTCTCTGGAGCTGGATACGACATCGGCACCTGAATTTATTAAGAAGACGCCACTGTCAGAAAGAGAAGAATATTATGAAGAAGAAAAGTCCTCAAAACCCCTGCTTATTGGAGCTGGAATTTTAGGATTACTGATAATTTTCTTTATAATAGAATGGCTTTTCGGGTTCATCGGTATTTTGGGAACAGGGAAAAAAGAAAACAAAAAGCCACAGGTTGTTCAGAAAAATACTGTGGACAACAATAAAAAGCCTGTAAGGAGGCATGCTGATAAATTTTATTTCGAGATGAACTATAAGAAGCTCGGTAATAAAACGAAAACTCCTGGATTACAAGGATGTGAAGCAGCTCTTCTAAATTTGATACATAACCACGATGACTCAGGATTAAATATATGTGCTCAATTTAAAAATACAACTGTTGAAGCAGCAGATGAACAAACAATGCGTGTAAATACGCTGAAATTATTGATTCTGAGTAGTTTTTCTGGTGAAATTCATAAGAAAATTCATACAGAAAAAATAAAAGATCCATTGAAAAAGGCTGACACTATAATTACTCAGGCAATTTCAAGAAATCGAAAAAGTGCTTTATGGAACTATTATAATGCTCTGAAATTCTATATGGATAATAATTACAAAGATATGCGGATATCAATAAATCAGGCCAGATCACAGGAATCTGGAAAGCATAGTGCCCTTGAATTTTATGCGGGTTTACTTGGAGAAAAAGAAGGGATAGAAAATCTTTCCAGAATAAAAGGAATGGAGAGATATGCCAAAATACTTCCCAGTCTTTCAGCCTTGATTAAACAACAGATAGAACCTGAATTTTTACCACTCATAGACAAGAGTAAATTTAAAATATCGGAAATAAAAGAGATCATTAAAGATGATGCTCCTCCAGCCCTCAAAGCCTGGGAGCAGATCGTTGCAGCGTGGGATCAATGGATGGCGGGAAATCTTAAGAGAACATGGACCCACTGCAATAAAGCTTTGTTAAAAGACAAATTTATGACTCTGTCAGCTGAAATATGTGCCGGAATATGGGCTTGGCATGGGTTTTACGGAGATATTGAAGAAAAAATTTCCAACAATCCGATTCAGTTTAATGATTTTATTAAAATAAAAACATGGTTATCCGACGGGAAAAGAGCCGCTGCAATGGCTGTGTGGGAAGAATATTCAAATAAAAAAGGGGAAAAATCACTTCCACTGCGAGCTTTTGTCAAAATAACATCCAGAGAACACTGGGAGGAAAAACTTGCTTTATCGTTTGAAAAATATGAATCTGCCACATGTAATTATATTCTGGAGGCAGCTCTAAGATATGGAAATACTGCCGGTGAGATTTCTAAATGGATTCAACAAAATATCAAAAATAAATCGGAAAATGTAAAATTATTGATAAAACTTATGGATATAATATCCGATTATACTTTTAAAAATATTGATAAACTTGAGCGAATATCAAAAGAATTTAAATTTGAGGTTAAAGGACCACTTATTCCATTTGTTGCAATGTTTGCCCTGTCTGCAAATGATAAAAGGGAATTGGATGAAAAAAGCATTCTTGATTCTTATGCTCTGAGTTATAAAATTTTAAAATTAACCCACTCTGGACAGCAAGAACAAGCCATAAAAATAATTGAAAAAAACGGGAAAAAAATCAAGGATTCTGTATTTTTTGCATCTGCGGTAAGCGTCTGGCTGGATTCTCAGCATAAAGATAGAATTTCGAAAGCACGTTTTATTGCTGATAGAGCAATAAGAATTCTTCCGGGAATAATGGATTCACATCCTGTTATCGGAAGACTATTTATTGAAAGTGGACAACATGAAACGGGAGAAAAAATATTTGAAAAAGCCGCTAACGCTGGACTTTTGAATGTGGAGGATTTTATGAAGTGGTCTGAATTAGAAATCAGATCAAAAAGGTATAAATCTGCTCTGGACGCTCTAGATCGTGGTTTGAAAAAATTTAAAGGCAACACAGATCTTCTTTTTGCAAAAGCTACATTATTTGTTGATCAGAGAAACCCGAGAAAAGCTGTCGAAACCCTGAATGAGATACCTGATAATTCTAAAGTTGCTGGCCTTAAATATATTTATCTTGGGAACAGTTATTTAAAACTTCGTCAAAAACGAGAAGCGGAGAAAGCTTTTAGTAAAGCAATAAAACTGGCTCCGGATAGTGCGGAGCTGCATTTTAAATATGCAAAAATTCTGCTTGCAGATAACAAACTTTCCACGGCAATAAAACACTTTGAAAAAGCAATAAAAATTGCCGGGAAAGAAAATCACTCCTGGCTTTACGAAGCCCACAGGCTTGTGGGAGGGGCTTATAAGGAAAAAGGCAATAAAGCAAAAGCTGTTTCTCATATTAAAAAATATGGAGAACTTGTTCCCGATGGTCCACTGAAACAGGAAGCTGTAAGACTTCTGCAATCTCTGGGTGTTTACTGATAACCATTCTGGAATTTGCTTCCTGAATACCTGGAAAACGGAAAAAGTATGTTGGATAAAAATTTTCGTGCGGACAAAAGTTGGGGACAGAATTATCTCGTCAATCGTGGAATAATTAAAAAAATAGTTGAAGCATGCGAACTTGAAAAACATGACAATATTATTGAAATCGGGGCGGGAAAAGGTGCTCTAACTTCTGAGATTGCTGAAAAAGGACCATGTTTAACAGCTCTGGAGCCGCATAATCTCAGTTTCGAGTATTTAATAGAAAAATTTAAAGATAATCCTACTGTTAAAATAATTCAGGAAGATGCTACAATATTTGATTTTTCAGCAATAATTGATGGAAGTACCGTTATTGTTGGCAACCTTCCTTATAATGTTTCTTCAAGAATTTTGAAGAGACTTTTTGAAACAGCTTGTACCTCAGCAAAATGGATTCTGATGTTTCAGAGGGAAATGGCTGAAAGAATTACAGCACAAGAAAAAACTTCAGATTATGGGGCTTTAAGTGTAATGACATTTCTGTATACAAAACCGCAATTACTTTTCCATGTGAAGCCAGGGTCCTTTAGTCCAGCTCCTAAAATCGAAAGTTCCGTTGTGGAATTTGTTCCACATAATAAATATCCGGAAATTAACTCCGACATGTTTGAGTTGTGGTTAAAAAAAATATTTTCCATGAGAAGAAAGAAGATTGGTGGAATACTTAAAAATTTTCTTCAAGAAGGATATGCTGCGGAAGTACTTTCACGTTCAGGCATTTCCGCAGAAGTAAGACCTCAAGATATTTCTCCTGGTGAGTTTTTTATTTTAATTTCCATAATTTTAACTTATACAATACAGAAGTGAATCAACCGGCCATGGGTGAGGCATACCGTGTCGAATAATCTGATATTAATACTGGATACACAAAACAGATGTAAAACACTTATGGAGTCTCTGATTTCGCTGAATACACGCTGCGAAGTTGTTAATTCAAGCGGACAGTTGGCACAAAAACTTAACTCCGGATTTACCAATGCAGCTGTTGCAAATATTCATCATAATGATGAGTTTGAACTTCTGGAGCATCTGTCAAAAATTTCACTTACATATCCGGAAGTTCCTCTTTTTATTCTTGTTCCGGAAACCATCGAAAACACTCTAAAATGGGGTCCCAAGGTTTTTTTATTAACAAAACCTGTAAGTGCCTATTCTATTTTAAGGAGACTCAGTTTTTTCAACGAAAACAGTTTTCCTTATGAAGGTACAATTAAGGGTCCTATGTTGCTTTCTTTGCTTGATCATTGCCTTTTTGAGCAAAAAAGTTATGCGATAACTATCAATTATAAAGATATTCATAAAGCGGAACTGATGATTCGCGAAGGCAAATGGGTTTCCCTGTATATAGACGACAGCCTTAAAAACAACAGGCTTCTACTTCCTTTTTACTGGGAGGAAGTTCAGTACAGAATCAGGAAAACAGAAAACGCAGAAGTTGGCGAATTTGAAATTGAAAATACTGATTATGATAGATTTAGAAGGGATTTTCATTCCTGGGTGTCTCTTATGGAGCAGATGCCCAAAGCTTCCGATCGCATAGCTATTGATCATGAAAAGCTTGCTAATCTCAGTGGTTCGATTCCAAAGGATGTAATTCCTCTTATTCGACTCGTTGACGGAAACAACGATATGTTTTCCATTTTTTTAGCCAGCGAGCAAAATCCCTGGGATACAGCACAGAATCTTGGATATCTTTACTTCTCCGATGTTTTGTTTGTTATAAATTCTGAAGCATCAGGAAAACGAATTTATTCATCTGAAAATTCTGACAGTAGAAAATACCGCGTACAGAAAGAAGTTTTTGATCGTTTTGGCGGAACATCTATGATCTCAAGCAAGCCTCGAAGAAGTAGAGAATTGGCTAACTGGATTATGGATCCTGCTGCTGCCGCAAGAAAACTGGAAGAAAATCTTAAAGATGAAATAAAAAAACACCGACAACTTAAACCCGAAGAAAACGAATTCCGTCCCCGACGTAGAACTCAACCGGGTCTTGGAGAGTTGGTTTCTTCCCTTCAGGATGAAATCGAAGGGAAATTTGAATCTTCCACTTCAGATGCAAAAAGCGGAGAATGGGGAAACATATCTTCCGATAAACAACCTTCATTTTCTGATATTGTCGGTTTTATGACTCAGGATGAAGACGAAGGCCATACTAAACCAATAGAAAATAAAAAAGAAAGTGATTCTCCTCAGTCAAATGATGGGGCACGCAGTGCTACTCTGGAAATGACTTCCTTTCCTGACGCCGAAGATGATTTTGAGGAAATTGATGCTCTACCGGGAATCGTAATAGAGGAAGACACGGAAATGCTGGCAGACGAAAGTCAAGCTATGCAGAGTGGAACTATCGAATTTGGGAAGAAAAAAGCCTGGGATGAGGATAGTTCTGAGATTATTGTGCAAATTGACGATACAGGAAAACCGGTAAAAGTTAATACAATTCATGACGATCAGGACGAAGGTCTTCCGGTTGATCTTGTCGAACTTCGAAAACAGGCGGGACACCCACCTGCTTCATCTCTGGATGAACTTAAAGCTCTTAGAGAAAAACGACGCACCGATGGATACTATCGCAGTGATTCAGTTATTACTAACGGTGATGATGACGAAGACAATGAAGAAGTTGCTGAACTAAAAAATATAATTAAAAAAAATCGTTCCGGAGAAAATAATTCTTTCGGCGGTGAGTACAGCGCACTTGAAGAAGAATCTGCAGATTCTGAGAATTTGGAAGAAAAACCTGATAAAACTTCAGAAAAAAAAGAAAAAAAAGAAATCGATCCATATGCTACTGAACGGATAACTCCTGCTCAACTACGGATGGAAACATTTCACAAAGACGATTTTAACTCTGGAAGTGGCAAGAAAATAGCATTTATTTTAATAGCATTTGTAGTTGCGGGTATCGCAGTCTGGTTTTTCTTTTTAAGAGATAAAAATCAGGATATGAAAATGTCTGACAAGACATCAGATGAATCTGCTAAAAAAATAGATGACAATAATATGAAGTCGGTTAATAAAAAACCGGAAGTAATGAAACCTGCTGAAATGAAGCCGGAAAAAGTTATTAAGGAAGTAATTAAACCTGTTGAAATGAAACCGGAGAAACTCACTCCGGAAGTAATAAAACCGGAAAAGGATCCAGTTGTTGAAAAAGAAATACTGGGAATTGAATCTGAATACCGGAAGAATGGAAAAATTAAAGTTGTCGAAGATGGGGCTGCTAAGTATCCAGAAGCGACAAAACTCCTCGATATTCTTGCCTTTTATTATTATGATAGAGGCAATTTAAAAAAAGCACGCGCCTACGCGGAAAAGGCTGTAAAAACTCCTGGTGATTCTGCGGAAGGCTGGAGAATTATCGGTCTTATAGAATATGAACTTGGAAATAAAGATAAATATTTGCCTGCTTTTAAAAAATTCTTGTCACTTCGACCAAATGATCCGAAAGCTCAAAAAATAGTAGACGAACTTGGTATAAAGGTTAAATAAAAATGCGAGTTCTGGGAATAGAATCTTCCTGTGATGAGACTGCTGCTTCTGTAGTTTTAGATGGAAGAATCATTGAAAGTAATGTTATATATTCACAAGTAAAAGAACATCGAAAATATGGAGGCGTAGTTCCAGAAATAGCTTCCCGTCAACACATTAAAGCCATAATTCCCGTACTTGATGAAGCTCTGGAGAATTCTGGTGGAATTGAAAACATCGATGTAATTGCAGTTACAAATGGCCCTGGTCTTGTGGGGAGTTTGTTGGTTGGGGTTTCCGCTGCGAAAGCCCTGTCTCTTGCCACGGGAAAGCCACTTGTAGCAGTAAACCATCTTGAAGCTCATCTTAAAGCTCCTTTCTGCGGTTTTCCCGATAATCCTCCACCGGAGCCTGATTTTCCGCATATTTCTCTCCTTGTAAGTGGTGGACATTCAATTCTTTTTCATGTTACGGAAGAAAAAAGGACCGTTTTAGGAGCGACAAGGGACGATGCTGCAGGAGAAGCCTTTGATAAAGCAGCAAAAATGATGGGATTAGGTTATCCTGGAGGCAAAATAATTGATGATTTGGCTCAAAAAGGCGATCCAACCCGATTTCGTCTTCCACGAGGGCTTAAAGGCCGAGGAGAATACGACTACAGTTTTTCAGGCCTGAAAACAGCTCTAATGAATCTAATCGACTCCATGGAAGATCTCGATTCCGGTACTATCAATGATTTGTGTTACGCTTTTCGGGAAAGTGTAGTTTTATCTCTCCTTGAAAAGGCAGAAAAAGCAATTTCAACCTTCCCCGTAAAGTCACTTGTTGTTTCCGGCGGGGTAGCTGCAAATTCATACCTTCGTACTAAATCACAGAAACTGTCTGAAAAATATGGAATAAGATGTGTTCTTCCTCCTAAAATACTGTGTACGGATAATGCTGCCATGGTAGCCAGTTATGGATATAATCTCGCTGTAAAAAAACAATGGGCAGATCCTTCTCTTAATGCATTTGCATCCTCCCAGTGGACAAAAAGAGGTGAACTTTCCGGTAATTCAGGACGTTAATGGGAATTCTTGTAGTTACTCGAATAATTGAAGCAAGGCGGCTTGTAGATAAGTCCAGGATAGATGATCTTGCTTCTCTTCAGCGCCGACACGCTGCAATCTGCAAAGAGATAATTGCGATAAGCAGTGGAGAATTACTACATACTGGAACTACAGGAATTGTCTGTAGATTTGAAAATCCAGTTATTGCTGTATCGACATCCATAAAGATACTGCATGCACATAAATACTGGAATTCAGGGACAAAGCCACCGGAAATTTCCATAACTGTGAATGAAGGTGATTTTCAATATGGAGAGGGTATTGTTACTGGGCAAGCCTATGAAAAAGCTTCAAATATACTGACTTCCTCAGGAACCTGGGAGTTACTGATTGATGAAAAAATTCATAAAGAATGGGATCAGCGAGGAAACCGGGAAACAGGCGTTCACCGTAGCCTTAACAATACAACAGTATTCTGGACGGTAAAATGGGATGGGCCTTCAGTTCAACCAAGAGAATTGGTTCATATCAGGAGTATTGGAACCACCGTCGGACTTCTAACTGCTCCACTTCTGGCTATTATCATACTTGTTTTTACCTTTTCAGTTAAAAAAACAACGGAAACCAGGAAAATTTTATATTGGGGACCCATTACAGATCTGCATACAGAGAAACAATTTGATCCACCTGATAAAGTGTCCAAAAAATATAAAATAGTACGAGCCTGGAATACAGTTATACCTCAAACCCCTGCAGATAAGGGAGATCTTCAATTTACTGCAAGAGTTAAAAAGAAAAATGGTCATTATCATTGGTTTTTTGAAGTGACGGATGTTTTTACAGGTAAAATAATTTCAATTCTCTCGGGATCTGCCCCCCAAACTGACGATTACAGACTGGAAATAAAAAAAACTGTTGTTAAATTTCTTCTTGAACTCCCTGAGCCTGATCCAGGAGAGATTCGAAAACTATGTGCAGGTCCTCAGGAAAAGACCTGCTATGAAGATTTTTTTTCAGGCAGGCGAGAGAAACCATGAAAACAAAATTTATTGTACTCATATGTATTTTAATAACGCTCACATCTTGTGTTCGCAGAGAAAAGAAACAAAAAAACGAACAAACTGTTGATACGCCAAAAGAATATTTTCTTCCAGAAGGAGAATTTGACGGTCTTTTCATGAAGGTTTTTATGTCCCAAGGGGAAAATAATGAAGAAATACGAATGGATATAAGACTCTCTGAGTATGGGTATGCCTATGTTTTTCCAGCGAAATTTCTTTCAGGTATGGAAATCAGAGATGGTTTGACGGGGCTTTCTTTTATAGATACTACAACTAATAGAATAGGACGATTCTCAAAAACCAGAAGTGGCGATATTACCGGAAAAACAAGTCACTGGAAGCTTCAGTCCTATGCTTTGATAAAATCTGAAAAAAAGAATGATGTGACGGTAAATACCAGAGAGTTACTTTTTAATGATAAAAAAAAGAGTATTTCTGCGATACTTATAACTAAGGACTTTTCTGAAAAAATTGATAAAATTCCGCAAAATATTATTTGGAATTTTATTTTTGCTCCCTTTGGAAAAGCTCCAGATAATTTTAAAGAAGACAAAATACCTAGAGAATGGACCTGGATTGTAAAAAACACAAATGGAGTGCATAAAATTTCCTTCAGAGTTATTGATTTTTCACATACAAAATTCACAAGGGAGTTGATTTATCCCTGGATCAAGAATTATAAAACAAGCAGACTTTCAAGTATTATAGAAGGTTATTCGGTTTTAAACGCCTGGTCCAAATCCTCTATTTTACTCACCGCAAAGCGTAGAAGTGCTTTAGTTTTTGTAAACGGCAAGTTACAGGAAATGATTGTACCCGGCCTTAAACTTCACGTTCCTGTTGATGAAAAAGGAGTTAACATCCATATTCAGCAGTTATTTGGCTTTGAAACTCTTTTACACCGCTCATTCACTGCTCCGGCTCACTGGGACATTAACTGAAATATTCGTTTCCTATAATTCAAGACATTGACTGAATAGTAATTATAATAATAACATCAGGTTATGCATATAAGGTTGGCTTGTATCGGGCAGTTCTGTTCATCGGATCCATCGGGACAATCAGATTTGCCATCACATTGTGAAGTTAACGGAACTGTAGACCCATCGACACAGTTGAAAACAGGGCATTCCATTTCATCGGATCCATCCATGCAATCCTGAAATCCGTCACAGGCAGGATCAGGTACGGTCAATTCTTCTCCGTTTGAACAACTCCAAAGACCCATACATTGAGACAGGCATTCTTTCTTCCAGTCATCAAGATCTGTTGTGCAGGAATATTGAGTCAATTCGCCGCAACTCAATTTATCTATGCATTCTGCTGTACAGTCCAGGGTTACGTCATCATTTAAATTCAGACAGAAATCACCTGGCGTAAGCATATTACAAACCCTAAGTTTTGATTCAATTTTTCGGCAACTACTTTGCTTTTCAGCCGTTTCACATCCTGAAATAAAAATTATCGAGATAACAAGTGCAGATAGAAACCTGATCATCATGTTTTTCCTCCTTTGTTTTTTTAAGTGTAAGTTTTAATTAAAACGGGTGGAAAAAACGGTTTTAAAAATTTTCCTTTTCTGTGCTATCAATACGCATCCGGTAAAGCCGGAACAAAATTTTAAGGAGAATATATGTCTTCCAGTGACCTCATTACAAAAGAAGAATTAGAAAATCTGCTGGTTCCCATCAATGTTACTCAGATTATTACTTCTGAGACTGGTCTGGGAATTCGTTTTGTCGAAAATACCGTTAATCTGCTCAAAGAAGGCTCAACAATACCCTTCATTGCGCGTTATCGCAAGGAAATGACCGGAGGAATGGATGAAGTTCAGATTGGACTTGTGCGTGATCGCATGACTGCTCTTGAAGAATCTTCGGCTCGCCGGGAAAGCATGCTTTCCTCCATTGCGGAACAGGGAAAATTAACTAAAGTTTTATACAGCATGTTTATGGAAACTCTGGACCGCGATGCCCTTGAAGATCTTTATCTTCCTTATAAACGGAAACGCATTACCAGAGCAGAAAAAGCGAGACAAAAAGGTCTTGCTCCCCTTGCGATGGTGCTTACCGGTGAAGAAAAAACAGAGCTTTCCCTTATTGAATTTGCTTCTGGCTTTATAAATGAAGACAAAGGGGTGGCCTCTGCTGAAGATGCCCTTGCAGGAGCACGCGACATACTTGCAGAAATAATAAGTGAAAACATAGATGTACGAAATGCCCTGCGCAAGTTGTATATGGAAAGGGGCATACTTACGAGTAATATAATAACCGGAAAAGAAGCAGATGGGGCCACATATCGTGATTACTTTGACTTCACGGAAAGGGTAGCAACAGCTGCAGGACATCGTATTCTGGCAGTATCAAGAGGTGAAAAAGAAGAAATTCTTCGTGTTCACATAACGATAGATGAAAAAGACGCCGAGAGTAATATCTATCGTTTTGTAAAATCTCCAATTAATACACCTGAATACAATAAACAATGGGAGCTTACGGTTACGGATGCTTTTAACAGGTTGCTTCATCCGGCCATGGAAACGGAAACACGCAGAAATCTCAAAGAGAAAGCAGATTTTGAGGCTATTGAAGTTTTCATGTCCAATTTACGGGAGCTTTTAATGGCATCACCTTTAGGTCAGAAAATCGTTCTGGCGATTGACCCCGGCTTCCGTACCGGTTGTAAAGTTGTAGTAATAAATCGTCAGGGGGACTTTGTTGCTCATCAGAACATTTATCCTCATGAACCCCGGAAGCAAACGGAACTGTCGCAGAAAATAATCCTGGATCTTGTTAAAAAACATAGTGTTGAAGCAATTTGCATGGGGAACGGCACTGCTTCAAGAGAAACTGAAACATTTATCCGCGACATGAAAAAGGCAGGAATGCTCGGCAGTTCGATAATAACTCTCCGGGTTGATGAATCCGGGGCAAGTATATACAGTGCATCGGAAATCGCCCGTGATGAATTTCCCGATCTCGATATCACTGTGCGGGGAGCGATATCTATAGGACGTCGCCTTCAGGATCCCCTTGGAGAACTCGTTAAAATAGATCCTAAATCGCTTGGAGTTGGCCAGTATCAACATGATGTTGATCAAACTAAATTGAAAAATGGACTGGATGACATTGTTCTCTCCTGCGTTAATAATGTTGGTGTCGAACTTAACACTGCTTCTTTTGCCCTCCTTAAATACGTGAGTGGTCTTGGGGATAAACTGGCGCGCGGTATTGTGGAATTCCGCGAGAAAAACGGGCCGTTTAAAAACCGCAAAGAACTTCTGAAGGTTCCGAGGCTCGGGCCAAAAGCTTTCGAACAAAGTGCCGGGTTCCTGCGTATTTTCGGAGCTGAAAATCCTCTGGATTCCAGTGCTGTTCATCCAGAAAGTTATGATATTGTTGTAAAAATGGCTAAAGATCTCAATACAAGTCTAAAAGAACTTGTAGGAAATTCTGCTGCTGTTAGTTCTATAAATCTAAAAAATTACATTACTGAAAAAACAGGTGAATTTACACTTCGTGATATTCTGAATGAGCTTTCAAAACCCGGACGGGATCCACGAAATGATTTTGATGCTGTTGAATTCCGGGAGGATGTTTCTGAAATTTCAGATCTTGAGGAGGGAATGATTCTTCAGGGTGTTATTACAAACGTTACGGCTTTCGGAGCTTTTGTTGATATCGGAGTCCATCAGGACGGACTTGTTCATATAAGTGAACTTTCCGATGAATATGTTTCAGATCCCCTTAAAGTCGTTAAACGTGGTCAGAAAGTAACTGTCAGAGTTATCAGTGTGGATAGAACTCGAAAACGCATTTCTCTTTCCATGAAGAAAGAAGGTGGCAGTGCTAAGCCTTCGGGAACAGACAGAAATTTCAGTCCGACAAAATCAAAACAGGATAAAGGACCGCGCAAAAGCACATCAAATGAATCTAATCCATTTGCAACATTACTGAAAAAGTAAATGAAAACAATAGATTGGAGCATTCTTTTTGGATATATAGTGTTTTCCATTGCTGTGGGCATCTGGGCGGGAAAAAAAGCCAGAAAAGATACCAGATCTTTCTTCACAGCTGATTCAAAAATGTCATGGTGGCTTTTAGGGACATCCATTGCTGCGACAACATTTGCTGCTGATACTCCACTTGCCGTAACAGAAATAGTCAGAACTCAGGGCATCGCCGGCAACTGGCTGTGGTGGAACATGGCGATAAGTCATATCCTGCTGGCCGTAGTTTTTGCTCGTTTATGGAGGAGATCCGGCGTAATTACCGATGCTGAGTTTATTGAAATGCGATACAGCGGTAAGTGGGCTGCAATACTCAGAGCGGTAAAAGCTGGTTATCTTGCCATTGCCATAAATGCCCTGGCCATGGGCTGGGTGATGCTCGCTATGGCCAAGGTTTTGAAGGCCGTACTTCCACTCTCTTCCTTCGTTTCTCCTGATACAGCGGCCCTTTTAAGCTCTTTGTGGCCTGATTTTGTGGCTGTGTCATGGGAAGAAGGTTATTTAATCATAATTCTGGCATTTATTGCATATATTTATAGTGCTCTCAGTGGAATATGGGGCGTAGTAATCACTGATTTTGTACAGTTTATTATAGCTATGGCCGGAAGCATTATGCTCTGCACGATTATGCTTTTTTACGAAGGGCCCAGACAGGCACTTTTTCAGGCAGTTTCCTCCGGGGCAACTACAGTTTTTCCCTCATCCGGCACATATGCTATTCCCATGGGAATGTTTCTTTCCTGGATAGGAATTCAATGGTGGGCTAACAAATATTCCGATGGCGGGGGATATATTGTTCAGCGTGTAGTTGCTGCTCGAAACGAAGAAGAAGCTTCAAAATCCATTATGCTGTTCGTAATTCTGCATTATTTCATCAGGCCTTGGCCATGGATTTTAGTTGCTCTCATGAGTATTGGACTTCTTGGTAATCTGACAGATCATCAGATGGCCTATCCGATTCTCATGAAAATTTATCTTCCTGCTGGCGCACTTGGTTTAATGGTAACGGCATTTTTTGCAGCTTTCATGTCTACCATTGATACACATATCAATTGGGGATCCAGTTATCTGGTAGAAGATATCTACAGAAGATTTTTAAATCGGGAAAAAAGTGAAAAACATTATATTGCCGCCGCCGCCGTAAGTGGTCTGTTTATCCTTTTGGGCGGAATAATTGCGGCAATGTTTATGAAAAGCGTGGCATCAGCATGGAAAATTCTGTTCCTTCTTGGTGCTGGCCTGGGTCCAATTGTATTTTTACGATGGCTTTGGTGGCGAATCAATGCACTTTCGGAACTCTGTGCAATGATTTCATCTGCGATAACGGCCGCAGTTTTGATTTTAAGCAATTCATCAATGCATTTTGGTTATCGTTTGATGACTATCGCTGGCATATCAACTGTATGTGCCCTGGCGGCCGCGTTTCTCGGTCCGAGGACGGATATGAATGTTCTGCGTTCTTTTCATGAAAAAATCAAACCACCGGGCCCCTTCTGGTCTTCAGTATCCAGTGAAAAAAGCGATATCAATCTAGTTCGAGTATTTACCTCCTGGATTGCAGGTAGTGCCGGTTTTGTTTTTTTTCTACACGGAATTGTAAATTTTTTAAAAAGCTCCTTTTTTATAGGCTTTATATATACTGTACTTACAATTTTAAGTCTTTATATTTTCCTGCGGCAGTATAAACTGATTACCGTTAGATTTACGCCAGACAGTGAGGAAAAAACATGAACTTTATTTTTTTGAGTCCCGATTTTCCCGATAATTTTCAATATTTTGTGAAAAGCCTTAATAAAGCAGGGATAAATGTTCTGGGTATTTCAGACAAACCCTGGGAAAACCTGAGTTCAGATCTGAAATCCTCCCTGACGGAATATTATCGTGTGTGGAGCCTTGATAATTATGACGAATTACTTAGAGCCTGTGGATTTTTTACACATCGTTATGGAAAAATTGATTATATTGAGTCTCTGAATGAACACTGGCTTGCAACGGAAGCTGCTCTGCGTACAGATTTTAACGTAAGCGGTATTAAAAATGACACTATTGAACTCATAAAACGAAAAAGTGCCATGAAAGAAGTTTTCAAAACAGCCGGAGCCTCTGTTGCACTTGGATGCAGAGCCGAGACGGAGCAAGATCTTCGTCATTTCGCCCTGCAGACTGGGTACCCCCTTGTTGCAAAACCTGATTCCGGTGTTGGAGCAACATCTACATATAAAATAAATAATGATGAAGAACTCGAAAATTTTATAAAAAACAATGATTTAAAACATTATTTTGTGGAGGAATTTGTTGAAGGGCAAATCCATTCCTACGATGGACTTACGGGGGAAAATGGCGAAATTGTTTTTGAAACATCACATATTTTTTCCCTTGGCGTCATGGAAACGGTAAATTTCGACCGTGATCTCTACTACTATTCTACCCGGGGGATTGCGTCCGATTTGCTGGAAATAGGAAGGGCTGTTGTTAAAGCATTTGGTATTTCAAAAAGATTTTTTCATATTGAGTTTTTCCGCACGCCGGAAAACCGACTTGTAGCTCTGGAGGTAAATATGAGGCCTCCCGGAGGACTTACAAGCGATATGTTCAATTATGCCAACGATATCAGTATTTATGATATGTACGCTGCGGTGATTGCGGGGCATGCAACTGAAAAGAAAACGGAATACCCATATCACTGCGTTTATGTTGCCCGTAAAAACGGACGACCTTACCGACATACTCACGAAGAAATAAAAGATCGTTTTGGTGAAAATCTGGTTCATTTTCAGCCTATAAGCGGAATTTTCCGCAATGCCCTTGGAGACTGGGGTTATCTTCTGAGATTTGAAGATACAGATTCAGTTTTTGAAGGGGCGCACTATATACAGGAGAAAAATTAATGAATATTGAATATCATAAGTGGCATTCTCATAATATTGGTCGCGATATGGAGATTAAGGTATACGGCCATGGGGGAAAAGGAATTCTTGTTTTTCCTGCTCAGGGAGGACGCTTTTTTGAGTTTGAAGATTTTTCAATGATTGAAACAGTTTCTTGGTTTATTAACGAAGGAATCGTTCGATTTTATACCGTGGACAGTGTGGACAATGAAGCCTGGGCCAATTTTCACGTTAGCCCAGGATCCCGCGGACATCGTCATGAAGAATACGATCGCTATATAATTACTGAAGTTGTTCCTTTTATGCAGTCACAATGCGGTGAAAATTCAAAGTTTTTCACTACCGGTTGTTCAATGGGAGGGTACCACTCTTCCAATTTCTTTTTCAGGCACCCGGATGTTTTTGACGGTATGATTTCCCTCAGCGGTTTATCAAGTCTTAATCTCTTTGTTGGAGATTATGTGGATGAGAGAGTTTATCTTAATTCACCGATGCTTTTTGTGCCAAACCTTCAAGATGACTGGTATCTTGAAAAATACCGCCACAGTCACATAATAATCTGCAGCGGTCAGGGCGCCTGGGAAGACGAAATGATTCACGATGCAGTTGCCATGCGAGAGATCCTTCATGCTAAGGGAATTCCCGCCTGGATTGACTTATGGGGCCAAGATGTAAATCATGACTGGCCGTGGTGGCGAAAACAACTGCCTTATTTCCTCGGCAAACTTCACGAACAGCACGTAATTTAAAGTTTATATTTTATTTTTATCAGGATCGGGAAGGGGCGGATTTTTTGAGGGAGGGTCTAATCTGATATCAGGTTTGAATTCATTTTCTTTATTGAACTGAATAACATCTGCAGAAATGGTGACTTTTGATATACAGACAAAACCAAGAAATATTTTTAAAGTATAATCTTGTCGCAGGTTTATGAACATTTGATTTTTCTTTAATCCAGCCTTCTTGTGTAAATCATTCATGAGATCTTTTGTAAGTGTTAGATCTCCCGTGGGGATAATGCACAAAACACTGGTTATACTTTTTTCTGCACTCACACCATAAGTTACTATTCTGAAATTTGGTCTGGAAACTTCAACTCTTGTTATTGTGTCCCTTATTAAGCCCCCGGAAAATCCACATCCGGACATAAAAGAAAGAAAAATAATCGATAAAATTTTGAAATTCATATTTAATTCTCCTTTAAAAATCATCTGAACTATATAACTGATATAAAAAACTATCAAATTTTACAGTGCGAACAAAGTTTAACATGTTGAAATAATTATGTAATAAAAAACTATGATAAATTAGTTTTGGCGGGATTGCCGACACTGGAGAATTCTTTTAAAATCATCACCCAGTCCGTATTTTGCCAGGGTAAGAATCTCATCTTTTATATCAATGGGGTCCAGCGTTTTAATATATTTATTTATGACGCTTACAAGATTGTCTTCATATGAAGGTATTATAATAATAGATTTGTCGCCGGCAATTGAATATTTGCCTTCATATTCATATAGAAATACAAGGACTTTATCGTTTACCTTTCCTTTGAAGGAAGAAAAACAGTCAGACTGAAAAATATTTTGATTCAAGTAGTTAGATTTCTTTGTTTTCCTTAAAAAAAGAATATTTTCAATGGTTATCTGCCCTTTTTTGCTTATATATAGATTATGGATAGATGGATCTGGCGCATCAATGGATTTCACAGTTCCAGTGAAAATCATTGAGAAATCACCACCGCATAGTCCGGGAAACGGACCCGAACCTGACTGCCAGTAAGTATATGAAACTTCAAAAATATCGGAAGAAGGAGTTTTCTTTCTGTTGGCACAGGAAAAAAGTAAAACAGAAAAAGTTATAAAAGTAAAAATTTTTAAAGGAATACCCATTATTCAAAGATATTTACATAAATCTACAAAACAGCATAAGGTTATCTTTACGATCATTACAGAAAATGCTAAAAACCTGCGATTGAAGGAGCTTTCTATGGCTAAAGAAAAATGTTCTATCTGTAATGGTGAAGGAAATCTTAAATGCGATGAGTGCTGGGGTGACTGCCACATTGACTGTGAAGATTGTGGAGGCGTAGGAGAAAAGCCTGAAGGTGTAAAGTGCGGTCACTGTGATGGAGCCGGTCAGATTCCATGCCCAAGTTGCGAAGGACAGGGTACTACGGTGTGTTTTAAATGCAATGGTACCGGTAATATCTGGTCTTGATTAATAAAAACCACATCATATATTAATTACAGGTAAATAGGAAGTCAGGAAAACAGGGACAGGATTAATAATAAAAACTAATATGGCACTGCCGAACAGCATTGGGTCTAAATGCAATGCTGATCGGTTAGTGAACTTCCGAGTGAATTAGTCAATAAATACAATCTTGCATAATAATTACAGGCAGACAGGAATTCAGGAAAACAGGGGTCAGGAGCAGGGCGTTTACTTTGAAGGTGAGTGTTTTTGTGGCA
>JAHJMN010000205.1 GCA_018821305.1 Myxococcota bacterium
AAATCCGATATACAGTGAGATAATTCCGCGTGAACTTACGACCTCAAGGCAGGAGTACTTTCTCAGTTACTTTAAACCCGATTGGATCCGCGATGACGGAAGTCTCGACAGCGACCTTCTGGTCAGAATGTTTGTGACCTTCTGGCGTGAAAACAGCAAAATATGGGCATCTCACATATCCGGCTACGAGGAAGCAGCTCCACATCTTGTATTTCAGGCGTTTTTGCAGCGTGTGGCAAATGGAAACGGCACCGTGTACCGTGAATATGGCTTAAATCGCGGTCGCACTGACCTCATGCTGAAATGGGGCAAACCCTTTGCCCCGGAAGAGCAGCGCATAGTAATAGAACTGAAAGTCATTCGCCCCAAAGACGGCCTTGAGAGTAAGAAGAAACAGGCCATCGAGCAGACCCTTGAGTACGCAAAAGACTGTGAAGCAACCGCAGTCTACATCCTCATCTTCGACCGCGACAAAATCCACGACTGGGACAAAAAAATCTACGAAGAAACCATCCAGATAGACAAATACACAATAAAAATCCACGGATTATAAGAAGTGGGATACATTCAGTGTCCCTGATGACCTCGACCCTGAATCCCAATGAGACGTTGAATGAACGGATCATGAGCCTGTGAATACACAGGCGAAAGTTTATCAACCCGGTTCGTAAGAGCCGGGTAGGAAAACGACACCAGAATATGCGCAACAACTTAGTTCATACATATTCGCGGTTTTTCGCAGAATCCGAATCTGGGGTTTTGACGCAGTGCAACATAAACTAATCATTGACATATTTCGAAATTGGTGCATTTTAATTTCCGGACACGAACTAGTTTGTTCGAGTCTGGTCGAATTCCCTGTCATGGAGTCTTATATGCATAAATTTATTGTTATCTTAGCCTTTATTTGCGGAATTATTCACTTGCCCCAAGTCGCAAACGCTTTTTCTCCGCAGTTTCTTGTAACGGGCTCCGCAGGAAGTGGGAGTTGCACAGGAAATACTTGTAATGTTTCGCCTTTGTCGTTCAGAGGCGGTTTGTCTGCTTTTTATCTGTATAAAAATGCGGCATTTGGCATATCCGGAACTTTTGGTGAGTATTATCCTCAAAATGGGTCTATGGGAACTGTATCCGCATCAGTTGAGGGAAGATATTATTTGAATTTATCGAAAAAATTGCAGCTTCACGGTGATATTGGAGCTGGATACTCGAAACTTAAAATCCATGATGATCAGATTGACGCGGACTGGTCTACAACGGGCACCTTTGTGGCCATCGGATTGGGAATCGCCTACCTGTTTACTCCTCAATTTTCTGTGGGGCTCGATGTTAAATATCACCTTAATTTCTGGAACGAAAAAGACACGGATTTTAACGAATGGTATTCAACACTGGGTGTTGCCTGGAGGTTCTAATCCTGATTTCCTGCTTCCCTGATTTCCTGCTTCCCTGATTTCCCTGCTTCCCGGTTTCCCTGCCTCCCTGATTTCCTGCTTCCCTGATTTCCTGCTTCCCTGATTTCCCTGCTTCCCGGTTTCCCTGCCTCCCGGTTTCCCTGCTTGAAATTTCCTGCATCTGGGTTATCCTGTTTGCTGCAATGAAAAATCTCCAGAGTTATTTGGCTCTTTTTAAGAAAATTCAGAGAGGTTCCAGGATATGAAAACATACTTTATTTACTCAGGGTTGTTTGTTTTTTTACTGGCCGCCGCCTGTAGTTCCAGTAAAGATTACAGCGGTGGAAGTTTTACCGGTGGTGAGGTTACTGAAGTTTGCGACACTACTGCAGGTTTTCAGGCGGATATACCCGAGATTACCTTTGTGAGAAATCTTCAGGGTCAAACATCCTGGTATGCTTCACCACTTGTTTATGACCTTGATGGAGACGGAAATAACGAACTTATCGCCGCCTACTACAACCTTTATATTTTTGACTCAAGTTTCAACCTTATCGCCACGGGAGATGAGGGTGAAGGCCGCATTTATGCACCTCATGTTGTTGCGGATATTGATGCTGATGGCATTACCGAAATAGTTGTAGGTCGCGGGCATCAGGTAATTGTCTACGAGTTTTCCGGTGGCGCACTTACAGTTAAAGATGGTTGGCCCGCCTCCGTCGCTGTCAATCCCGATGATGCACCGGAAATTCGTGGTATGTCTGCGGCGGATCTTGATGGCGATGGGATGATCGAAATCGTTGTAAGCACCACGGAAACAATCGAAGAGGAAGATGGCGGAAGTCAAATTTATGTTTTCAACCATAACGGCGGTCTATACCAGCCCGCTGGTGGTCATGCTCCAGCCTGGCCACGCTACAATGCTCTCGCAGGGGAAGGAAACGACCTTGAGCGTAACGGCTACGGCCATCACGGTTATGGTTGCTATGGATTGAACGTGGGAATCGGGAACATTGATGACGATGATGAACTTGAAATCCTTGCCACCTACGACAACCACCACATTCAGGCTTTCAAAATTGATGGTGTAGCAATTAATGCATCCCCATGGTTTACAAACCGCTCAAATGAATTTGATGGAGAACGCTTTACCTGGGGTCAATTCATAAGGTGGGCGGATCCCACAGTAGAAGAAGCGCATTATCATTTACATGAAGGAGAGTGGCCACATCCGTCCTGGACTGAATGGCTTCAGTGGACGGCCTCCCCTCCTTCAGTTGCTGATATTGATGGCGATGGATATAACGAAGTTGTCGGCGCGCCTAATATTGAGATGCACGAACCCTATGAAACTCAGGCTTACGGTATTTTTGTTTTAAAAGGAGCCTACGGCAACGGTGACGAAAGTGCCATGCGAAAAGAGGGCTGGGAAGTAATTCCCCGGGGAGAAAAACCCATTTCCGTGGACGGCTGGTATCCTCCGGGTGGTGTTCCCGCAATCATGATTGCAGACATTCTTGGAAATCCGGGGCTTGAAATGGTCGTCTCCCTCAACGACGGTTTCATGTACTGTTTCAGTGCTTCCGGTGAGATTCTCTGGCGTTACAACTACCGCCACGGAAAACGCATCATGTATGCTTCGGAACCTGTAAGTGTAGACTTGAACGGTGACGGTATTCCGGAAATCATCTTCACTACTTACGGAGACCCGGATCGCACAGACAGTGGAAATCTTGTTGTCCTTAGAGCCAACGGTGAACTTGCGCAAGATATTCCTCTGCCAAATCCGGGAGATAACGGAAACGGTAGCGGTTCTCCTGCTGCTCCGGGAATCGGCGACCTCGACGGCGACGGACGCCTTGAAATATTCGTCCAGACTTTTGACCACGGAATGGATGTTTTCCGTGTGGAATCCACTACCTCCGGTTGTAAGCCATGGCCCACTGCCCGTGGTGGCTTCCTTCGCATGGGCCAGATCGATCCCCGTTGATTTTTAACAATTTCCTGTCTTTTATTTTCTTTCCCAAAAAGTTATATTTACACACATGATGTTTTTCCTGAAATCCGAATGAACAATTGTCACAACATAATTTTTCTCTTTTGAGAAAGTAAAGGCAACAATGAATTCAACATCAACTCCCTCCCGAAAGCCTGTTTATTATGTTGGCATTGGCGCCAGTGCCGGTGGTCTTGAAGCCCTTGACTCATTCTTTACAAATATGCCCACTCCAAACAGTATGGCATTTATTGTTATCCAACATCTTTCCCCGGATTACAAATCGCTCATGGTGGAACTCCTTTCCAAGCGATGACATTGATAACGCCCTGGATGCAACCCGTCGAAGCGTGGAAATAAGCAAACTTCTGTTAACATATCTTGGTGTTTCTCATCGAGAATCTTTCGCTGAAGTACTATCCTCAGAACTTTTTTCATCCATCATCAGTCTCATTGAAGCTATTGCCCCGCAGGGTACTTCTTTTAGAAAATGCTCAGAACATCACGAAGAAGTAATTTCGGTAAAAGGTGGTGAAATTACAGTGTTACTTTCAAACATTGCAACTAATGCATGGGAATCAATGACGGAAGGTGGAGCAATCTCTTTTGGGTGTGGCATATCTCATCCTTCTGAAATCATAAAGTTTACTCATTTTCCTGTGGACTGGGCCGATTCCCGCAAGCACGTCTATCTGGAAATTGCTGATGAAGGATGTGGAATTGAGCCTGATGTCCTTCCTCGCATCTTTGATCCGTTTTTTACAACCAAATTTATTGGTCGAGGAATGGGCCTTCCCGTGTGTCTTGGAATTGCAATTACAAATTCCTGTGTTATAACCGTCTCATCAAATCCGGGAAAGGGTACTGCTTTCCGCCTTCACATCCCTGTCACGGGGGGGAACATTGATGAGTAAGATAATTAAATCGCTGTCTATATCCTTTATATTCATTTGTCTTGCTTCTTTTTGCAGTAATGAAAAGAATCCCGGAGACAAAAAAACACCAGTAGTCAAAGCAAAGCCCGAAGTAGCCGGGGATATCAAAACCGACAAGATTGCAGTAAATAAAACTGATAAAAAATTACCCACAGCTGAAAAGCCGCCATTAAAGCCTGTTTCCGCTACAAAGGTTCCCGCGGCAGAAGTTAAAAAAATCCTCCAGAAAACTCCGGAAGAAATTGATCGTGAATACTGGGAAAAGGCTGACGGGCCCCTCGATAAAAAATATCACGAAATTTTCTCATCAATTAAAGCTCAGGAAACGGGAGCGAAACCCAAAGAAAACTACTACATTTCTAACGAGGATTATTACAGTTTATGGTATCCACACATCGTAAACAAAAAAGGTGCATATATCGGGGTCGCTTCGGATCAGAACTACAGCCTTGCAGTAACCTCAGGCGCCAAAGTCGTATTCCTTGTAGACTACGATAAAGAAGTGAATAATACCCACCGGCTTTACTCACTTCTCGTGGAGATTTCATCCACCCCTGATGAACTCATGAAGTGGTTTAATATTAAGAACTTCAAAAAGGTATGGAAACTGGCCGTTGAAAAATACGGTAAAAAGCGCGGAGAACGGGTTGCCCTCCTGCATAAATATCAAGGAAAACACGTAATTACTCACCATCGGTCGAGACGCTACATGGTAAAAAAGGGTATGGCGGGTAACTACTGGCTCGCGGACCAGAAAATGTTTGATGCCTGGAAAAAACTGGTAATCGAAAAGCGTGTTTTTATCCTTCCCGGCAACCTGAAAGATGGAAAAACAATTACGGAAATTGGTAATGCACTGAATAAAGTCCACTTGCCCGTACGGACTATTTATATGTCGAATGCAGAAGAGTTCTGGTTTTATCCCGAGGCTTTTAAAAAAGCATTCCTCAATCTGCCCATGGATGACAGCTCAAAAGTCCTTCGCACGGCAGTACTGAATGAAAAATTCAAAAAAGGATATCTTTTCCATTACACGATTCAATCGGGTCCTGATTTCAGAGCATGGATGAGCCGACCGGAAAAGTATTTTTCATCAAAAACCATGTGCAAATACCGCAAACCTGAAGATCCGAAAAAGCTCTACTTCACCATCCTCCCGGGACCCCCCAAAAAAATCTAAACCGCTTGCGGAATAATAGGATCGAAATTGGGAAATTGAATGTTTTCATCCTACCCTTTGTATTTATGCATTGATATTGAATGGTTAACCGCTGATCCTGACCCTGTTTCCCTGACTTCCTGATTCCCTGTTAAAAATTCAGGAAACAGGAACAGGAACAGGAACAGGATGCAGGAAAACAGGAACAGGAGCAGGAACAGGAACAGGAAAACAGGAACAGGAACAGGAACAGGATGCAGGAAAACAGGAACAGGAGCAGGAACAGGAACAGGAAACAGGAACAGGGGCTTTCTCCCTAAGGCTTAGTTCGATTTAAGTTACTATCGCCTTACTCCGCAAGCAGTCTAATCATTGAACCAGACTCTGGTCTCCAGGACCAGATCCAGATCGCCATCGCTGTCAAGGTCTCCAACAGCTTGAACTCCGTTTGTGAGTATTTGACCACTGTCTGTAAAGACACCAGAACCGTCATTCAGTAAGATTTTCGTTCCCGAGTGAATTATGTCCAAATCACCATCGCCATCCAGATCCGCAAGGGTGACATTTAAACCACTAACTCCCAGCAAATGTCCGCTGTCTGTGAAGTTACCTGCTCCATCATTTAAAAAGAGTCTGCCTTGCTGAGCCCCGTTATTGACAGCAATTACCGCATCCACATCGCCATCTCCATCCACGTCACCAAGGGCTACTTTAGTGGCGGAAATGGAGGTAAGAAGAGAATCGCCTGCAGTAAAGAACCCGTTTCCGTCGTTAATCCACACTGCATAACCTTTGCCATCAACAGCAACCATTGCATCAAGGTCCCCATCTTCATCCAGGTCAGCTAAAGCCACATGCGAACCGAAATTGGAACCCAGAGATTGACCACTGTCAACAAAGAAACCTGTTCCGTCATTGAACCACACTGCTTCCGGTACATTTATCGCGTTACTGACAAAGGCATCAAGATCACCGTCGCCATCGAGATCACCAAGGGCTACGCTTGAGGATGGAGAGAAGGGGAATATCTGGGAACTGAAAGTAAATTGACCATTTCCATCATTGTACCATACCTCGTTGCTACCCCATCCTTGAGTAATGAATACATCAAGATCTCCATCTCCATCCAGATCGCCCAATTTAACATCAGTACACGAATTTGCTCCAATTGACTGGCCGGAATCATAGAAAACACCATTACCATTGTTCAAGTAAACAAGATCGGCACCAGTCCGGGCGACGTACAGGTCAAGGTCTCCGTCTCCATCCAGATCACCAAGGGCAATATCCAAATCAACAGTCAGTGTCTGCCCGCTGTTAACAAATGTTCCTGAAGAAGGCTGCAGACCTACATGAATCGCTTCCTGAGTTCCATCATCGCATATTAGGATTATGTCCTCCCCAACGCGTATCTGGGCACAAACCTTCGATTCTCCATCTAAACCATTGCAGATATAAAAAGTCCTGAGAAGTTCAGTGGAAGAAAGACTACCGTCACTGTCAAGATCCTGTCCAATATCAATCTTCTGCCCACCATTTGAGCAATTATCTCCGGGAGCCTCTGAGGTGGCTATAGTTAGCGTGTCGGTTCCATCTGTCCCGTTACATATGTACAAAGTAGTAGCTGTTTCGGATTCTTCGAGAATACCATTGGCATTAGTATCCTGCCCGCTTGTAATTTTTTCGCCACCCTGAGAACAATTATCGCCGGGGTCTTCCACACTGGAAGTTAAAAGAGTCGAAATTCCATTGCAGACATAACCAGTGTTTAGAATCTCTTCGTTGTCGAGAATACCATTTTTGTTTGTATCAAGTCCGGAATCAACCCGTTGTCCACCACCAGGGCAGTTGTCTCCACTTGGTTCAGGTGTAATAACTAAAAGACCCTCGGCACCATTTTCTCCATTGCACACATAAGTTGTGTTACTGATTTCATCGTTGTCGAGAACACCATTTTTGTTCGCATCAAGTCCAGAGTCTACTCTTTGCCCACCTTCAGGACAGTTGACTCCGTTGGGTTCCGGCGTGGACATCAAAAGAACTTCAGCACCAGCAGAACCGTTACAGACTACAGTTTCTGTCAGAATCTCTGAAGCATCCAGAGTGCCGTTATTATCAGTATCCAATCCTGTGTTCAGTACATAACCGCCATCAGGACACTCAAGTTGATCAGCTTCGCTCACGGAAACCAGTTGCTGCAGGGAGCTTTTGCCATCATTACCAGTGCATGCGGTAGTAATGAAAAGCAATAAGAAAATGTTAATACGATTCATGATTTATCTCCAGTTTATAAACAAAAGAAAAGGCACCTTAGCTTATTTAAGATTTAAGAGCAAAGATCAAATGGTGTTCTTTTAGAAATTTGCAATTTCTTTAAATTAAGTTACTCCGACAAAAAGGTGTTGAAAATATTACTAGACCGCTTGCGGAGTAATACGATTGTGACTCGTTTTAAAGAAATGCTTCAGGAGAAAGGCCCCTGATTTTCCTGTTGCTGCTACTGCTTACCTGTATCCCTGAATATTTTTAACAGGTAATCAGGGATACAGGAAAACAGGGTCAGGAACAGGGCCTAACCATCCAATATCAATTAATAATTGAAAAAAATGTAATTTTTAATTAAATTTCCCAATTTCGATCCTTTTATTCTGCAAGCGGTCTAGTGGCCGGATAGAATTTTTAATAAAATTCTTCGCGAAGCGAATTTCCGGACACGAACTAAATAGTTACTGTC
>JAHJMN010000206.1 GCA_018821305.1 Myxococcota bacterium
TCAATTTTTTCGTCAGTTTTTCATTCAGGACAGTAACCGCAAGGTGTTGAAAATATTAATAGTGGCCGGATAGAATTTTTAATAAAATTCTTCGCAAAGCGAATTTCCGGACACGAACTAAGTAGCAGTCGAGAAAAAAAGAGAAGCCTGTAACCATCAAAAACTTTCAGGATGGTGTTTTGACATCTATGAATAGATGAAGGAGTTGTTATGAAAAAAATAATAATGATCTTTTTATTAACCATCCACACTCCGCCTGCTTTTGCCCAGACAAATCAATGCTTCGTTTTTGATTATGCAATTAGTTTTTCAGAAGGCTTAGCGGAAGTGAAGGTTGGCGAAAAGTGGGGGTTTATTGATAAAACAGGAAAAGAAGTTATTAAACCCAAGTATGATAATGGATTGTCCTTTTCAGAAGGCTTAGCGAAAGTGAAGGTTGGTGAAAAGTTGGGTTTTATTGATAAAACAGGAAAAGAAGTTATTAAACCCAAGTATGATAGGGTATGGTCCTTTTCAGAAGGCTTAGCTGGAGTGAATGTCGGCAATAAGTGGGGGTTTATTGATAAAACAGGAAAAGAAGTTATTAAACCCAAGTATGATGATGTAGGGCCCTTTTCAGAAGGCTTAGCGAAAGTGAAGGTTGGAGAAAAGTGGGGGTTTATTGATAAAACAGGAAAAGAAGTTATTAAACCCAAGTATGATGATGTTGGCTACTTTTCAGAAGGCTTAGCGAAAGTGAAGGTTGGTTTGAGCTGGGGGTTTATAGATAAAACCGGAAAAGAAGTTATTAAACCCAAGTATGATGGCGTATCGAGCTTTTCAGAAGGCTTATCGAAAGTGAACGTTGGAGAAAAGTGGGGATGTATTGATAAAACAGGAAAAGAAGTTATTAAACCCCAATATGATAGTGTTCGCCCCTTTTCAGAAGGATTAGCTTTTGTGTCAGATTATGATAGGAAATGGGGCTTTATTGATAGAACAGGAAAAAAAGTTATTGAACTAAAAAATAAATTGAAAAACCCATTAGACGGCTTGTTGAGTTCCTTTTCAGAAGGTTTGGCGGCAGTGACGTTTGGAGAAAAGTGGGGGTTTATTGATAAAACAGGAAAAGAAGTTATTAAACCCAAGTATGATAATGCATGGAGCTTTTCAGAAGGTTTATCGGCAGTGAAGTGGGGTGAGAAGTGGGGGTTTATTGATAAAACTGGTAAGTGTTTGAAGATAAAAATGGCTAAGCCAAAAGTTTTTGTAAAAACAAAAAAAGTCCCAGTAACTCCAAAGAAAAAGAAGAAAAAACCACCAAAGTCTTTCAGGAAATTTTAGAATTTAAAACTTAAAACTATATCTCGACAAAATTTCATTTTGTGGATGTATTGACTATTTTCTTTATCCAATCGGGAACAACAGCAATGTTTATTTCAGTGTCGTCTCCCCAATCATCAAAAATTTGTTTTTCAGTTTTAGAAGTCCAAGAATAATATGTGCTTTCATGAAAGGTAATTTTCTTATTGGGTATTTTGTTTTTGTATCTTTCAAAAAAATTGTAACCAATGATTTTTTCCTCTTTATTTATATATTTAACAAATTCTCTAAGTTTTGTGTCTTTATTAAAATAATGTTCTGAGAAAGAATCTTCGTTTTTTAAAAAAGAATCTTTGAATTTTAACACATCCCAATTGCCTTTTTCAGAATATTCTATCAATCGACGGGCAAGTTTTAGTTTTCCACGCTCTGCGCCCTCATTACTGTAAAATTCAATTTTTTTAATTTTATTTTTTTCTTTATTAAATTTATAACAGCTTCGTTCAGTTTCAAAAGCTTTATTTTTTTCAGACCATTTCATTTTACTTAAACAGTAATCAAATTTTTTGTCAGGATACCACTTCTTGTAATAAAATTTATAATTTCCAGTTTTGGCAAATTTAATTTCTTCATGACACCATATTCCAGTTAAAGTGTATTCCGCATACCGGCAATAGGTTTCGACGTTTTCTTTATTTTTTTTAACTGCCTCTTTGGGGATTATATATTCAATAAATTTATGGTTTTTCAGGTTGTAGTCGTACTCTTTATAGAATCTATCCCTAAAAAACCAGATATTTAATATTAAAAGGGGTATTGTTAATAAAAAAGCCAATTGAAATAACTTACTGGATTTTTGGACAGGAATTTCTTTAGAGTTTTTAATCAGGGGGTTATTTTCCAGAATTGTTTCTGCCGGATTAGGATTTAAGTATTCGGAATCAGGGATGTTTTTATCAATTATGGTATTTGATTTATCTGAAGAGATGTTTTCATCGATTTTATTTTTTGATACAGGTTCTGATTCAAGCGCTTCAAGCAATTCTTTAGAAAAGTCCGAAATTGTTTCATGTCGATTTCCAGGCCGAGGATCAAGTGATTTAAGGAGAATTTTCCATACTTTCTCAGAGACTTTTTCTGGAATATCATTCCTGAAATCAGAAATAGGGGCAAAATTTTCAGGCTTGGATTTTTCAATAAAAATTTTTACAAAAGAAAGATCTCGGTCTTTCCAGGGAAGGTTTCCAGTGATAATTTCATATATTAAAATTGCAAAAGAATAAATATCCGACTTTTTATCAACTTCTTTTCCATCAGCCTGTTCTGGTGACATATAAACTGGGCTACCAATAACAATGCCAGTTTGAGTTCTATCGCCTTCACTATTAATTTCTTTTATTATTCCTAAGTCTAATATTTTAATAACATTTTCATTGCTAAGGAAAATGTTTTCGGGCTTAATATCTCGATGAACTATGTTTTCATTATGTAATTTTTGTAGTCCCGTAGACGTTTCAGATATTACTTTTTTCATAAGAGCTAATGGTATATTTCCATTTTTAATTTTATCTTTAAGAGTTTCGCCTTCAAGGTATTCCATTACATAAAAAGGCCGTGAACCATAAAATCCAACATTGTATCCTCTAACTATATTATGGTGCTTTATCTTATTGAGTTTTTTTATTTCGTTTATAAACCTGTCCCTTATTTCAGGCTTGTCAGAGACATTTTCATTCAGGATTTTTATTGCAAAACTGTCTTTTAAAATTGTTGAGTTATCTGTAGCTTTATAAACAGTTCCAAATCCGCCGCGGCCTAATTCATGTCCAATTATATACTCTGCCTTGTTATCGGCAACCAGAATTGTTTTTTCTTTAATACTTTCTAAATTATTGAGTCCTGCTGAAATGGTATCAATAGAAGGGCGCAGTTCCGGGTCTTCATGAGTTATAGATTTTACAAGACTGGCAATTTTAACAGCCGTTCCAGAATTAACAGTGATTCCTTTGGACATATAATCAAGTATGAGTCCGAATGAGTAGATATCAGTTGCGGCAGTGAGAACCTCCTTGCCATTTTTCTGCTCTGGACTCATATAGTCGACAGTTCCAACTTCACCAGCCTTGGTTTGTTCACCAGCCGGCTCATTCAACTTTTTGGCACAACCGAAATCAATAAGCTTAACTACTGCATTTGAATTCTGGTTATTTTGTATAAAAATATTAGATGGCTTCAAATCTCTGTGAATTATGTCTTTGCTGTGGATTACTTTAAGACCGTTGAGAATCCCTTTGCCTCTTTCTATGAGTTTTTGCAGATCATTTCCAGCCTTATTATCTGAAGAAAATTCTTCTTCCAGGGTGAGTCCTTTAAGAAATTCTTCAATAATATATAAACGATCATCTCCTAATGCTCCAGCATCAAAGACTTTTACAATACCCGGATCATCAATTTCAGCGAGTAATTCACCTTCTTTTTCAAAACGTTCTGCAAAAACAGGATCACGGCTAAGGTCAAAATCCAGAATTTTTAAAGCACAAAATCTTTCAAGTGTAATATGTCTTATCTTCCATATCTCAGCATAGCCTCCGGACGCAGTTTTCTCTACTATTTCATATTTATCTAATTTTATCGGTTCGTTAGTATGAATATTTACCAACTTTTCTTTACAATAAAAACGAATATATTCATTGTCAAGAAAGTTAATAAATTCAATAATTTCTGAAAAACAATTCTTGGATTCAATGAAGAGTGATTTCCTGAGACTTGATACAAGAAAAGGAGGTATTTTTTTTTCCTGATCCAAATATTTAATCTGGTTTTGTATTTCTACTGTTGATTTGGCATACTCATTTGAAAGCATAAAAAGAAGAGTGCGACCAGCTACAAATATTTTCTTTTTAGTTAAATCAGCGTCAAACGAGTCAATGCCAACGGCAAATAATTCGTTATCGAAAATTTTAGAATTTAAACCCGAAGAAGAACTGTCCGAGAGGGTGATTTCAACTTTTTTATATGCACCATCCTGCTTGAGGTTAATATTGTCAGGAGATAAAATATTCTCAACGGAATATTTGTAAAGGTAGACCAAAACCTGAATTGTTATTCTATAAACTTCTTCGAAATCAAGACTTTCAAAATTTTGATTGATCCAATTTCTAAGACTGACAGGCTCAATTAACATAAATAATTCCAAGATAATAGGTAGAAAAAAGTGAGGGTAATAAATAAAATTATATAATGCAATCAATAATAAAGAGAATTATCAAAAAAAAAGAAAAAATCTAGAAAAAATAGAAAAACTACCTATGGACGTGGTGGAGTAATTGGTTTTTGAGAGGTAAAATTTAAACTTTGTTTGAGAATACTATTCCAAATCGCAGTCATACGTCATACAGCTCTTATCAGGTTTGATAATTTATTAATAACCTTAGGTATGTCAGATTTGGATAGTAGAGTTGCCCACTTCTCTCTGCCGAATTTGCTATTCAGAATGGTTTCCGGGTATAAGTCATCGGTGAAAACCATAAAGGGAATTGTGCCCGTTGACTCTGCGGCATGGATCGCATCGGCAAACTCATAAAATGGTGGATAATAAACATTTGAAGCAGAAGGATTAGAAAATTTTAACCCAGGGGTACATCTTTCAATTGTGCATTCTTTCCTTTTTTCATGACAGGATGAGCAGTTAGGTTGTTCTGTTTTAAATGCTTCAAACAATACAGAACGGATTGCATAATCTATATGGCGGGCCCAGTAATGACTACCGTTGTCTGTTATAATCACAATGATATGAGGCCGCTTTTTCATTGTTTTTTGGGCTATCGAAGCCAAATGACGAATCCCGGCGCCATACCGGAATCCTGCTGGCATTAGAGGATTTAGGGTTCCAAGCAGTAGATCAAACTGATTCCAGTTAATCAATTCACCGAAATTTTTTAATCTGGGCATATAAATTGTTCGTGGACCAAGGTCGAATAATGTATGAAGAGATGTTTCAAACCCACAATTATTCAATGTGTACATAGTAGATTTACAAAATATTTTAGATAGTACGAGGGGAGTAATTGTTTCGAGTACTTGTTGTCTGGGAAAGTATGTTGAAATAGTAGCATCAATAATCATGCTCACAATGGTTTTTCCTGAATGTGAAGTTATATCCTGGAACAGTCGAAAATTCGGAGTAATTCCTCTACGTAGATCCATTGAGAAGTCATAGGTTCTATCCATATCTGCTTCTTCACCCTCCTCAACAAATCGACGCTTTTCTAATGGACCGGACAAATAAGTTAATGGGGAAAATGGATAAGTTAAACCTGTAACAAGTTCAATTGAGTTGGATTTAATGCTCGAGGGGACTGGGATTTCTCTGACCTCGACAGCATTTTGAATCGGAGTTTTTTCCCAAACATCATATTCTTCGTAACGACACCAATTTACAGATTTATGATCATTCATCTCAACTGAAGATTTGGGATAATTTACAAAAAAAGCCCCTTCACTTGGCTCAGTGTATATTCCACTTGAGGTAGAACTTGTGATTTCATCTAAAAATTCAGTGCGTGCCGAACGTTCAAAATTATAGGGGAAAGCATTTCCTTCCCAGTCAGGAAAATAACTCCCTTTTCTGTGATCAGGGTTTAATCCAGGTATTTTCAGACCTCCCAAACCATTACTTTTCAATCTCATTGTTTCAAAAAATTCCGAAACATTCTCAAAAACAGCAGGATGTTTTGAAATAATTTGATATGTCTTAATTGCTAGAAGCATAGCCGATTCAACATCTTTAAGAGGTAGAGAATTAAACAAAAGCTCAGTTATTTCATCAAATACTTTACCAAAATATGGATGAATATTGTATATTTGAGGATATCCCAGTATGAGCAGAGTAACTGCCCTCAAGAAAGTTTCTCTTGGAGAATACAAATCCTGGTTTGGGAGATCAGATAGTGAATACTTAGTTAAGGCATGGTCAATTCGCCCTATTAACTGAAAATCTTCTCCAAGTAGCTTGTTGATTCTTCGATCTTCGGCAACGTTAAAAAGGTGGAAGATAAGATCAATATTTGAAAAATGAAAAATAACAATTTTAAGATGCGGAAGGGTAGGCCCTGTTTTGTTATCTGTAGTCGAGTCATTGTCGTTTAGTTGTTTTTCAGGTTTTTCGGGATAATAGTATTTGTGCCAAGCAGAAAATCTTTTTAAAAAAAGCTTCTTACCAAATGCGATATGAGGCAACAAGTCCTTTCCTTGTAAACTTGAAAGATTTAACGAAAAACTACCTTCTCTGACATGATAGCATTCATGTCCCAACAATAGAGCATATGCCCACCTGTTTAATGATTGGGAAGGAAGTACTGATACTGATGCTGGGAGACTTATTGTCTTGCCGTCAGTATATGCCGTAAAACCTGAAATGTTTTTATCTTCTCTAACACTTACAACTTTGGGATTATCAAGGAATACTTGGAGATAGTTCATTAGCATGGTTTTAACAGAAGAAAATGGAACTGAAACCTCCGACTCACGATTTTTAATTATTTTATTATTATTTTTGAATTTTTCTATACAAGCACTAATCTTTCTATTTTTATTGGCTATTTTTATCAGACTATCAAGAGCTTTTTGTGATTTATCAAATTCAAGTTTTAATGAAAGATTTGCGAGTGCAGCCGAAGACAGCAATTTCTCAGGGTGAGCATCGTTGAAAATCTTTAAAATAGTATAAATGGTATAGGGTGAGACCTTTATTTCTTGATTAATTGTAATTTCATGCCAGTTGTCAAGTGACTCTTTGAGTTTAACAGACTCAAGATTCGTCAAAAAAATCCAATCTTCCATAAGAGTTTTTGTTACAGGGTCAATGTCAAGATTGTCTAGATATTTTAGCAGTTTTGCTGTATCTAATTTGTTCTCATTTGTAATTTCATAATAGTATTTAATATGCTTGATAATATTCATGATAGAGAAATCTGCCTTTCATAAAAAAACTAATCTTCAGCGTATTCTCTCAAAAATGCTTCAGCGCTGGGTTGATCCGGTACGTCGATAATATCAGGGTATGAATTAGGATCCATCAGTCCTTCCAGAACGAGTTGATTGACTATCATTTTTAAATACTCTTCCTGTGTTGTTAATGACTGAAGGATTATTTCAAAAATAATGTTATCAAGATTGAAATATCCCACTTTAAATGACTGTGCTGCTTTAAGAAGTAATCTGGTTCCAGCCCCCTCAACAATTATATTTCGTAGTTTGGTTCGCGTTAAAGTTCCAACCCGCACCAGATGTTTCGCAGTTTCTGTACTGATGTGGGTATATTTTGTAATTAATTCAATCTCAAGTTGTTCAGACAGATACGGTACATGTAAGCGAATACACCTTTGCCAAAAAGCTGGACTTATTGTATTGACTAGATTTCCGTATTCTGGATTGAAGGAGCCAATAAATCGGAAGTCATTGGAAACAGTGATTCGTTCATTAAGTTTTGGAAGGAAGAGGGTTCTTCGATGATCCAGAAGACTATGAAGACCTGTGAGTACATCAGATGGGCAGGTGCTAATTTCATCAAAATAAAAAAGGATTTTTTCACCATTTATTGAACGGCGGCAGGCATTTGTGAGAGGTCCATCAATCCAGGTGGCTTTTTCAACTCCAGGTAGAAAATTACCAACCAGATAACTTAAAGTCATATTGGGATCTCCCGTAACAGTTACAATATCGTAATTTTTATCACGGGCGTAAGTGTGAACCATTGTAGTTTTACCACTTCCCGTCGGTCCTGATAGCAGTACAGGAGAGATATTAGAAAAAAAAACGAGCTTTTCCATTTCGTTGCTATTCGAAACAAATTTTATATTATCCATTATTTGCCCACAGCTCCTAATTTCTTAAGAACTTCCTCTCCTTTTGTTAAGAAATGACCTTGAAGTTTATGCAGGTGTCTGTTGGCGTGCTTTGCTGGTTTGCTGCTTAATATTTGAGCACGGTGATAACCCATACGGATAGCAATTTTTTCAAAAAGTTTGTGTTCACCGATACGACCTATAAACTCCAGAAGAGAAGGACCGTCTGGAATGGATTCCAACCAGACTCCAAGCGCATATAATGAAAGTAAACTGATATTACTATTTTTATTATTGGCTTGCAATATTAGCCACCTTATTAATTTATCGGGAAAGATTTTTATAGAAGGTAGAACTTGAAGAATATATATCGTTTCAGCAGGAGTGATGTCTTTACTATGAATAGTATTCACCATTACTGAAAGAGTTTCTTTATTAAATGGGCGATTTTGACAAAGTTTTTGGGTAATTTTTATACCTGAAATCCTGTCAGAACTTTTGGATGACTTAATAAGTTTACGCGTTAGTAGCTGCAGTTCCGACCTGAGTTCGGGTGATATGTCACTATGAATGGCTTGAGCGATACAATGAAGAAGGAGAACTCTGGTATTTTCAGTAACTGTAGGTTCCTTATAAAGAAACGCCTGTAGAAGATAAGAAAACGTTTTTTTTGACGAATTCTTAATAATAAACAATAGAATAGGGTATATGTTTTGCTCATCGTTTTCCATTATGTAAGTGCTGACCTCAGACAAAACTTCGGGAAAAATTATTTTAAGGCTTTTCCTGAACCATACTCCATTGCCCATTGGCGCTGAAAGTTCTTTCAAAAACTCACGAGACACACTTAAGTAAACATCCTGTCGAAGTTTAACTTTTTCAACAAGTCGCAAAAATGAACGCGAAAACAGAAATGGTTTTACTTGTTCAATTATTTCAGGTGTTACTTCCGCAGAACATAAAGCAACAACAGATCTTAAATCTGTAAAATGACCTTCAGTTGTTGAATTCGCAGGCAGTTCATCAAAGGATATATTCATTTCATATATTAAAATGGCCAAACTATCCGGGAGTTTGATGTCGCAAAGTTCTTGAAAAATGGATTTCGAATGTTTTATTAACCAGAGATTCTTCTTGATGGTTTTAAGAGCACCATTCCGGTATTTGTCGGTTTTTAAAAATTTAGATATGATGTCAAGAAGTTCTGGTATATATGAAGTGGCTAAAGGATGTTCAGGATTGAAGACTAATCCACCTTCTCGAACTATTTTTTTTAATTGTTGAGATACTTCTTCTTTCTCAACTCCTATATATATTAGAGTTTGACGATGAGGTGGGCATTTTAAATAGTTTTTTTGTACGATTAAATTTTCCTCAATTCCCTTTCGGAGAAATAGGGCAGCTGGTCCAATTTTTCCTGCAACAATGACAATAGCTTTGCGTATATTCTCAGCGGTTTTCTCCGCATAAAATAAATTCTCTAGATTTTGGAGAAAAATCAAAGGCAGCGTTCCATTATATGCGCAAAGGAGCCGAAGTGTGCCTTTTATATATACAGTTGAATTTGTTAGTTGAGCGCAAAGTTCTGTTTCAAAACGAGGAACTAGAATTTTTGCCATTCTTTTCAGTTGGTTTTTATTAAATTCTTTATATGCGATTTTGTGTAATAATAGGGGAAGCTCCCAAGTCGTGAGATCAGAAACTTTACGGCTTATTGTTTCTGGAAACAAGCATTGTTTGCTGCTTTCATACTGAATTAATTGGTTTAGCGGTATGGATTGTAACTCTTTTTGACGTTCCAGAATCTTGGTTGTTCTATGCATTTCAAGTGGGTATAATGTCCTTAGATTTTCAATTAACGATATGATCAACTTTTTGTTAAATTGTCTTCCAGTCAAGGCAGATTCATTGATAAAACTGAGGACATCTGCATGTCCACTCTGGAGCAATAGTTCTAGAATGTATGAACCGTTTTCGCCAATAGCGGAAAAGAACGCTCTTGTAAGTTCCCTATTTCCTTTGAGGAAGCTTCTTGTAGCAATTGGTAATGCTTGGATACCGAACATTTTGAAATACGATTTTTCTATTGCTCTATCCAGTGTATCTTCATCATTAAAAGCGTCAGTCAACGCTTTTCGGTAGCCGTTATCGACAAAACCGATTCCCTTTCCACCGGTTATCAGTGATGCCATTGCTGAAATACGGCAGGCTAAACATTTATATCTGAATTTGCGATCGGAAATTGTTGCTGGATGTCTCCAGAGATACTGAACATGGAGAGGCATCCCGCCATAGGGTCGGTAGTACATACAGTTACTGCAAAAATCCTTTTTCTTTGCATTTTTATTGATCAAGTCGATAGCCTCTTGTTTTAATATATCGATGGAATTATCTACCTTGTCCATATCGACCTCCATAGAAAATTTGGGACAACAATCCTCAGGAATTGTTGATTTGACTTTTTCGAATATTAAAAATAAATAATCAATTAATAATAATTTAGATTAATCATATGAGCTCTACTCCACCTTGCACCATCCAATTTCATCTATATAATCAATTCCTAAACTTTTTTTCTTATTATTCAGGTTTGCTGGAGAAATACCAAGAATTTCACAAGCTTGTTTGTTCGTTTTAAAACTGTTTAAAACTTTAATATATATATCACGTGATAATTCTTTTTGCAGTGTTTCAAAACTAATCAAATTTTGCTTATTCATTACATGATTATAAATTTTATTGGTCAAATTATCAATAAAAGCCTCCTCGATTTCACACTGCTTTTCTTGCCCAGTAAAAATCTCTGGAGCAAGTACATTTAGTGACATTCTGGTAAGCACAGTATCATTGTCGGAGAGAATTATTATCCTTTTTATGATATTGTCGAACTGTCTATTGTTCCCTGGCCATGAATATTTCTTGAGGTCCTCCCATACCTCATTGCTGAAAGTGATATTTTCTTTCTTTAATGCTGTTGAATAAAAATTGATTAAGTGCTGACCAAATTCAAAAAATTCTTCATGAGATCTATCTCTTAAACTCTTTAAATTTATTGTATAAAATCCAATTCTATTATTCAGATCCATTCGGAAGATGCCTCTTTTAACAAGCTTTTCAAGCGGTTCATTTGTAGCAACAATTATTCTTGCATCTATCTTCTCCTCTTTATTACTTCCAAGTTTCCGGATTTTTTTCTCTTGTAAAATCCTTAAAAAACTAGCTTGAGAATTAAGTGGCATTGAAGAGATCTCATCAAGGAATACAGTCCCACCTTCAGTATATTTAAAAATCCCGTCTCGATCAGTTGCATTAGTATAGGCATTCGGGGTTGTACCATTCAGTTCAGACTCCAGTAGATTTTCCGGATAAGAACTACAATTTAAACATGAAAACTTTTTTGAAGAACGCTTGCTTGAATCATGAATATATCTGGCAAGAATTTCTTTCCCTGTTCCAGTTTCTCCAACAATTGTAATAGGTTCATCAGTGTTTGTTAATCGGTCTAAATCTGCTAAGACTCGGGGATCTGCAATGTTGAAGGCTTTTTCATTAGCGAGGTTCCCTGAAAAGTGTTTACAAAAATATGCAGTTAATTGGTTGGACAAGTATAGTAAATTTTGTAAATCTTTAAAGTTATATCTCTTGTTTATACTTTCAAAAATGATGCAGCCAAGAATAGAATTTGAATTTCCAAAATAGGCACCGAGAGAGCTATTAATCTTTTTTGTTCCGAGAGTTCTGTGAATTGGAATTTCGGTACTGTCTTTGCAAAGCAATTCACTTCGCTCTGAACTGAAAATTCTATGGGCAGTGAAGCTCGACCAGGGGACAACGTTACCTTCAGGACAGGATCTTGCAATCTTTTCTATCTGAATGCCTTTTTTTACAAAAAACTCTATATAGTCTGCTTCAAAATAGGATTTGAGCTTTTCGAAAAAAATGGAATCAATTTGTCTTGAATCAATATCGATAAATTTGTCGTTAAATTCAATGTGGCTTTCTATATCTATCAAAGAATCATAAATTGGAAAATTATTGTGGAGTTGAATTAAATGTATGTTTTTTTCGTAATTTAAATAATTGCTCTTATTAATTTCAATAGTGACACAACCATGCTTTATTATTTTCCCTATTGAACTAGAAATATTTATATCAGTTATTGGATTTTGTAAAGATGAGTCAAAAAAGAATAAATTCTCATTGTTTCCTTTTAAGTTACTGATATCATTAACAAGAGAGAAGCTGTGCATTTCTTCTGATAATAATACTGAGAATTCACTTTTACCTTTTTTTATAAGTACATTATACATGCTGAGCTCCTTTTTGAAAATGTAAAATATAGACATAAAATAAATATTTTTCTAACTTTTTTATTGAGTAGCATAAAAGATGCCAATATCAAAATCATTATTTTATTTGATATTTCAACTTATTTTAGTGAAAAGCGAAAAAAAATAATAAAAAAATTTATATTTGATAAAGA
>JAHJMN010000207.1 GCA_018821305.1 Myxococcota bacterium
CCAGGGGTGAGGGATGCAACGCATCTGAACCCCTGGGTAAAATGCACCGAACCCACAAGCCATGTAATGGCGGCTCATTCAATCAATAAATTTAGCCTAACCTTCAAAGTAAACGCCCTGCTGTCCCTGTTTTCCTGACTTCCTGTTTTTCTGTAATTATTATACGATGTTGTATTTATTAATTATTTCTTTCCAAATTTCACTAACCGAGCAGCATTGGAACTAGACCGCTTGCGGAGTAAAAGGATCGAGATCTAAAAAGTGAATATTTGCTTCCAGTCTTTTTAATTTTACATTGATATTGGATGGTTAACCGCTGCTCTTGAACCTGTTTGCCTGACTACATGATTCCCTGTTAAAAAATTCAGGCAATCAGGAAAACAGTAGCAGCAACAGGGAGGCAATTTTTGCTTTGCAAAAATGCAAGGGGACAATCAGGTAGGCAATTTCGCGCAGCGGAATGCTTTAGAGGGGCTTTCTCCTGAAGCATTTCTTTAAAACGACTCAAATCGTATTAGTCCGAAAGCGGTTTAGTGTGAAAAATTGAGACACTGTGGGAAGCTGTTAACAGTTTGAAGGGGCATTAAGTTTTTTTATACTACCTGAGTTTTATGTGTAAGTTGTTGAAAATTAGGCAAAGTCAATAATTGGCACATTAAGTGCTTACAGAAGAGTCGCCGCTATGGGAAAATAGTTCAGGGATTAACACAGTGGCAACTTATTATATTCTTAATTTTTTATCATAAAATAATACAGTCGGGAAAAAAGCAGGTTGTCCCATATTTTATACCTTGTGGAAAGGATTGCCAATGAAACGCATTTATACCATCACTACAATCGTATCTCTTCTACTTTCAGGTGCTGCGATGGGTCAGGCTCGAGACAATGAAGAACCTCAGGACCACACTTATATAAGACCTCAGAACTCAAATGTAACAAAAGAAAAGCAAGTATATTCAATGAGTGCCGCTGCGGGAGTCAGAAACGGAACGGATGGTTTTACCTTCGGCCTTACAAGGCATTTTAAAAGTGGGACGGAGGTTGGTGGAATTTTCAATTATGGACGCGTCGGAATGTCCGGAGGCGTTACTCTCGCGAGAAACCTCCGATGGAAGTGGGTTTTTGTTGGTTTTACCGGGGGAGTAGATTTTGGTACTGCCGTTACGGGCACTGATGGACTTTTTTTTAAGGTTTCGACTTTCTGGGGATATAAATATTCTCTCATGTTAAATTATGGTTTTCATGCAGGTTTCGAACTCCCAATTGGTATTGGCATGCGCTTTCACGTGGGTGCTTCAACTGTTGTAGCTCATTCAAAATACGAGAAACTTGTGGGTACTGATGATGGCGTACCTGCAAATCAAGACGGTTATTTACCTCACGTAGCTCTTGAAGCATTCATTAAATTCTAATTTGCAGGTTTCGAAGTAAAGTAATGGCGGCGGCGGCAGCTGTATCAACGCGGAGGATGTTACTCTGGAAGAGCAGGGGAATAAAGTCAGCTGATTCAAGTGATGTAATTTCTTCAGGAGCGATGCCCCCTTCAGGACCAATGACCACAATAATATCAGAGTTCTGCTCTACTCGATTTTCCCCGTTTGCAAGAGTTTTAACCCAGGAAGAAAATACGGTATTGGCGTTTTCATAGAAAACAATGCGATGCGCATACTGGGTCATCAAAGCCAGATCACTGAAGTTGCAAACGGGCCCCAGTGTTGGTCTGAAAGGAGTGCGACACTGCTCGCAGGCGGAATTTAAGATCTTTTCAAATCGACTCCGCCTTGTCTCAAATATTTTTTCAGGCACCGTTGAATATTTGAAAATAACTGGAATTATAAAAGAAACACCAAGTTCCGTTGTTTGTCTCAGGAGATTTTCAAAAGCAGTATCCTTGGCAATGCCTACTGCAAGACAGATTGTCGGTGGTTTTTTGTGAATCACGATTGTTTCAGGATCTAAAACAACTGTCGCCGTCTTTTTAGAAATAGATAAAGTCCCCGTGCAGGTGACACCATTTCCGTTTGAAACGTGAATTACATCGCCACTATTAAGACGCATTACATGAATGAAATGATGAAACTGATCCTGATCGAGAGCAAGATTGTCTTCATTTAAATTTGCATTTTCGAAAAGAATACCCGGTAAAACCATTCGTTTTTAGTTTCTGAAACGGCGGGCTTCAGTATAGTAGATTTCAATGGTACCGATTTCCGTAAGAACCGGTGGTGGATAGAGGATCGATGCTTTTCCCGATATAATCTCATCAATTATTTCCCAGGTAATAAACCGGGCTTCTTCCTCTTTTTCTTGAATAAGGCGTTTTATTTCCTTCAGGTTTTCATTGAAGATATGTCTTTTTGTCGCAAAATTATCCGACGCATCAGCTATGCTTTTTTCTAACGTTGTTATCTGAAAGTTATAATCGTCAAGTATGCTCCGAACATCGCAGCCCGTATCCATCTGACCCAGATGAGGAAATGCAAGGCTGAGTTCGTTCATAGTAATTGATGGATTATCTTTTATTTTCCGGGACAACGCTTCACGGTCATAGCTTAGATCCTGAACGGCAACGCGGAGTTGAGCAATGCGTTTTTGAAGATTTGATTCTTTTTCTGCAAGATCATTTACAAGACTGTCCTCATCATCTCTGATTTGGGCAATTTCATCTTCCACTGCAAATAGTTTTGCCATTCCAACACTGTGGGTAGGGGATATGCACCGGTAGTTTCGCATGAGTTCAGAAAGACTTTTGAGTTTCTCTCTCAACCGCTTTTGAACCATATGCTGAATTTCACCCGCCGTAAGAGACGTGCCCGAATCAATGGACATATACTCACTTGTGGGGAGTTTGCGCTCGAATTTCATGTCCGCCGGCGCACCATAGCGGTTTCCTGTAAGTTTATCCTGAATACGACGCAGTTCCATGGCAAGTTGAGACCCGGAAATGTAGCGGTCTGCTGTGTTTTTTGCCAGGCATTTCATTATCATATCATCGACTTCCCGGGGAATGTTTCCTTCCGGGTAATTTTCCCTCAGGGTTTCGGGAATTGTGTTTTTATGCGCCAACATTATAGTTACTATATTTGGCGAATCAAAGGGCGGGGCTCCTGTGAGCATTTCGTACGCAATGATGCCAAAAGAATAGATATCCGTAGTAATGTCAAGTTCACCGCCAAGACATTGCTCGGGACTCATGTAAACCGGGGTTCCGAATACTTCCCCGGTCATGGTGATTTTGTCTTGAGGGTTACTGCTTTCAACCATTTTTGCCAGACCGAAGTCAAGGATTTTAACGATTTCGCCTTCCCCGGACTCAATACTGATAATGTTTTCCGGTTTCAGATCCCGATGCATGATTCCAAGATTGTGGGCTGCAGCAAGACCATCAGCTATCTGGATCATGAAGCGCAGGGCCCGTTCTGCAGGCATTACCTCGATATCATCCAGAATTTCAACTATTGTCCTGCCTTGAATGAACTCCATAACCAGATACAGGCGCCCGTCATCCAGTTGGCCGGAGTCAATAATACCGACGATATTTCGATGCTGAACATGACTGTTTGCACGGACTTCGCGTCGGAATCGGGCAAGCATTTTTTCATTTTTAGAGTGTTCTGCTTTGAGTACTTTAACAGCGACAGGCGTGCCCATTGGATGATGTATTGCTTTGTAAACCACACCCATCCCGCCTTCGCCGACAAAGTCAATTATTTCAAAACGTCCGCCAATTGTTAATCCAGTAAGATCCTGTGTTGCCATGAGGGAACAATAAATCCTCAACACAGAATTTTCAAGGATATTCTTTCCCAATCCCGGGAGGCATCAAATACAAAAGAGATCGTCAACTAAAAGCAAACCAGCCACACTATGCAAAAAGCCCTTTGATAGGCAAAATAATGATTTTAAAAATAAATATTGGATATAGAATTTAGTTTATGAAGTTGGTTTTAGTAATATTATTTTTTTTATTAATTAAAGAAGGGTGTAGTAAAGTTGGTGTTCAAATCGATGGATTTCAGTTCTATCCAAAAATAAAGCAAAAGATTAAGCTACCTGAATTTGAAAAGCTATTTCATTGTTATGATAATACAATTAAAGATAAGAAACCAGTATGTGTTCTATCGGATATTTTCGCCAAAAATTCTGAAATTGAAAAAAAGAATATTTATCAGACTGAATTTGATTTAAATAGGCCTCAAAGATATATTGATGCTTGTAAAATGAGCAAACATGAATTCATAAAAAAAATTCAAGAGTATTCTCTTGATTCTCCTTCAATTCGTTTTTGTAATAATTATGAATTGCTTGATGCACCTTATTTCAATAATAAACGAATACGTAATCTTCTTCTTTACGATAACGTTCCTTCAATAGAATTAGCTCTTAAACTTTCAAAATTCATGAAAGGTAAAAGCTTCCAATTATTTTTAAGTGTAAAATTTAAAGAAAGAATTGAACTCGCTGAGTTTTTGGCATCAGGTAAACATATCAATAATTTTTTTGCATTACGTATTCAGACTGAAACCCGAGATGCTCACAAATTTGATATATCAGTAAATATACCGGAATTGAGGTATTTAAGTATTACTCTTTTCTCCGATGGATCTGAAGTTGATGTCCTGGATACTAATTCCATATTTAAATTTTCCAGCAATAATAATGAATTAGTACGATTTGAACTAAAACATATTGGCGATTCTTATCAAAGGGCTTCTTTCATTTTCAGTAATCTCAAAACCCTGAAAAATCTTAAAAGTTTCACTCTCGACAATTTTGAAATTGTAAAGCAGGACATTGACATTTTAAATGCCTTGAACTTGAAGGGGCTTGTAGAATGGAAAAGTGTGGATCTTTCAGAATTTAGAAACATTCTAAGCCCGGAAACTGAATTTTTGTATTTAGACAGCGATAAAGATGTGAAAAATATACTCAAGAGACTAAAAAAATTCCGAAAACTCAAATATTTACGATTTTTTTCAAAAAATAGAAATTCAGTGGGTAATAACTTATCAAAAGTTATTTCAGGAATGAAGAATTTAAGGACTCTTAATATTTCAATGAATTTAATTGAGAGACTGGATTTTAATAATATTTTCATGAATTCTTTCCTTAATGAGATTCGTATTGATGCAGAAGGAGATCATGTTATAAATATAGGAGATACTGGAAAAGTCCGGACTTTTCACGTGAATTCTTCTCAATCTTCACTAGACTCAGCAAAAATTACCCTTAATCTGAGCAAAAATGTTGTACTCAATAAATTACAATTGGAAAACAATAATAAATATAATTATTCTGATTTGATAATATCAGGCGTGAGTAAAGTAAAAAGAATTGACAGGCTCTATTTTAAAAAGTTAATTGTAACAGTTTTTGATGAGCCCCTTAAGATTAACAATATCGTTAAAAATGTATATTTTGAAGATTGCTCAATTCAAGACTTTTTTTATAAAGCATTACTTGAAAATCATCATCTTGAATATTTTACATTTATTAAAACTGAAGAACGAGAAGATATTATATTCTCAAACAGTTTTAAATGTGGAAAAAATATTAGAAATTTTAAATTTTACAATTTTGGGGGAACGATTCCAGAATCTTTTTTTAAAAGTCTGTCGACGTGTGAGTCATTGGATAGTCTGTTAATTGCAGGTAGTTATAGTGTGAAATTCCTGAAGCATATAACAAAGCTTCAAAAATTAAAAAAACTTATCCTTGGGCTTCGCGAAATTGAAAAAAGTGATGCCCTCGTGGACAAACTGAAAAGAGATTTTCCTGGAGTTGAATTAGAGTTTCAAAACCCGTAAGTATTCCAAAACAAAGAAACAATCTTCAATATTTAGTTCCAGCACAGCAAGTATATTCTGAAGAAATTTATTAAAATTTCCAACAGGCCACTAGACCGCTTGTGAGGTAATACGATAGTAAATTAATTTAATGAAATTCTTCAGGTGAAAGCACCCTGATTGTCCTGCAACTGCTACTGTTTGACTGGTTCCCTGATATTTTAAACAGGTAATCAGGAAGTCAGGGAAACAGGGTCAGGATCAGAGCGTAACCATTCAACATCAATGCATAATTACAAAAGAAAGTAATATTTCATTCACTTTGATCTCTCGATCATTTTATTCCGAAAACTGTCTAGTTCATGAGGGTTGTGCGGGCTATGAGGTTGTAGATAAAGTTAAAAAGCATGTAATATTTATCATTTTCGGTATTTGAATCCATTGCACAGCGGAAACCGAAATGATGGTATACCTTCTTATTTGTTGTAAAATGGGCCCGGCGATAGGAGCCATAATTGTGTTCAGGTCCCCAGAACCAGGAGCCGCCACGAACTACTTTTTCTTTATGACCGCGACATTTGAAATCACCATTGCAAGGTCCCTTTGGATCAATGCCTGTGCAATAACTGCCGCACTTTTTATACGGAGTATACCAGTCGTTTACATATTCGTCGGCATTGCCAATAATATCATATAACCCGAACCGTCCTGCGGGGCGACTTTTTACGTTCTGAGTCACGCCTTTGTTTTTTACTACGCCGTCAATACCGCAGCCTTTTCCTTTTTTGATTTCAATTACAGCTTTATCGCAGTCAACCAGAGCAGTGCCCCAGGGAAACTGATCACCATCGTATCCGCGGGCTGCAAGTTCCCATTCAGCTTCCGTAGGTAAGCGTTTTCCCATAACACGGCAATATTTGTCAGCGCTTGTCCAGCCTACACCAACTTTGGGTTGCTGGGGATTACTGAATCCCGGGTAACTGGTGCGCTGTTTGTCACATTTGCCATCCGCAACACATTTTTCGTATTTCTCAACTGTAACTTCTGTTTCGTCCATGAAATAAGTGTCAACAAAGACTACATGAGCCGGGGATTGATCCCTGAGTTGACGGTTTGAACCCATTGTGAAATATCCGCCGGGGACGCATTTCATGCCCTGAGGTACTTTTCCGCAGGGTTTTTCAATTCTGAGAGTACTGACGGAGCAGTGGGAAATTGTAAAGGAAGAGATAAACGCAAGAGCATAATAATGGAACGTCATGAATTTATACCTCACGGGGTACTTTTAAAGATCGTACCCTCTATTACTACCGGCACATGTTTATCACAGCGCAAGGATAAGGACACGAAATTTTTCCTTCAATTATTCCGAAAAACTCATAATCAAAAACGTGCTGTTTTTTGACATAATCACGGTTTTTGATGTAATTTCTTCCCATCGGGAGGAATCTGATGAACATATCCACAGTTGCCGTAGTTATTGAAAACGATGAACGCTATTCCGACGGAATTTCCGGCGCACTTAACTCATTGGCTCGATTTTTCGAAAAAAGCAATATAAACTATATCGTTGCCTTTCCAGATAGTGAATTGATTCCTACACTTTTAGAAGTGCCAGTTGATACGGTTTTTCTTTTACTTTCCGAAACCAACGCGGCATCTGGCAAAATTCAAGGACTGTTAGAGCTCATGGATATTCCATGCGCCGTTAAGCTTTCACCAAGTGCCCCATGGCTTGTTTCAAAATCTAATCTTAAAGATTTCCTTATGGTGAATAATATTGCCAGTCTTCCATCGGTTACGATTAATTATAACGATGAAATTCCAAAGGAAATGGTGCCCTGTGCCGTAAAACCTGCCCGGGGGAGCATGGGTAAGGGTGTAAGTATTGTTACAGAAACATCCCAAATGGCTGTGGCCGTTGAAGAAGCTCTGCGATGGGATTCCAGCGTTGTTATCGAAAGATTTTCTTCTGGAATGAACATAACCTGTGCTGTCTATAACGGAGCTGTACTCGGTTCAGCTCAGGTGAATGGAAATGACGAGACTACGGAGCATTTTATTCCTCCGGAGCTTTCCCGTAACAGAATTCGCTCCATGGAGAATACGGCGAAAAAGATCGCTCAGAAATGCATGCTGTCGGGACCAGTGACTGTCGATTTCATTGCATCGGATGACTCAAATGACTATGTAATTGATGTAAATCTTTATCCATCTCTTGATCCTGCTGGTGTATTCTCGAGAATTTCACTTGCCAGCGGCATTCGTCATGATGATATGTTGCGGAGTGTTTTAACAAGCGGCAACAAAACTGAAACAAAAACCTTCCGAGACGAGCTTACTCAGATATCCTTCTGAAATGATGAGACTTCTCATTGCCGGAACATGCATAATTCTCTCTTTCGCCGGATCATTTCTGTTTAATCGCCATTTTGAGAAATATATTTCAAGGCAAATGAGCAGGGATCTGAGTTCGGGATTTTTCCATGGTCAGAAAATACCGTCTCCATCCATCAGTTTCTACACAGGGTCCACAATTAAACTGAATGATATGAAAATCAAATTGGGGAAATTCGACGCTTTTGTTGATGAAGCGGTACTGAAACCCAACTGGTTAAATTTATTTTCGAAGGGGTCAATTATCAGTGCCGATTTATACAATCCGGAAATGAGGGTAGATCTGGCATATTTTGAGGGTCCATCTCTGGCGAGCAACAAGAGTCGCAATGCACTGAAATATATGCTGAAAAAGATTTCTATAAATTATCATAACGGTAATCTCAGAATACGACAGGGAAGGCATCTGTTTCACTTCCTGGGCTTTAACGGAAAAAGTGATCTTAAGGGTAATCTTCATATAAATTCACCACTTATCAAATATTCAGGTAGTCGTGGTGTCTGGGCAGGGAAAAATATGAAAGCCCATATCCGGGGTACTTCCCTTGAGCAGATGCATATTAATTTCCTCACGGTTTATACCCCGGGTGGGGAAAACTATAATCTTTCCGGCAATCTTCAAAAAATAACTTCGGATGTATACACCGTTTCTATGGAGTGTTTCCGCGAATCCGAGTACTTTAAATTTCAAGGTACGGGAAGTATCTGGGACCGACATTTTAAAATGAAAATAAAAGGATATACGGACATGAATCTTCTTGAGAAGTATTTCAGGAAGTTCTTTCCGGCATTTGATATTCCTCATTTTATGAGTGGAAAAGTACAAGGGGAGGCGAGCCTTAATTATAAAAACAAACTGGAAGAAATGACTGCCGATGTTACATTTCCGGGAGTTTCAACCATAGCCGGGCCCTTAAGTTCCGGGAGCCATATCTGGAAACCGGTGCTGGCAAAACTGAAGCTCGATAACCGGGTAAAAGAAAAGAAACTTGATGTTAAATTTTCCAGTGGAGGGATTTCCGGCGATCTGAATGTCGTTAGAGAAAAGTCAGGCTTTATTGTTGGTAAATTCAATCTGCATGAAACCACATGCGATGAGCTCTATAAATGGTTTCCCGATGGTTTTTTAGGTTCACTAAGTGGTATGAGACTTTCGGGAGAAACTGGTTGGAGCTCTGCTTTTTCAATAAATCCGGCCAATCCGGCATCATTTAATGCAAATGGGCATGTCCACGGTAGTGGCTGCCGTATTGAGAAGTTTCCTGAAAAAGTAGACGTGCAGGAGCTTAAAAACCCGGTAAAAGTGATTCTTAAAGATGATTTGGGAAGAAAAATCAGCCGAGTTCTAGGCCCGGAAAATCCTGATTTCATACCATTTGAAAAGATTCCGGCACACCTTTTTGGAGCCTTTGTGGCTCTGGAAGATCGCCGCTTTATGCACCACAACGGATTTGACTGGCCCCTGATTGTTAAAGCAATCGGGTTCAATCTTGAACGCCGTCAATTCCGAAAAGGTGCCAGCAGCATCAGTCAACAACTTGTTAAGAACCTGTACCTGTCCGGAGAAAGAACCATTGCAAGGAAAATAGAAGAGGGTGTAATTACCTGGATGATGGAAAAAACTCTGGATAAAAAGCGCATTTTCGAACTTTACATTAATATCATTGAAATGGGGCCCGGCCTCAGAGGTATAAATGATGGAGCAAGGACGTATTTCCAGCGTACCGCTGACAATCTTGCACCCAGGATGAGTATTCACCTGGCAAGTTTGACTCCTGCGCCTCGTTACTACTGGCAGATGTTTCGCAAAAAAGCCGTGCCTGACCGCTGGACTTCCATCATCCGGAAAAACCTGCAAAAACTGTATAGAATGGGAACAATTACGAGGGAAGAATTGAAGCAGGAACTTGAACTGGGCCTTGTGATTTCAGACTACTGATTATTTTTCCTGACTTCCTATTCAACGATGGCATCGAAAGTGACGAAAGTTTCCATAAGATTCTTGATAATTGCCTCGGAAGTGTAGGTTGCTCCGGAAACACCATCCACATCTCCAATAGCGTCGTAAAGTTCCTGGCAGCCGCCGGAGCACTCATATCCAGGCATCAGAGTCACGTTATCAATGGAAATGCCGTTAAACTGAGTGAAGAAATCTTCGTACATCATTCCCCACCAGCTTTCCCGCTCATCAATTGTTTCTACGGCCATAGTCACACCGTCCATTGAAAAGCAGGTCATTGTTTTCACAGTTCCATTAAAACCGTAGTTTGCTTTGCTTACGGCCAAACCTATCTGAGTTCCCTGATCATCAAAGACCCGGAAAAAAGTGTTGCCACCGGATGTTTCCGAGGAGTTTGTTGAGCCGGGCCAGGTCTGTAAAATTGCTTGAGCCTCTGTCTTTTTCTCATTTGGCGGAATGTCAACTACCGTCACATTCGTATTATTAGTGTTATTCGTATTATTGGTGTTGTTGGAATTATTCGTATTATTGATATTATTTGAGTTATTTGTATTGTTGCTGTTATTTATATTATTGCTGTTATTATTATCATCCTGAGAATTATCGCAGGAGAAAAGAACCAATGAAAATAATAATATCGATAATCTAAACAATGATTTCATAATGTTACTCCAACCATAAAAGGTCATTTATCGTCGTACAGGCCTTCAATGGGGCTTACTTTCATTGCCTTCCATGAGGGATAAACCGTTGCAAGAACTGTAAGAACAATTGATGTACAAGATATCATTAATATATCAAGGGCATTTACACTTACGGGAATTCTTGCAAAAAGGAAAATGTTTTCGCTCATACGGATACCGACTTTTGCCAGATAACCGCAGATGCCAAGGCCCGCCGTAAGGCCCAGAATCAAACCAATCAAGCCGATAAAAACACCCTGCAGCATAAAAATAAAACTTATGCTGCGGTCGGTAGAACCAATGCTTTTCAGGATGCTGATTTCCTGCTGCTTATCCATGACGACCATAATAAGGTTAGCAGTAATTGAAAAAGCTGCCACAAGGATAATAACTATAAGGATCAGGAACATTACAAACTTTTCAAGTTTCATTGCATTGAACAGTGCTCTGTTTCTGGATTCCCACGTTCCAATAACGAAGGAGTCAGGCAAGTTTTTCCTCAGGGATGCTGCTGCGGTATCGATTTTCTTAATGTTGTTAAGCCGGAGTTCCCAGCCGGAAACGGAATTCTTTTTCTGAGAAAAAAGGGCAGCGGAACCAATTGTGACAAATGCATATTTTAAATCGTATTTAAAATATTTTGTTGAATAAATTCCGGCAATTCGAAAGCGCAGAAGCTTTGGAATTGGTCCCGTGGGAGACATGGTACCCCGGGGCGAAATGATGTCGATCGCACTACCGAGGCTGACACCGAGAGTTCTAGCTTGTTCCGCACTTATGATTATACCCGGTGTATCTGCTGGCCATGGAAGAACCGCTTGACCTGAAGATGTCATTATAATTGAGTAGATTACTCCACTATCCAGCCATTTAACCCGGGAAGGAATAATAAGATTGGAAATCGTTCCACTTATCATATGCTTTTCGAGATTGAATGTGGGGTGCAGGGGGGAGATTCCCCGGAGCAAAACTCCCTGAGTCGCCTCAAATGTGGCGCTTTTCAGGAGTACTTCCTCTTCAAGATAGGGCGCTGCAATTCCTTTAATTGACGATGCCTTAAGGGAATCATCAATTATTTTGGAATATTTTTCCCAGTTTTCAATGTGTTGCTGCTCATTTCCTTCAATAACAATGTGAGGGGAAAAACTGAGAATCTGAGACTTCTGCTCCCCTTCAAGGCCTCCAAGAACGCTCAGAACAACGACCATTGTTGTTGTTCCCAGAAATACTCCAAATATTGAGATAGTTGAGTAAACATTGAAGAAAAACAGAATGAAACCAAAGATTAAAACAAGGGCACCTAAGGAAAATAATATTATTGAAGTATAGGAACTTATAAGATTTACAGCTTGAGGAGTAAATCCCGGAATTGAAAGCATCAATCTGAAGGCCACGGCACCAGCTCCTGCTGCGACACAGGAAATACTGAAAGCAACGATAAAAGCCGGGAGCTTTTTAAACACTCTGAGGGCTAGAAGCGCGAGGCCGGCAAGGATCAATCCACCACCCACAGGGTATATGAATCGGTTTAAAGAACTGGCAGGGTTATTGATTATTTTTCCCGAAAGAAATACTCCAAGACCTCCGAGGAGAAGAACAAATGAGGCAAAAATCACATGGTAGCGAAGTTTGTCAGCCCGGAGATATCTGAAGGATACAAGACTTTCAAATGTAGTACTCAAAATTAATTTTCCTGTCCTGTGCTTAGCAGGTATTCCCTGATGAAATTATCCAGATCTCCATCCAAAACAGCTTCAACATTGCCGAGTTTGAGATCCGTGCGATGATCCGTTACCAGACGGTACGGTGCCAGAACATAAGAACGAATCTGGCTACCGAAATCAATTTTCTGCTTTACGCCAACAATGCCCTCCATTTTCTTTTCCTGCTCCAGTTTTTTGAGGTGGTAAAGTTTTGCTTTGAGCATCCTCATTGCCATATTTTTATTCTGGAACTGGCTTCTTTCATTCTGGCATGCTGCAACGAGACCCGTGGGGAGGTGAGTAAGTCTGACGGCACTTTCAGTTTTGTTAACGTGCTGCCCTCCGGCCCCGGAAGAACGATATACATCTACCCGGAGATCCTCATCTCTGACTTCAATTTCAATTTCGTCATTCAGATCCGGGGTTATGAGAACGCTGGCGAAACTCGTGTGGCGTCGCGCATTTGCGTCAAATGGGCTGATTCGAACAAGTCGGTGTACTCCGCTTTCGCCGCGGAGAAGGCCGTAAACATAGGGGCCTTCTATGAGGATTGTGCATGAGGCTATTCCTGCTTCAGCTCCTTCAGTTACATCTAGAAGTGTTGCTTTAAAATTCTTGAATTGAGCCCATCGGAGATACATTCGCTGAAGCATTTCTGCCCAATCCATTGCTTCCACACCACCAGCTCCTGCATTGATAGCCACCAGCGCATTATTGCGGTCCATATCACCACAGAGCATCCGGGTCATCTCTTTTTTATCCACGGCCTCTGAAACGGTTACCAGTTCTGTATATCCTTCTTCCAGGGCGCCATCATCTTTTTCTTCCTGAGCCATGGAAACCAGAAGTTTTGCATCTTCAAACTGATTATTGATTTTAGTCCAGAAATCCAGAGTATCGCGGATTTCAGAAGCTTTACGAAGAACTTCCTGGGCCTCGTTACGATTATCCCAGAAACCTTCTGATGCTGTCTGCTCATCAAGGGTTTTCAGTTCTTCAGTAATATGCTCGATGTCCAGATGCCTTTCCATGGCATCAAGCTTTTCTCTTATTGATTTAATGGTTTCTTTGATAATATAAAGGTCAACCATGATGGCGAGTTCTCCGAGGGGTTTTTATCATTTAATGACGAGCCAGGCAAGGTATCCTGAATATGCGGCGAGTAAAAACAAACCTTCAAGCCGCGATACCTTTCTCCCAGTGAGCATAATGGGGAACAAAATCAGTGTAAATGAGCTTAAGACAGCGAGATCAATAAAACTGAATGTTCCGGATTTTGCCGAAATAGGATGGATAACGGAAGTCAGGCCGATGACAAAAAGAATATTGAAAATGTTACTGCCAACTACATTTCCGATTGCAATTTCCGATTGCTTTTTTATTGCGGCAACAACTGATGCTGCCAGTTCGGGAAGTGAAGTACCTATAGCAACAATTGTAAGGCCAATCACTTTCTCACTCATTCCTGCCCAGTCAGCAATTTTGACAGCTCCTTTGACTACAAGATGGCCTCCTGCAACCAGTAAAACGATGCCAAGAAGAATAAGTCCCATTGATAAAGCAGTGGACTTTTGTTTTTCAGGCTTCTCTTCGTCATTTTTTTCACTTCCGAAAAAGATGAGGAAAAGAGTATATGCGGCTCCTGAAATTAAAAGTATTGCACCTTCGATGCGTGAGATTTTACTGTCGCGGAGAAAAACAATAAATGCTGCAGTTGCCAAAAGCATGACAAAATAATCTCTGCGGAGAATTGAGCGTGCAACGGGAACTCCGGCAATCAAAGCTGTAAAACCGAGTATTAATCCGATATTTCCGATATTACTCCCAAGGACGTTTCCCAGGGCAAGTTCCGGTTTCCCCTGAATTGAAGAAGCGGTGCTGACAACCAGTTCTGGAAGACTGGTACCATAACTGACGATGGTAAGACCCACAACGGTCACCGAAATGCCCAGTCTTATTGCTATGGCACTTCCCCCGGAGATCAGAAAATCTGCACCGCCAATAAGACAGGCGATACCCCCGGCCAGCATCAGAAATATTATCAGGACATCAATCATTTTAACCCTTTATAACCATATGGACGGAGAAAATAGAATGCATCCGGAAAATCACTTCGGGAATAAAAAAAGCCTACCGATCATAACCCGGAAATGCATTTTCGAGCGTTTATAGTAGTTATTTCAGCGGTTTTTTCAAGCGAAATAGCCAGAAAATTGGAGATAAATTCCGCTGTGTTTTTTACCATGGAAACTGTGCACAAACGACCACGGAAGGGAACGGGGGCAAGAAACGGAGCGTCTGTTTCAATAAGTATGCGTTCAAGAGGCATTAATGAAAGAGCGTCTCTCACGGATGAGGCGTTGGGAAATGTCACAATTCCACTGAAACTGATGTAAAAACCCAAATCCAGAAATTTCTTTGCTGTGGGTGCATCTGATGTGTAGCAATGAAGTACGCTGCCCTCTGAAGCTGGATGCTCAGATAGAATTTCAAGGGCATCATCATGGGCATCGCGAAGGTGAAGCATCACGGGGATCTTGTTTTCGCGAGCAATATCAAGCTGCAGGGCAAAAATCTCCTTCTGGATGTCCGGGGGGCTGAAATTATAATGATAATCAAGACCGATCTCGCCAAAAAGACTGATAGACGATTTATTTTCCAGGATGGCATTCGTGAAATTTTCGCTGTACTGAGATGCATTATGAGGATGTGTTCCTGCCGCAACAAAGATTTCTGAATCCGCTGCTGCTAAAGCAAGGGAAAGATCCAGTTCGTCGGAATTGAGGGCTACAGATGTTATATACCGTACATCGTTTTTTCGTGCGTCAGCAATTGTTTCTTCCGGGGACATCACTCCCTTTTTTTTCATGAAAAGATGTGCGTGTGTGTCAAAAAGTTCCATTTTTTATTCCTGTGATGTCTGTAATCAGAAAAAAATTAACCATCCTATAACCTGATTCAATACAGCTATATTATGATACGAAATCGCTGATTTCCTTTATTGTTTCAGAATCCAGATTCTTATCTTTACTTAGTGTTGTCAAGTCCCCCGCAAGGGTAGTGATGTCATTTCCGTTGTTTTTTAAATCATGGCAAATATTGAGAACCGCACGGACAGAGGTTTCTTTTTCCGGCCTTTTCTTTTCTGTCAATTTACCGATGTAACTGACAAGAAACCTGGCAGCGTCATAACTCGATGTGTGACCAAGTTTGTCCAGAGCCTGCATTCTGGTTTGAAAAATAAAACTGGAAGTTCGTTGCTCAAGGTATTTGAGAGTACGGTTATCACCCAGTCGCACCATCAGTGAGGCAATGGAAATTCGTCTTTCCGTTGAGAGAAAAATCTTCCGGAAATTCTTTTGAAGGACCCGAAGAACATCTTTATTATCTTTAATTGAATTGGAAATAGCCTCCAAAGCATTTACGGCATTCTCTCCATAAACATCATGGGTGGTGTACCTGAGTAAAAAGTCCGAACAGGAAGTGTCGCCAAGTCTGGTAGCCGTAAAGGCCGCCTCAAATCTGATGATTTCATAAGGATGAGATTTGTGTAATTCCAATACTTTATTAATTGCCTCGGTGTAACTTAAATCTCCGAGGGCAATCATCAGGTTTGTTTTAATTTCCTGATCTCCTTCCTCATCAAGTCTTTTTAAAATTTCATGAGCTGAGGATGAGTAATTCTTTTCAACCAGGGAAATCGGGGCTTGAAAACGCACTTCAGTATGAGGGCTTCTCAGAAGTTTTACGAGGAGTTGTTCAGTATCCCGAGTTGTTCTACCCATTGCCACCGTGGCTGCTTCCCTGACCATTGGGTAATCATCATCCAGCATCTGCTCAATCTGCTCGAAATGATCATCGACGCGGTTCAGTTCCATGATACTGGCAAGGGCACTGTGGCGAATAAGAGGTCGTCCATCTACAAGAAAAAAGCCTGCAAGCTCTGAGGCTCGATCTTTAACGGTGGTGTCTTTTCGACCGAGTTCACTAACAAGTGTGTGCAAGTCCCTGTCATTTCTGATTCGGAGGTCTCCCCAGAATTCATGTGCAAGCTCTTCTTTTCGATTCATATATAACTCCACAACTGTCTTGATTTTTGCGTTTGTGTGATCATTAAAATTGGTCTGTACAAACAGCGGATCGTAATTTCACGACAGAAACTAATTTTCTTTTAAGGATTTATTCGAGATTATCAAGGTCTGAGGATACATCATTATCTTCTTCAACGTCGTTTTCTGGGCCACCCAATTTTGAAACATCGCCACCTTCCCACACTTTTATATTTCCCGGGCCATGTTCACACCTGACGACATTTTTAAGAACGTTCACGTCCAGAACTTTGGCAATTCCTTCCGGCGTTTTGACTTTTTTACCAACTCTGGGCAATCCTTTACGCATTTCCTGATAAAACGGTTGCTCATATGCGAGGCAGCATTTAAGACGGGAGCATTGACCACTTACGTTCTGAGGATTCAGTACCAGATTCTGATCTTTTGCCATGCGAATGGAAACGGGGACAAATTTATTTAGATGAGTGGAGCAACAAAGCTCTTTTCCGCATGGGCCAAGACCTCCGAGTACTTTTGCATCGTCCCGGACTCCCATCTGACGCATTTCAATCCGCATGGAGTATCTTGCAGCAAGATCTCTCACCAGGCGTCGGAAATCAACACGGTTATCAGAAGTGAAATAAAACAGAATTTTATCTCCACTATGAAGAACTGAGACGTAAAACAGATCCATATCAAGTTCAAGTGCAGCGATACGGGTCTTAGCAAATTCCATTGCTTTTAACGCAAGTTCCTGATGGCGTGCTTCCGTTTCGATATCTTCCGGTGTGGCTATTCTAAGGATGTGTCGTGGGTTAGACTGATTTGTCTCTCTCCGTATAGAAGAATGAGAGACGACTTCGCCCAGAAACTGGCCCTTTTCCGTGTCAACAACAACTTGCTGGCCCTTTTGAAACCGTGTCTCACCACTTGAAAACCACGAAACCTTGCGAGGAACACCCCAGCGTGCAGGCGTAAAAGACTCAACCTGTCCATCTTTTTCAGGTATCCACTGACACTTCATACAACAGTAGACATCATCTCCGAGTTCATCAGCTTGAGGAACAGGATCCACGCTTGAATATCGTAAAGATGCCTCCATTGGCTCGGATTTATCATCAATTTCACCGTATTTCACTACTTTAAGTTCGTCCTCACCCACTGATTTTCGTCGGTTTGAACGATTTTCCAGATTGATATCCAGAGAATTATTCAAAGAAGAGTTTCTTCTTGATTGAGTTCTTGAGGAGTCGTTTTTATTACCACGGCCCTTGAAGGGGGGCCGTTTTTTCTTGTTATCAGGTTTCATGATCGTCTCAATGTCCAGAGCAGATGCTCAAAAAATAATCGTTTATTGACGTTTGTGTTTATTTCACCGGCGGATTTTTTTATTATCTTGAACCATTCGTTGAAATCCGGTACCGGTTTTCGTCCGGAAATTCCATTCTGAATAATTTGACCAAGCCTCATCTCAAAAAGCCTGAATAATCGCTGAATACTCTGCGGATCTGATGAAGCAGCTTCGCTTAATTCCAGAATTGTTTGCATATTTCCGCCAATTATGCAGTTGACCATTTCCTGAGATAGAGTCAGAAGGCCCCCAAAATTTTCATCGGAAATAAAATCGTTCAAGGTGCCAATGGAACCACGGCTTAAACTGATGAGGTTTGCCCCGAGATCCTCACTGATGTCCGGATAATTATCCTGTAAATACTGCAAAAGTATGCTGTCATCAAGGGGGGCAAAGTTAATGAGATTGCATCGGGAACGGATTGTTGGAAGCACTGATTCCGCAGATGTTGCAAGGAGAATCAAAAAAGTCCCCGATGGCGGTTCTTCAAGTGTTTTAAGCAGGGCGTTCGATGACGCGGGCATCATCTTATCCATGCTGTCTATTATTACAACAAGATTAGGACTTTCGAAGGGACCTTTGATAACCCGGCTTTCAAGTTCACGGATAGCTTCGATCTTAATGTTCTGAGTTGGATTCTTTACAGCCCACTCAGTGTCCACCAGGATGAGATCTTCCCATGTGTTGTTATTAATCCTGTTGGAAATTTTAACAGGGTTGGACGCTCCATTACAAAATATTGATTTAGCCAGAGCAACAGCAACGGATCTTTTGCCCGTTCCTTCCATTCCGCAGAAGAGCAGGGCATGATGAAGGCGGCCTCGCGAGACTGCAAACTCCAGAGAATCAATAATGTTCTGGTGACCGTAAATATTTTCAAACGGATTTCGGAAACCTTCAGAATTCATGCTTATAATCACAAAAACACCAGGGGTTGATCTTTTCATCCCGGAACGTTTCGGAAACTGAAGTAACAGGTTTAATCAAATTTGGCAACTAAAAGGCGATGTTTTTACTTGCCATATTTGAAAGATCTATCTATAGTTGCCCGAACTGAGTTATACAAGTGTATGTTCACTTTAGTTTTAAGGAGTTTAAGAATGGTTACAACTCGGCATTTAAGCACAATTCTTTTCTCAATAACGGCGCTGACTTTCGCTCTTCCATCCTGGTCTCAGGGTAAGAAGGGAAAAGACAGTGAAGAGATGACCTTTGAGGCTGAAGACGTCAACAAAGTTAAAAGGTCAAAAAAGATGGATAAGGCGGAAGACTTCTACAAAAAGGCCCTTTCCCCCACATCCGACAACCCTCTTGTGTACTTTCAGAGTGCAACCATGTATTTCAAAACTGTTATGGCCAAAGACAATATGGACGACAGTATTGAAACCAAGCAGAAAGCGCAGTTTTATATGGGTAAAAGCCTCTATCATATGGGCTTTTACAGTGCATCCAAGAACTACTTCGAAAAAATCGTAAATCTGGGTGAATCTCATCCGTTTTATAAACTTACCCTGAAGTGGCTTGTTTCTCTTCAGAAAAAGATGCCTGAAAGTGCAGGTATCCTTCCTCTCATCGGTAAGTATAAAGAGGAATACCTTGATTCACCAGCTCTGAGACCATTTAGGGATCAGTTGCTGTACTATCTTGGACGATTCCATTACCTCGCTGGCAGACTTGCTAAAGCTCAGGAACTTTTCGGTATGGTAAAGCCGGGTACGCTTTATTACCTTAAAGCTAAAGTTTTTGAAGGTATTACCTATGTTAGAACCAACAAACCGCAGGATGCATTAAAGCGTTTTAATGACATTCTTCGTTTTGCCAAGAAGAATCCAAAATTTAAAAATATTGGTGAATACATAGAGCTTGCACACCTCTCACTGGCTCGCGTTTATTATCAGGCCGGTCGTGTTGGTATTGGTCTTTATGAGCAGAATAAAAAACAGGCACTTGCCAAGTTAGCTGAAAAGTACCTTAGATTTTCCATCACCTTCTATGAAAAAATCGATAAAACAAGTCCAAACTGGCCCCAGAGCCTTTTCGAAGAGTCCTGGGCATATTTCCTCCTTGATGCAATGCTGCGTCCCGTATTCAAAAAAGACTACGGCGGATACCAGAAAGCACTCGGAAACATTCATACATTGAATGCTCCCTTCTTTGAGAAATTCTTCTTCCCGGAATCTCTGATTCTTCGCGCGGTTATTTACTTCAATAACTGTCGTGTTCAGAGTGCAGAAGAAGCTCTTGCCGAGTTCGGTAAAGTGTATCCTGGTTTACAGAAAGGTGTTCGCTCTGTTTCTGATAAATATAAACAAGGCGATGACGAAGAAAACGACGCATTCTTTGAATATGTAAAGAAAATTCAGAAAGATAATGCTGGTCTTGAGATGAAACTCGGTCGCCTTGTCAAATCAGTTCTCAAAGACAGAACTTTTGAAAGACGTGTAGAATTCATCGACGAGCTCACTCGCGAACTCAAACTTCTCGAAAGAGCTGACAAATCCTGGAAAACCACGGATATCGCAAGGGAAATTCGTGAAGACCTTGAGTTCCAGAAGTCCTCTGCACAAGCGGCCGCTGGTAAACTCGCCCGCGAACGTATCCGTCGTCTTGATGATGAACTCACCCGACTTGTTCTTCAGTACGGTGACGTAAAAATCGAAATCGAAAACCTTAAACTCAAAAGAGTTACCGCTAAAACCGCTAGACAGACTCCCAAAGTTAATGTCATGGGCGTTACCGTTGACGACGAACACGTTATCTGGCCCTTCACCGGTGAATACTGGCAGGATGAACTCGGTTATTACAGGTTCGTTGTTCGCTCTAGCTGCGGCAAATAATATAATAAGGAAGGGAACAGCATGTTGAAAAATATCATCCGACTGGCATCTATATCTATTCTGGTGCTTGGTACTGCTGCATATGGGCAGGGTCGTCGCGGCAAGAAGGGCGGCAAAGGCTCAACGAGCAGTCCTCAGCACGAAAGTACAAGAAAAATTGACTATAAAGCTGACAAGGGACTTAATATAACTAAAGAAGAGGCCATTGCCAAAGCAAAAGTAGCCGCTGATAAGGGCAAAGTTCAGATTAAGTACGAAGATTTCATCCAGAGAGCAAAAAAAGCTCAGGATGCAAAAATCCCAATCCTTAGAGCGATTATTAAGGCAAACCTTCGGCAGCTCCAGATTATTCGTTCATCTGACAAAAGAGCCAGAGAGTATAAATTTCGAATTGCTGACGCTTTCATGCAGCTCGAGCAGATTTTCAAGTTCAATAGTGGTGATCTCGTTGAAAAGATCTCTAATGCTCCGGCAAACAAAAAACGTGCTCTCGAGCTTAAAAGAGCTCAATATATCAAAAATCAAAAGTTTGCCATTGAATCCGCTCTGAAACACCTTAATGATATTTCAACAAATCCTCAGTATGCCGACTGGCATCGCATGGATGAAGTTCTTTTCAAACTTGGTGATATTGCTCGCGAACTTGGCTACAATGATATTATGACTGATAAGTTCCAGAAACTTCTCAGCCGTTATCCAACATCTACTTATGTTCCCCATGTTTATCTCGCATTTGCTGAGTATTATTTCCGACAGGGTCGCAATGGTCTCTCCAAAGCCACAGCTTATTACAAAAAAGTTGTAGCTAATAAGAGCGCAAAGGGCACTGACATTTATTATTATGCTCGTCGTATGCTCGGATGGTGTTATTTCAACCTTCAGCGTTATGCTCTTGCTCAGAGTGAATTCCTCTTTGTTGCTCAGAACGCAAAACGTAAAGCTCTTAAAGAGTCTGCTCGCCGCGAAATCGTAATGGCTTATGCATTCCAGGGAAAAAGAGAACTTGCATATAATTTCTTCCTTGGACAGCTCGGTAATCAGTATGCCCGTGGCATGTATCTTCAGCTTGCAAAAGAATACTTTGCTCAGGGTAATATGCCCAATATGGTATTCGTTTACGAAGACATGATCAAAAAATACCCCAAAGATCCCGATCGCTGCGAATGGATGAGAGAAATTTATCTTGGTTATAAACTTGATGCTGCCATTGAGAAAATGGCTGATACTCTTTCTACCATCGTAAATACCATGGACAAACTTAAAGCTGAACTCGGCGAAAAGAAGATGCAGTATATGGTTTGCCGTGATTTCACAAAACGCGCTCTTATCGATCAGGCCAAACGCTGGTTTGTTCTTGTGGAAAAAGGAAAGGCTAAAGAAATTGATGAGCGTAAAAAACTCATGATTTCCGCTGCAAAACTTTACAAAGGATTCCTCGATAAGTTCCCCGATGATGATGACACTTACGAAATGCGTGGTGACTACGCATATCTGCTTTACAAACTTGCTCAACTTTATGAAGAGGAAACTCAGGGCAAAAACCCCAATGAACAGCGTGAACGTTACAAGTTTGCTGCAGAAGAATACACTAAACTTCTGAAATGGAGTAAAGTACCCAAGAACATGACCCAGAAGAAATTCGAAGACGCAAGAGAGCAGATCGGTAACGATACAGTTGCTTGCTGGATGAAGGTTCTTGCCGTAGACTTTGATAAAGAAGAAAAATCCAGAAATAAAAAAGCTCAGGATTACATCGCTCGTCGTAACTGCTTAAAAGACAAAAAGAAATATGAAGATTCCGGACGCAAATTCACAAGGAAATGTCCTGAATTCCCCAAAAATCTTGAAATTCCTGCACAACTTAAGAGTGTTATCGAAGTTTTCGACCTTTACACCAAGTACATCAAGCAAGGTAAGTATCTCGCGACGATTAAATACAACCGTGCTATGATCTACTACATTTTCCGTCACTTCAATAAAGCTATACCGCTTTTCAAAGATACAGCGGTTACCGCTTATAATACAAACCCGGAAATGTCATATTGGTCAGTTAACTTCCTTATGATCGCATACGATGCTGAAGACCGTTTCGAAGACATGGTTGACACAATTACTGAACTCTTAAAACCTCAGTATGCTTCCATGTTCAAAATCGATGATAAAGCCAGAAAACTTCGTATCCAGTTAGAGAAAGCCAAACTCGATAACTTGGAAAACGAAGTTGCAAAACGTGGTGAAGAAGGCCGTTATGTCGACGCCGGTGATCTTCTCATGGAAATGGCTAAAGATTATAAATCTGATCCTCAGCGCGTAATTCGCTACTATAATTCAGCTTATGTTGCATATGACAAAGCCGGTCAGATTGGCCGCGCTATCCGTGCACTGAAACAGATGCAGGCTGAATACGCTCGCAATTTCCCGAAAAACAAAATGATCATCGACTCTGAACTCAACGTTGGTACTTTGTTCGAAAAGATCGCAATGTTTGAACTTGCCGCTGCATCTTATGAGAACTTCTTCAAATCATATCCCACAGACCCCGATGCAGTTAAGGCAGCCCGTCGGGCAATCAAGCTTTACTGGTGGTCCGGAGATATCCGAAAAGCAGAAGCTAAAAACCGTGAGTTCATTACAAAGCTACATTCCCTCGGCGCTATGAAGTTCCGTGGTGATATGGCAAGTATGTACTTTATGCTGCATACTTTCCATGAAGGAAAACGAAAAGAAAAAGTTTCCGAATACCTCAACTTCTTTACCCAGAAAATGGCGAAGATGGGAACTGATGATCTTCTCATCCGCGCTTATGCAAAACTTGGCAAAATGATATGGGACAGCTCCTGCGATGTTAAACCGAAATACGGTGTCTGCATGAAGATCGTCTTCGTTGAGAAGAAATCAAAAACAGACAAGTGGAAAGAAGCAGTCGTTCAGTTTGTTCCCCGCAGTCGAGGTAAAGTAAATCAGGCTGTAAATCTTTTCAAAGAAGCAGTTAAGGTTTACACAAGATGGCAGGGTGGAAAGGCCACAAACGGTTCTGTTGATGCGTTTGATAGAAATCAACGAATTTCTGATGCCTTAAATGACGCTGCCATGGCAAAATTCCATCTTGCAGAAGCAAATTATGAGACGATCATATCCGCTGAAATGCCAATGTTCCGTGCTGCTAATCCTAAGGAACTTAAAAAGTCTCTTACAGAGATTAAAAACTGGATGAAAAAGCAGGCCACTTTGATGACACAGGCCAAAAAACTTTATGAAGAAGTTGGTAAAATTCAACTTGGCAAGAAAAAGAAGAATCTCTGGTTTATTCCTGCTGCAGGCCGTTTCGGTGCAATTTACAAGAACTTCTATACGAAGGTAAACTCTATCAAATTTGATAAGTCACTTGAAAAGAACATTGAAGCAAAACTTGAAATTAAAGATGCTCTTACTCAGGGTGTAGAACCTATGCTTGAGTTTGCTAAAAACGGTTTCTCCGCTTGCGTTAAAGAAGCCAAACGCAGTGGTCGGTACGATGAATGGTTCGAATTCTGCGAAGGAGAACTCGCAGCAATTAAGAGAACTTCCAGTCCCCTGTCCGATGAAATATGGGCAGAACCGATATATGAAGAACCCGAAATGTCCAAGGCAACAATCATGCCTGTACCCACAAGGTAAGAAAGGTACGTTGAAATATGTTTCGTAGATATTTTACACTATTAATATTGGTTCTTGCTCTGGCAGGTTGCAAAGACAAGAAGGGAGATGATACTACTCCCGACAAAAATGGTAAAACCGGTGATAATGGAAATACTGGCACTGGTGACCCAATAAAAAACATTACTGATGCAGGAAAACCCGGTGATCCTGGCGTTAAAAAGCCCGTTGCAGCAGCGGTTTCCAAAAGTCTTAACCGCAAATTCTCACAGATGATGAAGGAATTCTTTAAACTGGGAGAAAACGGCTGGGACAAGAGTGGATGTGCGAAGGTAGCAGGCGGCTTTATGGACCTGATGAAGGAAAAAGGTGGCGAGAAAGTTGCCACTTTTGCATATAATGCTGGTGTTACCTGGTATCGCTGCGGAGAAAACGGAAAAGCAAAAGATGCTCTCAAAAAGGCAATATCAATGGCTGGTTCTTATCCTGCGGCACAGATGACTCTTGCAGTTATTGAAGCAAAGGGCGATGTCAATTCTCTTCTGAGTATTGAAAGCAAAATTATGGAGGATTCTGAAGCTCTTTCTGATCCTGACATCAACTACAATTATGCTCTTGCCTACTACAATCAGTATAAGAAATCCGGCAAGAAACAGGACATGAAAAAACTCGTTGAATACCTCAGAAGAGCTCTTGCAAGCATTGGTAAAATCGACAGAGAAACCCTTGAAGCAGTTAGAATTCGCAGTAGCGTTTATGCTGTTACTCTTCTTTTCTACCTTGAAGCTGATAGAAGAAAGCACGCCAATATCGACCTTGCAAACATATTTACCGCTCAGGCTCGTGAATTTGTTGCTAAAACCTGTGACGGCAAGGGCGCAATTAAAGATAACTGGGCCAAGATTGCTCTAGCCAATTATCACAACGCTTCAGGACTTCTTGCTATTTATGAAAAAAATATCGGCCGTGCATTTGAATCTTTCAGAAAGGCCATTGAATGTGATCCCAGTGATTACAGTTCCAATCTCAACATTGGTATGATGGGCATCAGATTCAGACAGCCGGAACTTGCAATAAAAAGTCTTGAACTCGTAATTTCAAAATATCCTGGTAAACCGGGTGTTGCTGAAGCCGAACTGGCTGTTGGCGTTGCATATAAGGTTTATGGAAACATGCTTCAGGATATGGCAGACAACCAGTTCGAGAATAAAGAACGACTTGAAACTGCACTCAAAAACGTAAAAGAAATACACAAAGAGTACAAAAAGGGACTCGCTGTATGTGAGCAGGCTACAAAGGGTGGCGATATTCGTGCTCTTTTACCGAAACTTCAACCATATGTTGAAGAGGTTAAAAGAAGAGCCTGGAACGCAGCTATCATACGCAAGAAACTCGACAAAGGCGAAATCACTGTAAAAATGATCATGGACGACGTTGTTTCCACAAAAAACACTCTTGATGACGCTGTGAATACACGTATTCCCGCAAGAATCAAGAAAATGGAAACAGAACTCGCCAAACTTGCGGATGTTAGCAAACTCAAAAATGATGCAAAAGCCTATCTTTTGAAAGCTAAAGATGCATATGAGAAACATATGAGCAAACACTCAAATGATTACAGACCAGTATACAATCTGGCTGTTCTTCTCTATAAAAACGGCGACCTTCTCGGTGATGCAGAAGGTAATATGGGTAAAGCTAAAGATATGTTTGAAAAAGTAATTGGAATGAAGGGTGCTGATAAGACTTACAAAGCAAATGCACGCAAATTCGCAGCTGACATCAAAACAGACCTTGTAAGGCTTAGAGAATCAAAAGAAGCTCCCAAAGTAACTCCAAAAACAACTCCCAAAACTGCCCCAAAAGCTGCTCCTAAGAAAAGAAAATAACCACCCCCTCGAAAAGTCCCGTAACTCATGACGAAAAAAACTAAAATCATGAGTAAACAAAAAAAAATAATAAATTTTTATGGGCCTTCACTTCAGAAATTCGGAACAATAATTTTTCTTTTGACATACTTTTTGTCCTGCAGGGCAAAAGAAGTTGATAGCGAAACGATGCCAGTTCTGCCAGTTCAAGTAAAAGACGACGTGGGTAATAAAAAGAAGACTGTTGACTCACACGACTTTACTTTTGCAACGCACGCGACAGAAAAATTTATTGTAAAAGAAGATTACTTCAGGATGATTGAATACAAGAATGAAGATTCCATGGATGAGGAGAAATATATCGTTCATTCAGGGAAAAAGGTTGGTTATGTAGTATCTGAAGAAGAATTATCAAATACAAAAATCCCTTCAGTAATAAAAAACTATCGTTCTATAATAATAAAAAGTTATTTGTGTGATAATTACGAAGGGGGCTGTGAGACTCCTGTTATTCGTAAGATTATCGAAACCGCGTCGCGTCCACTTCATATTGGATTCGACAGTAGAGATGTGAAAATTAAAAAGCCTCAAGTAATTTTTAGGGATATACCTTTTTTCCTGAGTTTGGAATACATTGATGTAATCAGCAATGAAATGGTCGAATTTATTACCAGTAGAGCAAATATCAGGGGGCTTGCTATTACAGGTGAAGGGTCAGAAGATATTTTAAAAAATATTCATAAAATAAAAACGATAAGCTCACTTTATCTCAACAGCGTAAATTTATCAGATGAAATGATAAAGAGCATCTCAACACTGAAAAATCTTGAATTTCTATCCCTTACCGATTGTAAGATACAGGGTAAATTGTCTTCATTGGGAGCTTTATTCCAGCTTAAAATGCTTTCAATAGTGAATATCAGTATTGATAACCATAAATTTATAAATCAATTATCAAGACTTAAATACTTAATCCTTCAGGAGAACAACATAAAAAAAGACATCTTCGATGAAATTGTTAGTATTCCTGGATTGGAGGTACTTGATTTAAGTGATACCGATGTGGAAGTCGACACCGAAAATGTAATTAAACTTAAAAATCTAAAAACATTCAGGATGCTTAATTCCTCGAATACCTGCTCGGATTTTAAAAAAATTAAGAATGTTAATGTGATTTTATCAGATAATCAGTGTGGATATTCTAAAAACGATTACGAGGAGTAACGGAAAGCAGCGATGTTTAATTTATTTTAAATATTTTGCCGTGGATTTAGTCGCCCACTTTTCAACATCTTTGCGGTCTACACTTTTGGAGCCTTCCATCTTTTTCTTGTCATAGGATACAAACATCGGGCATTTTCCATTGTTCTTTACGACTTCTTCGCCGAGTTTTTTCCCGGTTCTTCTTTCGTAAACGGTAATTTTTGCATCTTTCATGGAGATACTTACAGTTTCTTTTGTAAATTTACATTTTTTAACAACTTTGCTTTCTTCGTCAGCTACTACTGCTATCACATCAACGTCCTCAAGAAGTTTGCCTTTGCCTGTTACAACAGGAGCAGAATATTTGAAAACAGTGATCATACTGTCTTTTTTTGCGGCATCTTTTCCTTCATTTGAAAATTCAATTTTTCCATCGACGATCTCATTGAAGTACTTGTTAATTCCACTGGAAGGATCAATCGCAGGTATCTTAAGATCAACAGGTTTATGACCGGGAAGGGTAACTTTCATGGTGACGTTGAAATCCCAGGGTTTCATCTTGTAGGAATACTTATTATAGACGCTATCCAGTTCAATCTTTGAAATTACGTCTTTAATGTTGTGATAGAACATCTGAAAACTGGATTTTTCTACTTTGAATTCGTTTTTACCAATCTGGAAAATTGTTCCTACGGGGAGTTTTCTTGTGGAAATACTGATATTCAGCGGGCCTTTTGTGGATATTCCAGAAATATGGAAATTTACAGTTGAACCAGCTATATCAGGAAACTTTAAAGTGCCTTTTTTATATCCTTCCCAACTTACTTTGGGCGCATCCTTAAGTTCAGTTGGTTTGACATCTTTTGCTTCAGGTTTCATTTCTCCGGGAGTTTTTTCCTCGGGCTTTTTGTCATCAGAGGGCTTTTCTGATTTTTTTTCGATTTTTTCTGATTTTTTCTCTGAACTGTCCTCTTTTTTGTCTCCACATGAAGTAAAGGACAGGGTTAATATTGCAATTGAAGAATAAAGAAACGACCTGACTAACATTTTTATCTCCTTTAAAATGGTTATATTCGGAAAAAAAATTCCGAATGGGAATAAAACTCTCAAAAAAAGAAAAAGCAAGGAAAAAACAACTAATTTTTGTTAATGTGATTTTTATTATTGACATTAAGGAACTTAAATGTGAAAAATATATCAGCTCAATAAGAGCAATGAAATTAACGGAGGAGACTATGTCTAACAAATTAACAGTTTTATCAATTATTGTAGCAGGCTTTATTTTTGCCGTCATGATGCCCACTGAAGCTCAGGCAAAGAAAAAAGCTCCACTGATTACTTTCGGCGGTGAAAAAATAGTAAAAGTAAAAGACCTGCCGAATGATCCATTTTACAAACATCCAGCTTACGGCAAAGTTGACCTCGGATACAAAATCAAACAGGTAAAAATATTATTCATTCCTGTTTGGAACTACGATGGTGAATATGTAGGTTATGTTGGTCGCGATGATCTCTTCATCAGACTTGATTCCGCAGTAAAAGCTCGTATGGAAAAAGATGGCGTCAAACTTCCCGGAGTTCCATCACTTCCTTTCTGGGAAAAAATTGGTGGAAAACTCGTTTTTATTCTTATTATCGGCGGTCTTATTGTTGCTGGTCTTTTCATGAACAAAAAAGAAAAGAAAGGCAAGAAAGATAAGAAATCCGACGAAGCTGCTGCCTGATATCCTCCTGATTACTACTTCCTCTCGCATTATCAAACAGTTCAATAACAAAACATTCTCTCTTGGATAGTTTAAAAATCGATGTAAACACATGAGTTATTCGATTGATCGCAGTTAATGTGAAAACCTGTTGAATTTCTATGTAAATCTGGTTTAAATTACATCCATGGAAAGCGTTGATTCCCTCATCGGGGGCTTTATAGGCTCTTATAAAATACTTGAAATCCTTGGAGATGGTTCATATGGAACCGTGTACAAGGGCCATCATCCTACTATTGAAAAGGATGTAGCAATCAAGGTTCTTTCGTCCGAGCTCTCACGAAACGCTTCCGTAGTACGCCGATTTAACGATGAGGCACGTGCAGTCAACCGCATAAAACATCCTAATATTATACAGATATTCGACTTCGGTCGCCTGAAAGATGGTCGATATTTCTATGTGATGGAATATATCGAAGGGGAAGAGTTGCGTGAAGTTATAGACCGGGAGGGGATGCTCGAACTCAGTTACATTACTGAATCCATGCACCTGATTACCCGGGCTCTTGATGCAGTCCACCGGAAAAAGATAATTCACCGGGATCTTAAGCCTGGAAATATTATTGTAAGTTATGTCGAAGGACGGTTTGATCTTAAAATACTGGATTTCGGCATAGCCAAACTATCGGAGGGGGATGAATCTGGTAATTCACAAACTTCACGTGGACTTGTTATGGGAACCCCATCCTATATGGCCCCGGAGCAGGCGATGGGCTCAGAGAGTCGAATTGGGCCTTGGACTGATGTCTACAGTCTTGGGGTCATCCTCTATCAGATGCTTTCCGGAAGGCTTCCATATACCGGTGCGGATAATATTCAGCAGATTATTCACTCTATTATTAATGACCCACATCCACCCCTTGGAGACATAGTTTCGGGCTTGCCCGTTGGGATGAGCGATGTAATTGAAAAAGCACTGGATAAAGACCCCTCAAAAAGGTTTCAGTCTGCCGGGGAATTTTTCAATGAATTTTTAAACGTTTTAAATAATCCGATTACAACCTTTGCTCCTGAAACCGCCAATGTTACTCTTAAGCAGGAAAATAAAGACTGGCTAGAGACATATCAGGAAAATTTGAGCCTGCCATTCAAAAATGAGGTAGTACTTACCGGTAGTATGCGGAAAAGGCATTTCCTGAAAATGACCTCTATTGCCCTTGGTGCTGTACTCTTAACTATGCTCGTGTTTTTTTTCCTCCAAAAATCTATGCGGAAATCAACTGCATATATCCTCGACAGCTATGTTTCTTTTGATTCTCCCGTGCATAATGCGAAACCGGTGACGGTAATTCCTGATGTAGTGGATTACAGTCTCATTTATCTGCATGCTGGTGGCCGATACTGGCCGGTACTTACTGAGGACCAGTCAATTATTGCACCATCTGTTGTGTTTCCCGGAACATATGAATCAGGGATTGTTTACTACAATGGGAAACCGGTTTCTCTGAACTTAACCGCTTCAAACATCACATCTGTAAGTCCTGCTCTCCTCGGGCGCATTTCCTCAATTTCGGATAATTCCAGTCTCATCTGCACTCCGGAGGGAAAGAAAATTCGGGAATCCATAAAATTCCCTCTATTAGTTTCCGGGAAAAATTTGAAATCATTTCATTGTCTGAAGTCCTCCAAGTCCGGCCATTTTCATATCAAAGTATCTGAGCCATTTGAGCCGGATGAACTGATGGAATTCCTTGAAAATCCCTGGTTTTCCGGAATATCCGGCAAAACATCCATGAATGAAGAGATTTCAACTAGAATAGGTAAATTAAAGCGTCCATTTTTTATTTCTCTTGAATCAAGTGGCATTTCTGATGCTTATATTAAAAATCTGGCTGCAAACACTAAAATCCGTGCCCTCTATCTGCGTGGAAACCCTGTCACCGATATGGGGATTTCGGCTCTCTACAATCATAAAGAATTGAGGGTCTTGTCGCTGGATAAGACTTCAGTTACCAGCTCTTCTCTGGTTTATATCAGTGAAATGCCGTCGCTGCGTGAGCTGTATTTGATAGATACTAAGATAATTGGTCCTAATTTTAAATTAATATCAAAACTTAAAAAACTAAGAATTCTGAGTCTATCAAAAACTCCTTTTGATGATGGAAACTGTGTCCATCTTTCAAAATTGGATAATCTCGAAATGCTTTCTATCGGTATGACAAAGGCTACGGCATCATGCCTTGGAATTATAAGCCGCCTTTCTTCCCTCCGAATACTGTATTTCTACAGTGCAAATTTGAATGGTGTTCCTACTGATGAAATGAAATCTATGAAACTCACATTTTTCAGTGGAGACTATTCAAAATTATCTCCGCAGCTCGCTGGTTTGCTTATTAATCTTCCTTCAATGAAAAAAATAAGCATAAACCGGGCAGGGTTGAATAATGAATTTCTGGAAGTAATTAAAAATTCTAATCCAACAAGAGATATTACTGTTTCAATAAGAAAAAATCGAATTGATTGTCGTAAATTAAGCAAAATTCTCAAAGATACGAAAAATCAGTGGAAGATAACCGCAGATTGCAGGCTTAAAAAGTGAAAATTAACCTGTTTATTTTCCACCGGGATTTGCGCATCTTTGAAAATAATGCCCTCGAAAGGGCAATAAACGATGATCTTCCCCTTTGTCCTTGCTTCTTTTTTGACAGAGCTCAACTTGAGAATAACCGATTCTTCAGTTCCAGAGCTTTTTCATTCATGATTGAGAGTTTGAAGGATCTGGATAGGGACCTTGCACAGCATGGGGGGCGCCTCCACCTCTTTTATGGTTCGCCAGGTGAGATCCTCGCCCAAATCCTTTCCTCAGGCCTTGTAAATACCGTATACTCCGGCTTTGATTACACTCCTTTTGCGAAAAACCGTGATGCCACTCTCACGGAAATCTGCAAAACTCACGGCCTTGAGCATCAACAATTTCATAATCTCCTGATAAAACATCCCAATGCAGTTCTTAAAAAGGATGGTACTCCGTATACTGTTTTTACACCGTATTTTAAAAAATGGCTACTGACTCCGATTGAGCTCCCACTTCAGGCTTCCCATCGCCAATTCAGTAAAATATGCCTTCCTGGAGAGTTGACATGGGAGCAAATTGAAAATCTGGACCCCGTAAGGATAAATTTTAAATCTTATAATTCAGGAGGCAGAAAAGCCGGGTTATCTTTATTATCTCGACTTCAATCAATTTCTTCTGATTATGAAAATCTCAGAAATATTCCGGCACTGAATGCTACTTCTGGCCTCAGTCCGCATTTAAAGGCAGGCACCGTTAGCCCCGTTGAAGCTTATCAAATACTGCTATCCTGCCCCGGTGGCGCTTCTCTTATCCGGGAACTTGCCTGGAGGGATTTTTTTTCGTCCATTGCATATCATTTTCCCAGGGTCTTTTCCGGCGCTTTCCGTGAAGAGTATAATCTAATTGAATGGCCTGATAGTGATGATCTATTTTCTGCCTGGTGCGAAGGTAAAACGGGTTTTCCTTTGATAGATGCGGCTATGCGTCAGTTAAATGATACTGGATGGATGCATGGACGTCTTCGAATGGTCGCTGCCTCTTTTCTCGTTAAAGATCTTCATGTTGACTGGCACCGTGGCGAGCAATATTTTGCATCAAAACTCGTTGATTATGATCCAGCCGTAAATAACGGAAACTGGCAGTGGTGTGCTTCTACGGGGTGTGATGCACAGCCTTGGTTCCGGATTTTCAATCCCTTGCTTCAGCAAAAAAAATATGATCCTGACTGCCGTTTTATTAAAAAATTTGTCCCTGAACTGAAACGGGTCGATTGCGCTACAATCCATTCATATGAAACCAAACGTATTTGTGCAGATTATCCAGCACCGATAGTTAGTCATTCCCAGGCTTCTGCGAAAATCAAGCAGATTTATAAAAGTTTGAAATATTCAAACAGCAGTATGCTTGAATTATAGAAAAAATGCACCAGCATGGATGGAATCAGGGATTTATGATAGGTGGCGAGCCATCCCAGGGCAAGGCCTATCAAAAAATGGCTGATAAAAATAGCTGGTGACAAATGAACCACGGAAAAGAGTAATGCCTGAAGAATAATCGCTTCTTTCGGTGATCCAATGCTTAGAAGACTCTGGTAGATGACGCCTCTGAAAGCAATTTCCTCAAAAAATGCAGGCCATGCTGCAATTGCTATAAATGCTATCCATACAGGAAGTCCGGCTTTTTTATATTCAGCAAGATATTTTACGTCCTCAACGGCTAAATGCTTTAGAAGAAAAATATAGCCAACCATAAAAATCAGAATAGCCAGTGTGGTGGTGGGTACCGTTAAAAACATCCCTTTTATCGGAATCTTGGGGTTTATTGAGACGGTTTTTACCTGATAATAATTTACAATAATAATTATACCCAGAAGGCCTAGCCCAACAAACTCAGCTTTCAACAGGTGTGGCGGGGAAAATCGACCGATCAAAGCAATAAAAATATTGGCAATAAAAAAGCACAGAATAATTTTAATTGCAGGCATTACCTTTTCTAAAAAAGGTGTTGATTGGTTTCGGTTGGAGCTTCGGACTGGATCTCCAGCTATTTGTTTCCCGCATTTGCCGCAGAATTTTGCATTTTCTTTTACAACATTGAGGCAAAAAGGACAGGTTCCCATCACTTTTTATAGTCTTTCAGTAGACCTGAGAGTTCTCTTACTTTCAGGGCTTTGCTTATTCCATTTGCAAATATTCCAATAATAATAATTTTGATAATGAGCCCTTTATACAGGGTTGACGGGTCTATAAAGGCGTTGAAAATATTAACTGCAATATAAACTGCAAGGGCACTTACAATGGCAGGGAAAAGGTTTTTCCGGGCCCAGAACCATAATCCGAACATTACGGCAGAAAGAAAATAGTTCACAACAAATACTTGATAGTATTCAAAATTAATTTTTCTTCTCAGTTCCTTTACAGTATATGACTTTTCACCTATATCGACTTTCTGAGTCGGCTCCATGTGCTTTACAAGGTTCAGGGCGTCATCTGTAGTTTTTTTGTTGATAAACCCCATGATGGTGCCCGAAATTGCAAATAGAAATCCAAGAATTATTATTCCCCTTGCGGACTTGCGTGCTTCAGTACTGAGTTTGTCTATAAATTCCTGATTCTCTTTCAGTTTTTTTTCTTTTTCTTCAGAACTCAAGATTTTAGCACCACAGTGAGTACAGAACGGATCTTCTGAAGAAGTGAATTTCTTGCAACTTGAGCATTTTACTTCAGGTGGCTCTGATTTAATTGCCATTTCGGGTGAAGTATCGGAAACTCCTGGCTCAGAATCAATTGCTATTTCGGATGAAGGATCGGAAATTTCATTTGAGTTATCAGATACGTTATCCGCATTGCCAGCCATAATTGGCATATCAGTAGTTTTTGTTATGTCTTCAATATTATTTTTGTCCATGAAATCTCCAGAGTAAGTCACTATAAATCTAAACTGCATTTATAAATTTTCATAGAGCAAAAATACAAAATATTCGAAAAGTCGTTTGCCGGATTGTTTAAATTAGTGATATCAGTATAAAACAAAGTTGTAAATCTGTGGAGGTAATATGGCTGTATTTCGAACATTTGAAACGGAACTTGGTAAAATGACGGTTGAGATTATGGATGACGGTTCTCTTTCGGGGCTCTGGTTTGAAGGGCAGAGATATTTCCCACAACTAGACCACAAAAGTTCGGGAATCATGAGTCCGGAACAAAAAGATTCTTTTAAAAGTGTTGAAACCCAGATTTGTGAATATATAGCTGGAAAACGGCGGAATTTCGAAATTAAGTTAAAAATCAGTGGGACCGCTTTTCAAATGCAGGTGTGGCAATTACTTCAACAAATACCGTGGGGTACAACCGTGTCATACGGCGAACTGGCCCGGCGTCTGGCCGAAGATAGAAAGACCTCAAAAATGAGTGCCCGCGCCATTGGCGGTGCTGTGGGCAAAAACCCCATTTCAATTATTATCCCCTGTCATCGAGTTATAGGATCAAATGGTTCCCTGACGGGATACGCCGGCGGTCTGGAACTGAAAAAAGCTCTCCTGACTCTGGAGAAAAAATAATCAACTACCTGCTTTCGGAAATGTGTATTAGTACATTATATTTTTCCTTACTTCCCGAATAGCCTTGCTTTCATCAATACTTATTGTTTTTATTAACAATACAGCAATGGGTCTAATTTAGATTTTTTAATGTTAAAGGCTTGAGTTTGAGACTTTGGGGAAGGTGATGGATATGATTTTTGTGGAGAGATTTTTGTGAATCTGCGTCCTGTTGCGGTTAAAAAGCCGACATTGTCTGAGGGTGTCATCCGGCGCAAAATCCAATTTAACTGTGTCCGTGCGTGATTTTTTTCTGATGAGTTGGGCGCATTTGTCATACACTTTATCCATGGAAATAGCCTCGGCGCCTTCTTTATGAGAATTCATATCGGAATAGGATTCAGTCCATGTTCTGAGAGTTCTGTAACTTATGGATTCAGCAGTTTTATTCTGTTTTAATTCCGCAAATGAGCGGTTTTCAACAAATCCTTTGTTAACTTTTATAGTTGTTTCTGTGCGATATCCTTTAGTTGATTTTCCTTCAACTTTATAAGTATATGTCTGGCCATTTTTAAAACTCAATCTTTTAAAAGCCAGTTGGCTTGCATGAAGCTTTTCTATATCCGTCACAGGTTTTTTCTCGCCAACAAAAATAAGTCTATTATTGCCAGTTTTGCTAATAAAAGCGCCAGCAAAAACGGTAAATTTTTTCGTTATTTTTGTCTTTGTGGCCTTGATTGTATAACTCAGTTCGATATCGAACAAATGCAGATTCTTTCCACTCTGAAGACTAATTTTGTCTTCATGGGTTTTATAGTTTTTGATTTTATATGTTTTGCCCTCGTATTTAACTTCAAGATTTTCTACTTTATTTTCATTAAATGTGGCGAGACACTCAATTCGCTTAGAAGACCCTCCTCCTTTTCTTGTAAGCCACGAGGCAAATGTGGTTGTTATTCTCAAATCTACGTAATTATCTTTATACGCCCCATGATAGCTGTAAACAGCAGACGCCGATACTGCTTGGGAAAACATTGATATGACAAGAAAAACAACACTTAATAGTAACTTATTCATAGTAATCACTCCCCGAAAGTTAGTTGTTAATTAGTTACTGTCCTGAAATACAATAAATCAAATTTTTCGCCGATTTTTTTGCTCAGGACAGTAACCGCAAGGTGTTGAAAATATTACTAGTGGTCGGATAGAATTTTTATTAAAATTCTTCGCGAAGCGAATTTCCGGACACGAACTAATTTGTACTACAACAGGCTCTGAAAATATAGTCGTTTTAACGCTTGTAAATGTGAATGTTTCAGAAAGAATATTTTTGACCCAATTGGAACAATTAAAAATAATATATAAATACAAGCAGTTAAGAAAAATATCATAAAAATGTTCGTGAGCGTTAAAGTTATCGGAAGGGACACCGATGATAAAGGATGAGCCTGCACTGCAACATGGCAGGGCGACCCGAACTTCAGTAATTCAGACCCGGAAAACTGAAGTGTCCGCAGGGCGCAGGGCATGTCTCACCGGCCGGATGTGTTTAAAAAAAAGTGGAGTAAAAACAACAAGTGCTTCCATGTCGGAAGCCCCATCAATCCAAGGAGGATTACCATGTCTCTGTCCATTAAATCAAACATCCCTTCCCTCAGTGCACAGCGTTCCCTTAACAAAAGCCAGACAAGTCTTCAGTCTTCACTGTCGAAACTGTCTTCAGGGCTCAGAGTACGCTCTGCCGCCGACGACGCCGCGGGCCTTGCCATTTCACAGAAAATGGGAGCCCACATCAAATCCATTGGCCAGGCTGAAAGAAACGCAAACGATGGTATCAGTGCAATTCAGACCGCTGACGGCGCTTTAAACGAAGTTCACGGCATTATGGACCGTCTCAGAGAACTTTCCGTTCAGAGCTCCAACGGTACTTACACCAATGCAGACCGCAAATTCCTCAATGATGAATTCAGCGCTCTCAAAGGTGAAATCGACCGTATTGTCAAAGTAACTGAATTTAACGGTACCAAACTCCTGGACGGCAGCACCACCAATATGAGTTTTCAGGTGGGTATCAACAAGTCAACCAACGACACAATCAAAGTAAGTCTAGCTTCCATGGGAACTTCAAACCTTGGTGGCGCAACGAAAGTCAGTGCACTGAGTGTATCCACAGTGACTAAAGCTCAAAGTGCAATTGCCATGATTGATGATGCAATTGGTGACATTTCCACCCAGCGCAGTAAACTTGGTGCTGTTTCCAACCGTCTGAATGTAGCTGTATCTAACCTTGGCTCCTACAGGGAAAACCTGTCCGCAGCAAACAGCCAGATTCGTGACGTTGACATCGCACAGGAGACCGCCAACATGACCCGCAACAACATACTGATGCAGGCCGGCGTAAGCGTTCTCGCTCAGGCAAACCAGATGCCCTCCATAGCACTGGGACTTATCGGGTAGAGCAATTCGGCTTTAAAATGGATCCGGCGGAAGGGATCTCGAGGTCCCTTCCGTATCGGACGATGGAGATGATAAAATGGGAAACTTTACAACCGGAGCATACGGATCAATCCCCATTGTCATCTCACCGCGCAGTGTAGACCATATCGTCATCAAAGAAACTTCCCCAACAATTAAATCTGATGCATCTGCTTCCGATGGCGAAAGTCGCGCCTGGAAGCGGTCCTATGCAGAAGAAAAAATGCGTGGGGAAATTGACGGTAGCGCCAGAGAACTGACCCGTGAAGACATTGATGAAGCATACGATTCCCTTGAAAATGCCGCTTTGAGACAGGGTCGAACCCTGAAATTTGAAGAGGACCAGGAAAGTGGTATTAATATCATAAAGGTACTGGATGCAGATACGGGGGAAGTAATTCGTCAGATGCCACCGGACGAACTGGTGCAAATGGCACGGAAGTTGAAAAACTTCGGTCGCGGATGGGTTGACCTTGTGGGTTAATACAACAATCATCCGTCAGCTAAGATGACTGTTTTCGGTAACATAGTTGATGTTGCCGAAGACGGTCTGATTCAGGAGAGCCTGAGTAATCTCCAGAATATTGCTGCATTTAAAAATCGGTCGCTGCTTTTTTTTGCAGCGAAGAGCCTCAGTGTATCGGGGGATAACATGACAGTAAACTTCACAAATCTCGGAGCATTCGACTACGGAACAATTGTGGACCAGTTAGTGGCCCTCAAACGCACGCAGATAACCTCTATTCAGGAAAAACAGAAGGATCTCACAACAAAAGGAAAGCTGGTTGATCAACTTTCCACAAAATTGTCCACCTTCAAGGATTCAGCTGAAACCTTAATGAAATTTGATGATTTCATGGAGTACAGTGCTGTTTCTTCGGATGAATCCAAAATAAAAATTTCAAGTTCCGGGATAGCTCAGCCCGCAAGTTTTGATGTTCAGGTTCAATCCCTCGCTCGTTCAACCAAAACTTATTCAACAGATCAGGCCGCAAAAGATTCCACAGGCCTGTATGGGGCGGGCACTATGGATATTTCCATTGGCGGAACCGTCGCAGGGACTGTCACTATTGATGGTTCGTCCACGATGGAAACCATTGTTGAAGATATTAATAAATTAAACATCGGGGTGCAGGCGAGTATTTTTTACGACGGCAGTCGGTATCGTATTCTGGCCGTAGGTAAGGAAACGGGCCTTGCAAATGATGTTGAATTCATTGAGAATGGCACTACCGTCGGTCTTTCAAATGCCACAGCTCCTTATCGTGATGCAGCTACAGATGCTCAGGTTCTCATCGACGGTACACACACTGTAACATCATCAACAAACAAGTTTTCCGGAGTAGTTTCCGGAATGACGTTTGAAGTCCTGGAAAAAACCGCTGTGGGTGAAAGCGTATCTCTGAGGGTTGACCCGGATACAAAAGCAACCGCAGATAAAGTACAGGAATTCGTCAATGCTTATAACAGTGTAGCAAGCTTCTTGAATTATCAGTTGAGTTTCACAGGAACCGTAAAAGGAACTGATTCACTGTTCGGGGATTCTACGGCAAGGGGAATTCAGTCGCGTCTTTCGGGGCTTGTGACATCTCAGGTCGGCGGTTTGCCATCGGATCTAAGTGCCCTTTCAATGATTGGCATAAAAACTGAACGGGACGGAACACTTTCCTTCGATAAAACCAAATTCGAGGAGAAAATAGAAGCAGATCCACAGGGTGTTGCCCGATTGTTTGCAACTGATGATGTGCTTGGAACAACGGGTATTGCAAAGACTTTTTACGACACAGCAGAAGGCTACATTAACTCTACAGACGGTGTCCTCACTGCGAAAAAGAAGGGAATCACCACAAGTGTCAAACGCATGGATGATACCATCGAAGCTATGGAGCGCCGGATCGAGCAATACGAATCCATGCTCTATAAGCAATTCGAAGCCATGAACAGCGTAGTCAGCGATTTGCAGTATCAGGGCTCTTTCCTCGTGGGCCTCCAGAATAATAACTAGATCCAGACAAACAACTAAAAAAATAAAGATTGACGTATAGAAAATTTCCGGTATATAGTGTTGCTAGTTGTAAAATTACATTTCACCGGAGGTTTTCCATGCTTAAAAAATCATTAATTCTCGCTTTTGCCCTTGCTGCCATGATCGGTTGTGATGATGATGACAGTAATAACTCAAACAACACAAACAATAATAATACCAACGCAGTATGCGGTAATTCTATCGTAGATACAGGCGAAGAATGCGATGACGGTACAGCTAATGCCGATGAACCTGACGCCTGCCGCACGGACTGCATGCTCCCCACATGTGGTGATGGCATTTTAGACACTGATGAAGAATGCGACTATGGCGCAGCTAACAGCCTTGAACCCAATTCCGAATGTACGCCTGATTGCCTCTTGCCATCCTGCGGCGATGGAAATCTCAGTACTTCAAACGGTGAAGAATGCGATGACGGTACAGGAAATGCCGATGAACCTGACGCCTGCCGCCTTGATTGCTCACTGCCTGCCTGTGGTGATGGCATTGTCGATATTCTAAGTGAAACGGGCCCGGAAAGCGGTCCCGAAGAATGCGACGATGGCGAAAACAATATAATTGGTCGGAATACCTGCCGCCCGGATTGTTCAATGCCTTATTGCGGTGACGGTATTGTCGACGATGATCCAGAATTCGGCGAAGAGTGTGACACTGGCGCTCTCGGTCTTGATGACGGCTGCGACGATAACTGCCAGATTGTGATGGGCTGGAGTTGTTCCGAAGAAACTGAACTTTCACCATCCATCTGCAATCCCGGCTGTGGTAACGGTATTGTTTCCGGTATCGAGCTAACGGCAGGTCGCTGTGATGATGGTGATATGGTTACTGGTAACGGTTGCTCCGCCCAATGTTTTGTCGAACCGGGCTGGGTTTGTACATCAGAACCTGCAGGCTCAACTTCCGTTTGTCTTCCCATTTGCGGAGATGGTCTTTTAGTTCAGGGTGAAACTTGTGACCAGGGCGGTGGCAACGCAGTAAATGGTGATGGGTGCAATTCAACCTGTCACGTTGAAGTTGGCTGGAACTGCTCAGGTACCCCCTCAATTTGTAATCCAACTTGCGGAGATGGTCTTATATTGGGCGCCGAAAACTGTGATCAGGGCAACGGCAACGTGTCAAATAATGACGGTTGCAGTTCAACCTGCCAGATAGAAAACGGTTGGATATGCACAGGTACCCCATCAATGTGTGTTCCAATTTGCGGCGATGGTATTATAGCTGGTGGCGAAAGTTGCGATCAGGGCAACGGCAACACGTCAAGTAATGACGGCTGCAGTGCAACCTGCCAGGTAGAAACGGGCTGGACCTGCACGGGCTCTCCATCCGTATGTACTGAAAATTGATTGTTTTATAACTGTTTTTCAGTTCTTCTTTCTCACAACCTCATTGTTCTAACATTTCAAAAACATTTATAATTTGCTGGAAAGTTCGTGTCCTGAAATTCAATTTTGATAAAAATTGAATTTCAGGACACGAACTAAATAAAGAAGAAAGTGTAAGCGTTTTTACGTGCTTTTTCCGTTGAAAACTCTCTGAACGGGGATATATTGCATTAAACCTTTTAAACTCTCCGGAGGCATGAAATGAAGAAAGTACTTTTAAGTCTAGCGATGTTTCTTACAATGGTTTTCAGTGCCTGCGATGATGACACTGCCAGCAACAATTCAAACAATACAAATAATACGAACACTAATAATATCAACAATACGAACAATACAAATACAAATACAAATAATACTAATAACACGAATACGAACAATACAAACAATACCAATACTAACAATATAAATAATACCAATAATACCAACAATGACATCTATGTTTCGGATGCGTCCATCTGGGGGCCCGGTGGCCTTGAAGTCGAAGTAATGGGTTTTGACGCGGATACTTTCGGGTCAAACGTTGATTTTACTGTTTATGCTCCCGCTTTTGGTGGCCGCTACCCCGTAATCATATTTCAGCATGGATTCATGCTCGATGCCACATGGTTCAGTTCCATTCTCGGTACCATTGCTTCCCACGGTTTCGTGGTTGTCGCGCCGCAAATGTATGGTGCTGATAACAATCCCATCGGTAAGCCTACCGCCGCCGAAGAAGCGGAACAGGCATACAACTTTCTTCAGTGGGTTCACCTGAATCTTGAATCGGAACTTGATGTTACAATTTCCCTCGACCATGTGGGGTACCTCGGACACAGCCGTGGAGGCAAAGTCAGTTGGATTTTACTGGACTCGTGCAATGATTGTGCAATGGCAGTAGCAGGAATTGATCCCGTTGATGGGACAGGGGGCCCCATGGGGGGAGAAGCCCGCGTAATTGATGGCCCTTTCAACTTCTCATTTCCGTCATATGTGATGGGAACCGAATTCGGAACACAGTCAGCCAGCATGTTTTCCGGTGCATGCGCTCCCGAAGGTGATAATTACGTCCAGTTTTACGAAGCCAGCGCCTCTCCAGCCTTTTTCAGTCTAGCCCTCGGTTATGGCCATCTCGACTTCCTTGACGATCTCGAAAGTTGTATTATATGCAGCACTTGCGTGTCGGCAGAAGGTGAGCATGGCCCCTTCCGCGATTTCACAGCGGCCCAGATGGTGGGTTTCTTCCGTGGTGCTCTCAGCGGCGATACTGCAAGTTACTCAGACCTTGAAGATTCCACCTCCAGCCCCATCGAATACGATTTCGAATCCCACTTTTAGTGTGCTTATTACTGAATTATAATCTGGCCTCGCATGGATGCAGTATGGACACCACAGCGATATCCAGTGAGTACGCTTTCAAGGCTTGGGGCTATAGTGAATTGTAATGCTCCCGTTACCTCATCTTCCATCCACAGGATATCCTCATTTTCTTCTAATCCCCCAGGATCTTCCTGAGATAGTAAAACAGTGTCTTCAGCAGCAGTAGTTCCCATGGTAACCAGTTCATATGGGTGTGCTACAGGAGCAGAATTTACTATTTCATACCGCCATCCAGCATATAGAGTAAGAGTTTCATTGTTTTCCTCGGTACCAACAAGAGTCTCGAAAAATACAGGTTCCACTGAGGAGACAGTAAATGCTGCCATCCCCACATTTTCCACAAAAATACGCACAGCAGGAGTAGTTGCAGGGACAGTTACTGTGAATTCTTCAATAACTGGTTCTGAATTGAGGGTTTGAGCAACATCATCTCCATCTGGTTCGAAGGTACCAGCACTTCCTGCATCAGAAAGAAGGTGTGCTTCCAGAATTTCCGAATCCATGACTGGCCGCATAAGATCTACGTTCAGAAATTGATTTTCTCCATCAGCGACAGAAATATATCCAAGAATAGTACCGTCATGGGTTTCAGAGGCCTCCCGGATCGCGATCCATCCATTTCCGTTTGATGTTGCTCCTGTGACAGTGATGCGAGTTGAAAGTGACTCCAGAGTCTGCGACGCAACTGAAATGGCAGGGTCAAGAGGCAAATTATTGGTGTTATTAGTGTTATTGGTGTTTGTGTTGTTAGTGTTATTAGAGTTATTGTTCGAATTATCATCATCGCAACCAGTTGCAATTAACAAAATGGCAAGTAAGAAAAATAAGTGTTTCATGTGCTAATCCTTTCGCAAAGTTAGATAAAATATGTTAGACGCCTCTAAAAGTTTACCATTTATTCTGGAATCGCAAGTCCCTTTTTCTACATTTTTCAATTTTAATGCTCTGAAATATTTCAGTATCCTATGGCGCCCGTTCAGAGTGTTGAACATGCGAACTTGAATTAGATGACATTTTTAAAACAATTCCAGGTTTTCACTTTGCGAAACCGGGGTTAAAATGATAGGATTGACATGGCCAAACTTATCAGGTGTTAACGTTATGATAAAACTGGATAAATACACTTCTTTATGTAGATTGTCCCCAGCGGAAATTAGAGACAACATTGAACTGTTCAGGCAACTGATTTCAGATGGTAAATATTATTGCCGGAAATGTGGAAGAGTTGCCCATCTTAAGAGTAATCTTTGCCAACCATCCCCAATCATCGAAGATGAAGGTAAATAGTTCGTGTCCTGTAATTCGCTTCGCGAAGGATTTTATTAAAAATCCTAACAGGCCACTACAATAAATTCAACACCTTGCGGTTACTGTCTAAAACGTATTTCCGAAGGAAATCGTCAAAGACGACAACTGTTTTCGCAGAAAACAGTGAGAGTCCTGTACAAAAAATCGACGGAAAATTTGATTTCCGGTATTTCAGAACGCCTTTATTTAGCCCGGAGTTTTAACTCCGGGATCGCAACGTAACGCGCCTCCTTCCCCTGTTTCATGTGCCGCCTTTGGCGGCGCATGAAACAGGGGAAGGGACCAAACGATAATTCAAACCCGGCTCTTGCGAGCCGGGCTGGAAAGCTGTCGCCTGTGTGGTCACAGGCTCATGATCCGCGGATTCACCGTCGCATGGGGATTCAGGGGTGATGTCATTCAGGCTGATGTGATTACCCCGCCACCCACCAGGGATTTTCGATACCTCCGGTATCTTTAATCCCTTCGCTAATATGTGTGAGCCAGGCTTTGGCTCATTTTCCGATGTTTCTTTTTTGGGTGGGCAGATCGAATTCCGAATCGCGTAATTCCGTGTTTTATGATCCGTTCATTTAAGATCGATGTTTAGATTCGGGGGGGAGATGTCATTCAGGCTGATGTGATTACCCTCTTC
>JAHJMN010000208.1 GCA_018821305.1 Myxococcota bacterium
AATTGAATTAAAAATTAAGTTCTTTTTAATTATTAATTGATATTGAATGGTTAACCGCTGGTCCTGCCCCTGTTTACCTGACTTGCTGATTACCTGTTAAAAAAATCAGGAACACAGGAAATCAGTAGCAGAAACAGGACAATCAGGGGCTCCATCCTGAAGATTTTCTTTACTATAGCTCACAATCGTATTGATTGGCTATTTGAATTAAACAAGTGCTAACCGAGCAGAGTCTAGTTAGTTACTGTCCTGAAATACCCAGAATCAAATTTTTCGCCCGATTTTTGCTCAGGACAGTAACCGCAAGGTGTTGAATTTATTACTAGTGGCCTGTTAGGGTTTTTAATAAAATCCTTCGCGAAGCGAATTTCAGGACACGAACTAGTTGCACCGGAAGCGGTTCCAGAGCATGTCTGCGGCGAGGTGATGGGTTCCGGAGGGGAAATTCGTTTTGTAGCGTTTGAGTATGGAGCAGGCGGAATCCCATTTTCTCAGATGTACCCCGTAAATAGAAGCCAGATCAATGTAGAGGCTCTGTCCAGCAGGAGATTTTCCGTACTTGGCAATTGCTTTACGTAAAAGCAGTGCGGATTCTTTGTGAGCGCCTTTTGTACGAAGATCGGCCAGCCGTGCAGCAACCTGGGTCAGGGTGAGGTTAAAGGGCATTTCCGGCCATACTTCTGAGGGCTTAAGAACTTTTGATATTTTCCCCTGAGAAACAGAAACACTGCCTTTTTTGAGCCAAACACGTGTCTCGCCGGTTTTATTTACGACGCGAAAAATTGTTCCGATTACCGTAACTTCCATATCCCCGGCAACTACTATAAGTTTGTTTGAAGTATTTCTTGGAGCAACGGTGAAGGTGACATCTCCGGAGATAAGGCGGATTTTGTTTCCGTCCATCTTGAGTATTGATTTGCCGTCGGAAATTGCGTCGACTCCCACCGCAAGTTTTCCGGAGCCTGTAAGTTCGACTTCTGTATTATCTGAGGCTAAAAGAAACGGAGTCTGAGGCTGAATGTTATTTTTCTCAGGCTGGATGTCGTTTTTGTCCGATGCAATCACAACGGGGACTTCCTGAGCAAATGAGATATTTTCAAAGTTTTTAACTTCCCCGGATGGTTTTGACATAAACCAGAAGCCGGCGATAGCGATCAATATAATGATACCAAAGGAAGCAGCGAAGGCTGGATGTAGAAGCCAGGTTTTCTTTTTTCCTTCACATCTTTGACGCATCAGGGCGATCATAACTTTATCGTTTACGGGAGCCCTGGTTGAAATGTGCAGTTCTTTCGCTTTTTCAATGAGTTTACCGTTATCAGTTTTCATCGAACCACTCTTTTCCCAGGGATTTGGCCATGATCTCGCGGGCAGATTTGAGGCGGCGACTAATTGTCCCTTTGTTTACGCCAAGAATGCTGGCTATTTCAGGAATATCAATATCTTCAAGGTAATACATGATAACCGATTCACGGTGCTTGTCGTCGAGTTTCCCAAGGGCATTATCAAGGCGGGAAAGGAGCTCATTTTTTTCTGCCGCATCAGAAGGAAGTGCAATGGGTTCTCCGGCGACGGTATCAATTACATCAGCATTGAAATATTTAGTAAAAAGGGATAGCAGGCTTTTCTGCCTTTTGGAGTGATTGATGCACAAGTTGAATGTTGTACGGTATATGAACGCTTTATGGTTGTCTATTTCCGGTAGCGCAGACCACTTGTCAGCAAGTTTCAGAAAAACTTCCTGCATCCGATCCAGAGCCCATTCTGAATCTCCGTGGCTGAATCTCAGGCAAACGCGGTAAACCATGTCTTTATGTTCCATATAGAGTTTTTCAAGTTCAACGAAGGACGTTTCCATACCCTTTCAACCCTCTGTGACAAAGAAGCATAGCCACGGTTGCCGCTTTTTACCGCGGAAACCCAACTTTTCTCACTTTTTAAGAAACTTTTCAATTTCAATCATTACAAAGGGGGATAAAAGGATCGAAAAATGACACAGAGCGAGCGTTGGGAAAAGAAACAGAAAAATAGTTTGTTAATCATCGGTGGATAGGATAAATTCTCTCGTCTGATATGGTCAAGGTGTTGATATGAATCTTAAAAATCTGAAATCTTATGGGCTTGCAGTAGTTTCCGGAGCATTATGGTTCTTAGCTTGTCCTCCTTATCCATTGTGGTGGGCTGCTTATTTTGCCATGGTTCCTCTGTTTTTCGCGCTTGAAGGTAGAAGTGGTAAAAGTGCCTTTTTTGTGGGTCTCACCGCAGGATTTGTGGCCATGATGGGAGGTTTCCCCTGGATTACAGATCTTATCGTTCGCTTCGGATCTCTTCCATGGATAGTGGCTTTCCCCATTTGTGCTTTGTATAATTTGTATCAGGGTATTATTTTTGGAATTATCGCCGTTTTATTCACGTGGTTTCGAGACAACACTGATTTGCCGCCGATGGTTCACGCACCGATTTCGGTCATGGCTGTGGAATATGCATTTCCTCTGATTTTCCCCTGGTATTTTGCAATAACTCAGGCTTTTGTCCCCGGGGCGATTCAGGTAGCTGAATTTGGCGGGCCGATAATGGTGAGTGCCCTGCTTATTCTCTCATCCAGTCTTATTTTCAGTGCTTATGAAATGTTTCGCGAAAAACGTTTCCGCAAAATCTGGCTGGCGTTTGCGTCAATTATGGTTGTTGCGCTATTGTGGTCACAGTGGAGACTCCATGACGTTGAAAAGACGGCGAAGAAGGCTCCTCACATTGGTGTGGCAATGATTCAGCCCATGATCGGAATCCACACAAAGGGTCAGCGGTATTTCGGAATGAAACAACTGGCAGTACACCAGAAGTTATCCGGTGAAGCTGAGAGCCTTGTGAAATCCGGTCAGTTTCCGAGGCTTGATCTCCTTGTATGGTCCGAAAGCAGTTATCCTTACCACATACACCGGAATGCGGACCGCGATTTTCTTGATTCTGCCAAATCCTACGATATGAGAAAAATCCGTCGTGGGTTTACTACACCACTTTTTATGGGAGCCGGTACAGCGGATATTTCTGATGGTGATCGGAAAGTTTACAACAGCGCCATCTTACTCGACCGAGAGGGTAAAATCAGATATCGCTATGATAAAAACTGGCTTTTAGTTTTCGGTGAATATATTCCATTTTATGATCAACTTACGTTTATGCACAGCTTTTTTAAAGCTCATCGTATGTCAAATATGAGTCGAGGAACATCAGTAAACAATCTGACACTTCACGATGTTGAAGTTGACGGAAAGAAACTGGACGTGAATCTGGGTCCCATGATTTGCTATGAAGACATTTTGCCCGAGTATTCAAACCGCCTGAAGAAACTGAAACCTAATGTTTTAGTTAATATAACAAACGATGCCTGGTTTGGTGCTACTCAGGAACCCTGGCAGCATCTGGCTCTGGCTGTTTTCAGGAGTGTTGAAACCCGCCTTCCCCTTGTGAGAAACGTAAATATAGGTGTAAGCGCTTTTATTTCACCATCAGGCAGAATGGGTGTTTTTGTTCCCAGTGCAGATCCTCAGAATGATCCGGAGCCAACGCGTGGAATCAATGATTTTGCAGCAAAAATGCGCTCGACCACCGTGGAAAAAAAGTCTGAGGGCGTTTACAAACTAGCTTCCTGGCCCGGGGGATATATTGTTTACAGTCTGGTGCCTGTAATGTCTCACCGGTGGACATTTTTTACGACTTTCGGTAATATATTCAATATATTCGCTCTCTTAGCAGTTGTTGTAATAATCGTCAGAAAAAAACGACAGGGCATTGTTGAATTCCTGAAGGCTAAAATTCTTCGGCGTAAAAACCCGGAAACTGTAAGTAAAACGGTTTCCGACAAGTCTGTCCCGGGTAGAGCTAAGGGGGCACGCAGGGGGCCTTCCCGAGGCCGGGGGCCAAAGAAGTAATGAACAGGATTTATCTGGATAATGCGTCTACAACGAAATTACTGCCTTCTGCAGCTCTGATTCGAAATGAAATTGCTCAAACATATGAAGGCAATGCCTCTGCTTCTCACTCTGAAGGTAAAAAATCACGTATTCTGATTGAGAATTTCAAAGAAAAAGTAAAAAAAATCACTGGATTTTCCGAACATGATGTAATTTTTACCCCCGGCGCCACTTACGGAAATAATCTAGCCATTTCCATCGGATCTTCCCGGGGGAGAATTCTCACAGGGGACTTGGAACATGCATCAATATATCGTTTCCTTGAAATCCCGGGTGCTGTGTCGATTCCATCGGATAAAAACGGGCTTTATAACCCTGAATTAATTCGTGAAACCCTTCAAAAGGAACGATTCAGCCTTGTTTCTTTAATGCTTGCATCAAATGAACTTGGAACTCGTCAGAACATTGAAAAAATTGCTGAGATCATAGCGCTTTCCAGTCCGAAAACATTATTTCATGTAGATGCAGTTCAGGGTTTTTCCCCCGGGCAGTGGTTCAAATCCAGTGCTCACATCGACCTTGTGACTCTCAGTGCTCACAAGTTTCACGGTCCCCTCGGTTCAGGAATTCTTCTTGCCCGCTCAGGACTTGGGGATCTGGATTTTATCCGTGGCGGAGGGCAACAGAAATTTTTAAGTGGAACCCTTCCCGTTGACAACATAGCTGCGACTGTTTCAGCTATGGAAGAAGTCTGGAAACTTAGAAATACTGAGTTTGAAAAGAGATGTGCTGAATTTACGTCGATTCTGGAATCGGAAACGAAAGATCTTCTTGTGACATGTGCTACCTCCCCCCGGATTCCATGGATTGTAAATGTTTCCTTGCCCGGTCTTCGTGGCGAAATCATCGTTCGTGCTCTGGATACCATGGGAATTATTGCTTCCTGGTCAAGTGCCTGTTCTTCTGGGAAAGGTGGGCTTTCAAGGAGTCTTAAATCCATCGGAGCAGACCCGTCCCGAGGATATATTCGACTGGCTTACTCTGTTTTCACAACGGAGGCAGAAGTCAGTGAGACCGCACGCACTCTGAGTGAAATAGTGAAAAACTACAGCGTTGTCCTGTAGTTGGAATTACGCCCTCATTGACGAAATCCTTATAATTTACTATATTATTGACTATTAATTTCCTGAATGTAAAAAATTTGGGAATGAATCAGCCTCCTGGGGCGTATATTTCTTTTCGGATTTTCACGTTTTCGAATGCCGGGACTACACAGATAGAGAATTAAGCGGCTTCGAATCAATTTTTCTGGAAAGCTGAACCTTAAATCATTTATTGAAATAATAACCGGGAGTGTGTAAGATGGCTGACATGAACGATCATAAAAATATCCGGGATCTCAATTCAGTGCTTGGAAAAACGGGGATGCGCCTCAGGATCTCCCGAGTCTGCCGTTACGCTTTACCCGTATGGGCTGTTTTGATCACAATCCTTCTGGTCGTCAGGTTTTTTGATATCCGGGAGTATATGGAGCACAGCCTTTTTGTTACTCTCAACTGGTTTGCTCTGATTTCTGGTGTGCTGCTTGCAATTGGGGCACTGATGCCATCTTTTTCCCGTCGTCATCTTGCAAGTATAGTAGACGAGGCGGCAGGGGGGAACACTGTAATCCCCGCTGCGATTGCTTTTCAGGAAGATGGTGAGAAATCTCCATTTGCGGAACTTGCCATGGAGCAGGCTCAACAACAATTGAATGAGAGCAATATTCCTTCCGCCGGTCGTATTGTAATTCCACGAGAAGCTGCTTATATTCCATTTCTAGCGCTGGCTTTAATTTTTCTTCCGGCTTTCGTTTCAAAGCCTGCATATGATTTCAAAATTTTCGATTTTATTGATACGGATGACCACCTTGTTGTCATCAAAGCTGATTTTAATACTGCAGACCCGCAATTTGCTGTTTTGAAAGATGAACTTAAAGATCTTCTTCGAAAAGCGTCTCTGATGGGGGATAAGCGCACAAAGCAACTACTGAATGATTTGCAGAAAATTGTTTCTGACGTAGAAAAAGGTGTTTTGTCACCGGTTAAGGCGGCTCAGAAAGTAGAACAGATTCGCAAAGATCTGGAAGATAATTCTAAAGATTCTCTTCTTGATGAAAAAGATATTGCCTTTGAAGAAGTTGCTAAAAACATGAGAAAAGAAAAGGATCTTAAAGATCTTGCTGAAGCACTTCTTAAAAAAGATCCTATGGAAATCAAGAAGGAACTTAACGAGCTTGATAAAAAAATGTCCAAAATGACAGAAGCTCAAAAGAAGAAACTGGAAGAAAAAATGGATAAAGCAGCAAAGGATGCTGCAGATAAACTAAAGAAAGATGCGGATAATTTGGCAAAGCAGTCTCAAGCTGAGTCAAAAAAAGGTAATAAAAGTAAGGCAGATTCCCTGAATAAGAAAAGCAAAAAATTGGCAAAAGCTTCTGACCTCGCTAAGAATATGACGAAAGATATTGAAAAGAAGAAAGAATATATCCGCTCGCGCATGGAGCAGGCCCAAAAGCGTAATGATAAAAAAGAGCTGGAAGCCTTAAAGAAGGAAATGGAAAAGCTTCAGAAACAAAGCCAGCAGGGGAAACAAGGCCAGCAGGGGAAACAGGGCCAGCAGGGGAAACAAGGCCAGCAGGGGAAACAAGGCCAGCAGGGGAAACAAGGCCAGCAGGGGAAACAGGGCCAGCAGGGGAAACAAGGCCAGCAGGGGAAACAGGGCCAGCAGAGTAAATCAGGCAACATGAAAAACTCCATGGATCGCTATGCACGGAGCAGAAGCGAAAAAAATACATCAAATCAGGGCAAAATGACTGCAGAGGAAATCAAAGAAGCCATGAAACGACTGAGAAATCAGGGCGCTTCGAAGGATTCCGGGGGAATCAAAGACTTTTTTGATCGTGCAAAAGGATCCAAGGGTGGTGGGTCAAAGATGGGCCAGGGCAAACCCGGCAACGGTAAAAATCCTGGGTATAAAATGGGGAAAGGTCAGGGACAGGGCAAAGGGCAAGGGCAGGGAAAAGGTCAGGGGAAGGGTAAAGGCCAGGGTAAAGGTGGTGGAAAAGGTCAGGGTTGGGGCACGGCTAATGGCGGCAAGTTAATGGGAAAAGAGACCCGTCTGGAGAAAACTGTTAAAGATAAGCAGCTTACAAGTAAAAGACACGGTGATGGGCCTTCTCGTTTTGACGTAATTCTCGGAGCTTCTGAAAAGGGATTTTCAAAACATAATTATACAAAGGTATATGTTAAATATAAAGAAGCAGCAAAAGAACTGCTTAAAGATGAAAAAATCCCACCGACATATAAGCATCTTATCAAGGTATATTACAGACTTATAAGGCCTCGTGACGGTGGAAATTAATGACAATCTATATATTGAATTAGGTATATGGAATTTATTGAAATTTGAAACTAAATTGAGGTGTCCTGACCGCATTCGGAACAGGATTGCAAAGCCAAAATCAAGACACCGAAAATCAGGAGATAGCATATGTCAGATAAAGAAACAGTACAGAAGGATGTGGAACACTTTGGTAAGTCATTAAATAGACTTAAAGATGAAATACAAAAGTTCATTGTTGGGCAGGATGAGGTGGTTTCAGGTACCATTACCTGTCTCCTCAGTGCAGGTCATGTTCTTCTGGAAGGTGTACCCGGTCTTGGAAAAACAATGCTTGTAACAACTCTGGCGAAAGCTCTGGAACTTCCTTTTTCAAGAATCCAGTTTACGCCGGATTTGATGCCTGCGGATATTTTGGGTACAAATGTTATTATTGAGGAAAATGGTGTCAAACAGTTCAAATTCCAGCGAGGACCCGTTTTTACAAATATACTTCTCGCAGATGAAATCAACCGTGCAACACCAAAGACTCAGAGCGCACTTTTAGAAGCCATGCAGGAAAAAATTGTTACTGTAGGCAACACTACCTATGAACTTCCAAAACCGTTCATGGTTTTAGCGACTCAAAACCCTCTCGAAATGGAAGGTACATATCCCCTTCCCGAAGCCCAGGTTGACCGATTCATGTTCAAACTCATCGTGCCGTTCCCAACTAAGGATGAGCTGCATAAAATCATGGAAAGAACCACCGGTGCTAAAGACATTAATATTACTCCGGTTATTAATGGTGAGACAATTATGGCAATGAGGAATCTTGTGCGTTCGATGCCTGTTCCTTCAAACGTTCAGGATTATGCATTGAAGATTCTCAGCGCTACTCATCCAGAAGGAGTTGATACTCCTAAAGAAGTCAAAAGATATGTCCGTTTCGGAGGTTCGCCACGAGCAGCCCAGGCTATTTTGCTCGCAGGAAGGGTAAGGGCCCTTTCTGAAGGTCGCTATGCACTCAGTTTTGATGACATTAAAAAGGTAGCCAAACCTGCACTCAGGCATCGTCTTATCCTTAACTTCGAAGCAGAAGCTGAAGGTATTAAACCTGACGATCTCCTGGATACCATTATTAAAAACATTAAAGCAGAGTAGTTATTCATGGCAAAACCTAATGCCTACATAAAGGGCTCTATTGAACGAGCCCGCAAAGAAATTGAAGACTCCATGGGGGAAGATTTCCTCTCGGAACTTGAACGTCTTTTCCTTATTTCTCGTCAAGTTATGTCCGGAAAAATCCGTGCAGAGCGTAAAACGCGAAAAAGAGGGAGTGGAATTGAGTTTGCGGAGCATCGGGAATACGTTCCCGGTGATGATTTCAGAAGTATCGACTGGAATCTTTACGGCAGACTCGAAAAATTATTTGTCCGCCTGTATGAAGAGGAAGAGGATTTACCTGTTTACACCATGTTTGATGTTTCCAACTCCATGGCTGAAGGTAATCCTGTTAAAATGACTCATGCTTTCAGGCTTGCCAGTGCGTTAACATATGTTGTTTTAGCTCATCTGGATCGGGCCACAATGATTCCTTTCTCCGGTCCCATGGAACTTAACCCTCCCGGTCGCGGAAAAGGGCGAATGTTCAAGCTTTTCCACATTCTCAAGCAGACGGAACTTGGTGGCGTTACGGATCTGGCAGCGGCATCAAGGTCGTTTGTGTTCAGAAGGCCAAGGCGTGGTACTGTAATTCTGATTTCTGATTTTCTCACAACAGCGGGATATGAGGAAGCTATTAACCTCCTTCGCTATCACAAGTATAAAGTAATTGTAATCCAGACCATGTCTCCTCAGGAAATTAACCCGAAACTTGTGGGTGATCTTGAACTGTATGATGTGGAAACTGGTGAAATGAAGAGTGTTACTGTCACGAGCGGGCTTTTGAAAGCATACAAACAGGAATTGGATTCATTCATAAACGGTATCAGGACTTTCTGTCAGGACAGATCCATTCCTTACTTCTTCACACCCAGTGACGAACCCCTTGAAGATATCATGCTCGGACTCTTCCGGAAGGGAGGGTTCCTCAAATGATTTTCAGTGGATTGCAATTTGCCGCCCTTCTGAAAATTTTCGGGGGTTTTGCTGCCCTTATCGGTTTGCTCTACCTCCTGAAAATGAGAGAACGTCTGGTTCCCGTAAGTGCTCACTTCCTTTGGGAAAAAGTGCTGAAAGCCGGCCAACGAAGCCTGATCGCAAGGGTACTAAGGCGTTTTTTCAGTTTTCTTCTCCAGATACTTATACTGGTTATTATTGTGCTCATAATGGGGGATCCGGTTCCAAAAAAGAGTACTGTGAAAGCTGAGAAAAAACTTATTCTTTTCGATGTCAGCGCTTCAATGAATGCAAAGGACATTAAAAAAGGTGAAGATGACTTTATCTCGCGCTTTGACGCCGGGAAAGAAAAGCTTAAAGAATTAATCAAATCAAAAGGGGAAAATGAAGAATTTATGGTTGTTACGTTTTCACGGACTCCTGTTCCCCGTACTCCCTGGGAGAAAAATCCCCTGAAACTTCTATCGCTGGTTGATAAAATAAGACCAACAGATACACCTTCGGATCTGTTTCCAGCAATGAAGTATACATCGGAAATCCTTCATAATGACAAGGCATCAGTTATTATTATTTCAGATGGAGCGTCCAGTCAGAGTGCAAAAATAAAACGGGATGTGGACGGAAAACCCTGTAAAATTGAAAATCCCCTTCTGGATTTGTCAGGTACTGACATAAGGGCCATCAATATTAAACCAGAAAAAGAATATTCCAATCTCGCGCTTACTTCCCTTGCAGCTCGCCCCCTTGTTGCGGATCCGGACACTGGGGAATTACTTGCAACGGTTTTGAATTCAGGAAAAACACCGGCAAAAGCACGAATGGATATCTATGTAGATGGAAACTGGCGAGAATCCAGAACACTTTCCCTTTCCGCAGGGGAGGAAAAGCTCCAGCTGCTTCGAGTACCCCTTGTGGGCTCAACCCTTGAAGCCAGGATTAAACCGCTGGATATTCCTTATGAACCACTGGATTCGGATAATCGGGCTTTTGCAGTACTGCCAAGGAAACCCGAACCTAAGATTCTTTTTGTTTCCAGAGAAAACCTGTTTATTGAAGCGGCACTTTTACTTATACCCGGGGTACTGGAGAAAATAAGTCCCGAGGAATATTCGGATTCCAGTGTCAACACTTGCGGAACCTCCGGTGAAAAGTGCAACGTTGTAATTTTTAATGATTTTGTTCCTGACAGGATTCCCGATGTAAAAAATCAGATTTACATAAATCCTTCGGGAAAACCGTTTGAGGTAGACTCCACTTTAAAGGAAAATATTATGATAACCTGGACTGGCGGTGCTAATCCGCATCCGGCAATGAAAAACGTAACCATGAAAGATGTAAATTTATGGGGGATTTCAACTGCTTTTAAACGTCAGGCTAACGATATTCCTCTAATGCAGGTGGATGCCCGTGGGACAATTCTTGGAATTTTGAGAAATCTCAGCAACGGAAATCGCCTTATTGGAATTGGTTTTTCTCTGAAAGACAGTGATTTTGTTCTCCAACTGAGTTTTCCAATTTTTATGCTGAATACAATCAACTGGTTTATGGGGACGAGTCATTCTTTTCTCACAACTTACGAATCAGGCAAAACCATTGAAGTACACGAGGATGCGGACTTGCTTAAGTGGCCAGACGGGCGGATTACACGGGTAAAACCAGGGAGGATTGTTTTCAAGCCATCCTCCGCCGGCATTTACACTTTTTCAAAAAATAATAAAAAAGTTCGTGAAATTGCAGTTTCATTACTGAACGAAGATGAATCTGAAATTGTTGCTAAACCCATGAAAATCGGGTGCGGCGAGCTTGAAAACTTTAAAATCGAGAAAAAGTTCATCAAGGCCGTCAAAAAGTCCATTCCGTGGAAATTACTGATAATGCTTTGGATAGCTGGATTCGGGTTAATTGTTATGGGTTACATGAGAGGTGCTTGGGGCGCATTTACCGCATTTTTCGGTGTTACACTGGTTTCCATCGGATGTGGCGCTTTAGTCAGATATGCCGGTTATCCATTCTGGATCGCCCTCAGTATAGCTGCGCTGACGGCCCTTGTGCTTGAATGGATTACTTACCAGAGGAGGATGACAGTATGACACGCCTCCGTAAAAAAATTCTCATCAAAATTGCCGTATTTGCGGCAGTTGAATTGATTATTGCTCTTTTGTTCTTGAAGTTCAGACCTCAAGACGGGGTGAGTGTTTATGCTTCATTCCGCCAGGAAAAGTGGACTTTCATGAGCCCTTCCATGTTTTACCTGCTTTTTGGCCCACCGGTTTTAATTCTGCTTCCAACCCTGAGTGATTTGAGTACAATTCAAAAAACTCTCATGTTTACATTAAGAATGTCTCTTTTTGTCTGTATTATACTGGCTTTAGCTCGGCCCATCACTGTTACAGAAAAAAGAAAGGTTTCGATTTCTGTTTTAGTCGATACCAGCCACTCAATGGCTGCAGAACAACTTGTTGAGACAAATAAAATTATTAATGACCTCATTAAGAAAAGCAGTGGAGCAGGGGTTCATCTCAACCTTATCAAATTCAACAGTGGAGCTTCACTTATTCGTCATGAAAAGATAAAGGGCGAACTAAAACTGAAAAAAGAATCCGTTGAGTCCACGAATATTGAATCAGCTATGAATTACGCTCTGAGTCTGATTCCTCCGGGGCACGATAATCGAATGGTTCTTATTAGTGACGGTATGGAAACCGATGGAAATTCCCTTTCGCTGGCACCGGAACTACAGGCTATGTCCATTCCTCTTTATTATCATTTTCCCAAAGCAGCTCCGAGGCCGGAAGTTTTTATTTCATCGTTTACAATGCCCCATAAAGTCAACGTCAAGCAGCCTTTTGAGCTTACCGCAAATATCGTTTCAAATGTTGAAACTTCAGTAAACCTGTATCTTTATCAAGGGACTTCCCCCGAGGAAATGTTCCGAAACGACCTTGATCACAGCCGTACAGTTCAGTTGAAATACGGAGAGAACATTGTGACTTTCAAGGGTCAGGTAAATGATCTCGGTATTCAGGCATTTAAACTTACAATGAATGTTGAGGACAAAGCCAAGGATACGGAGACGAAAAATAATGAAAGTTGGGCTGTTTTACTTGCAAAAGATAAACCACGAATCCTTTACATTGAAGGAAATCCCGGACAAGGGACATATTTCAAAAATGCACTGAAAGCTACGGATCTCGAAGTTGAAATGCGATCTTCCCATGGATTTCCCGCATCTCTCACCCAGATGAAGCGCTACAGTTGTATTATTCAGAGTGATGTTCCCGCCACTTATTTATCAACCCAGAAAATGATGATTCTGACCCAGTATGTTCGAGGGGGCGGCTGTTACATTATGACAGGTGGTGAAAACGCCTTCGGAAGCGGCGGCTATTATCAAACTCCAATTGAAAAACTTCTCCCCGTGCGTTTCGATCTCGAAAAGAATCGGCGTCAACCATCTGTTGCTCTTGCCCTCGTCATTGACCGAAGCGGTTCCATGATGGGTGATAAAATGCGTCTTGCAAAGGAAGCTGCTGTTGTCACTGCAAACATGCTTGGAGCAAGGGATTTACTCGGAGTTGTAGCCTTCGACCACACTCCGAAAGTCGTTGTAGAACTGACGTACGCTGCCAATCGTAGTCGTATTGAGCAGCTTATCCGAAAGATAACTGCAGATGGCGGCACAGAAATAGTCACAGCTGTTGAAATGGCAAACCAGATGCTTTGTGATGCCAGAGCAAAAATCAAGCATATGATTCTGCTTTCCGACGGGCAGAGTGGTCGTGACAGACTGGAAGATGTTCTCGCAGAAGCAAGGCAGTGCGGAATCACCATTTCCGTTATCGGTGTTGGCTCCGACGTGGACAAAGGAATGCTCGAGCTTATCAAAGAACGAGGGCAGGGCCGTAGTTACTACACTACCGATCCAAATGAATTACCAAGGCTTTTTACAAAAGAAGCTTCAAAAGTAGCTCGGCCTCCACTGGTGGATGAGCCTATTAAAGTCAAAGTTGTAAAGGCTGCGCAGTTTCTACGAGGGGTAGATATTGAAAAAGCACCCTTCCTCCTTGGCTATGTTCCCACAAAGGCTAAAAAGAAAGCTGAAGTCATTTTAGTTTCGGATGTTTTCAATGAACCCATCCTGGCTCGTTGGAATGTGGGCATAGGTAAAGCAATTGCCTTCACTTCTGATGTCAAAGCACGCTGGGCAAGGCACTGGCTGGAAAGCTGGTCCGGCGGGTTTGCAAAGTTCTGGACTAATCTTATCCGGGACTCCATACGCCTTCGCAAACTCGAAGAATATACAATGAATATCAAAAGTGAAGGAAGCCGCCTACACATAGCTGTTGATGCAGTTTCCAATGATTCGAAGTGGCGAAATCTTTATGAGTCCAAGTTGAGCCTTGAGGAGTTTGGCGGTAAAAAAACTAGAATATTCAATCTTAAACAGAAGGCTCCCGGGCGTTATGAAGTTGACTTTTCCCTGGAAAGACATGGCAGTTATCTCCTCACTTCAAAACATTACTGCAGTCCCGAAAAGCTTGCCCTGGCAGGAATAAAATGCCCCGGTCCCGATTGCTCTTGTCCGTCCAAGACTCTTGTTGGTGAAGCATGGGGAAGTACAAGTTTTAGTTATTCCAAGGAAATCAAGAAAGTTCAGCCCGATGGCGAGAAGTGTCTTAAAATGCCTGAAGTTTGTTCCGGTCTGAAACTACTCATGTCCCTTTCGGATGCTGCGGGAGGTGGTGCCCTGAATGCCGCCAACATGAAAAAATTGTTTTCCAAAGGTGATGTAGTGGAAAAACTCCATGAAGATCGCTGGCATTACTTCTTCTGGCCGTTCCTGCTCCTCTTTATTTTTGATATCTTAATCCGGCGCGTACGCATTTTCGGATTTTCAGATATATCCGTAGACTGAAGGCCACATTTTCATTCTTAATGTCCTGTGTTCGAATTTGATGAAAAATTTAAAAAACTGTATTACAGGACAGTAACTACATAGTTCGTGTCCTGTAATTCGCTTCGCGAAGGATTTTATTAAAAATCCTAACAGGCCACTAGTAATAAATTCAACACCTTGCGGTTACTGTCCTGAGCAAAAATCAGGCGAAAAATTTGATTTTCGGTATTTCAGGACAGTAACTACATAAAAACCTTTGCATCCAACGTTGATTTATGAAAAAATAAACTACAACTTTGGAGTTTTCAATGATCAGAGTAAGCAGCAGAACCGCTATTGTCGCCTTTGAGTTCAGAGACGCAAATCGCCACATGGAGGAAGCCTTCATAAGGGACGTACTTAAATACAGATACGGGGCAGCGAGGATGCTTTCAAATGTGTATACTTTTGAACTCCAGAAAAATGCCGTGGATAAAATAATTGAGCTTATTTCCTATACGGAGACCTACATCAGTCCGAATACTGATACGGTGCACATCTGGTACCACATGGAAACTGATGGAAAGCTCAGAGTTTACCACACCATGTTAGGCAAAAGGGTTTTAAACGAAGGGGAAACGGATTCCTTTTTCTGATATTAGTCGATTATCGGTTGTATAACGTTCTCAATGGGAGGTTCACATGAAGAAAACTATAATATTGTTTATTTTTGCGATGTTGTTTGTGTCCTGTGATGACGATACTTCAAGTAATAATACAAACAATACTAATAACACTAATTCTAATAATATAAATAACTCCAATAATACCAATAACACCAATAATACCAATAATACTAATAATACGAACAACACCAATAATATAAATAATCAGTCGGGTCCACCTCTTCTAGGTGGTTGTGAGATTCTTCCGGCAGATAATCCATGGAATACGGACATATCCGCATATCCTGTGCATGATAATTCAGATAACTTCATTGCCTCAATCGGAGCAAACGGGCATCTGCATCCGGATTTCGGCACCGTCTGGGAAGGTGCACCCATCGGAATCCCATATGTTTTAGTTTCAAACGAGACTCAATTGAGTACCGTTGACTTTGAATACGCCGATGAAAGCGATGCCGGGCCATATCCAATTCCTGATAATCCGCCCATAGAAGGTGGAAACGACAGTGACGGCGATCGCCACATTCTGATGCTGAACACCGATACCTGCACCCTGTACGAACTTTACTACGCCTGGCCTCCCGGAAGCAGTGAAAATCCATCCTCTGACTGGTATGCCGGCAGCGGTGCAATTTTCGACCTTTCTTCAAACGACCTGCGCCCGGACGGCTGGACAAGTGCTGATGCGGCGGGGCTTCCCATTCTTCCAGGCCTTGTTCGTTATGAGGAAACAGTAATTGAAGGTGAAATCCGCCATGCAATACGCTTCACCGTTTCCCAGTCTCAGGCGGGCTACATTCATCCGGCAACTCATTTTGCTTCTTCAAGTACCGATCCCAACCGTCCACCCATGGGCCTGAGACTCCGCCTTAAAAGTGATTTCGACATATCCGGGTTTAACCCCACTGTGCAGGTAATTCTCACTGCACTAAAAAAATACGGCATGATCGTAGCGGACAACGGGTCCAACTGGTATCTGAGCGGCAGCCCTGACAGCCGCTGGAATGACGAAGACCTCAGTGAACTCGGGCAAATCCCCGGCAACGCCTTCGAAGTAGTCTACACCGGCGACATCCTTACCACTACCTCAAAATAACCAGCACTTCTGTTCTCCCCATTTCTTCTAAAAAGTAAATATTTGCTTTCAGTTTTTGTAATTATGCTTTGATATTGAATGTTTATGAACTGAGCCTGATCCTGTTTGCCTGGCTGCCTGAGTCCCTGTTAAAAAAATTCAGGGATACAGGTAAGCAGTAGCAGCAACAGGAAAACAGGGGGCTCATTCCTGAAGCATTTCTTTAAAACGAGTCACAATCGTATTACTCAGGAAGCGGTCTAGATGTTTATGGGCTGACCCTATCCCTGTTAAAAAATTTCAGGTAACCAGGAAATCAGTAGCAGGAACAGGATAATCAGGGTCTTTCTTATGATGCTTTATCCTGTATATAAATCGCTATCTTATAACTCATAAAGCAGTTTAGTAAATTCAACACCTTGCGGTTACTGTCCTGAGCAAAAATTGGGCAAAAAATTTGAAAACCTGTATTACAGGACATTAACTATGTAGGTCGTGTCCTGAAATTCAATTTTTATCAAAATTGAGCATGTTTAGGAAAACATGCTATTCAGAACACTATAATAAATTCAAGGTCTTCATTCTTACTGTCCTGTGTACAAATTTGGTGTAAACTTGCAAATTTGGTATTACAGGACATTAACTATGTAGGTCGTGTCCTGAAATTCAATTTTTATCAAAATTGAGCATGTTTAGGAAAATATGCTATTCAGAACACTATAATAAATTCAAGGTCTTCATTCTTAATGTCCTGTGTATAAATTTGGTGTAAACTTGCAAATTTGGTATTACAGGACATTAACTATGTAACCTGACTCACAAATTGGTGGAAAATTATTGTGATCTTTATTGGCAGGATGGGCACAGGGTGCTAAAGTGTTGCGTCCTGGCCGGGAGTAAGTCATTTCCGGTAGTAATAGTTATAAGGAGAAGTCTATGACATCATTAATAATTCTGTCACTTTTTATTTCCGGGCTGACAACCACACAGCCATTTTATCCAAACGCATCTCATAAGCGTTTGCTGCCGGCATACAAGACTCCCGGTGAATTGCAGAAGGATTCCGCAAATCAGCTCAATACCTTCCGCACGGCTCATCCTGAACTTTACGGCATTACTGTTGCTCCTCCCTCAGGGTTTATGATGTACCCCGAATTCATGACTGTTGATGCCATGTACATCAGTTATGATGATTATTTCAGAGACTATTATGTTGACGTAATTGGCGCAGCAGCAAATGAAGTTACCGTTTATGTTCTTGTAAGCGGCTCAGCCTGGCAAAATGAGGCAAATACAGTTCTATCGGCTCAGTTAACTGCTCAGCAGATGGCAAACGTCCAGTTTATTGACCTCAGTTCAACTGATTACTATCAGTTTACAAGTCCTCCGGGGGACAGTGCCGTTGACTCCATCTGGACCGTAGATTACGGCCCGTATTATGTACTCAACTCAACAGGCGAAAGAGCAATTGTTGATCCCCGATACTACCCGGATCGAATTAACGACGACAGCATTCCAACCAAATTAGGCGCCCTCGACAGCATGAATGTTTACAGAGCTGACCTGTTTGTCGAAGGTGGAAATCTTCTTTCGGACGGTCTCGGTACCTGCTACACAACGACAATGCTGCAGGAAGAAAACACAAAGTACACGGTTACGGAACTGAACGAAGTCCTTAATAACTACTTCGGATGCTCAAATGTGGTTTACCTTCAGCCCCTGAGCGGTGAGGGCACTGGTCACATTGATATGTTTTCAATCCTCCTGAATGAAAATACTTTTGTGGTTGGTTCATTTACTCAGGCTCAGGATGCCACAAACCGCACAATCATGGACCAGAACGCAGCACTTTTAGAAGGTCTGACCAATGCAAACGGTGATCCGATAACTGTTATCCGTATTCCGATGCCGGATCCTGACTATGATACTTATGGTCGTATTTGGCGTACTTACACAAACGGTCTCAGACTGAATGCCAGTTATCTTATTCCCGTCTATAGTGATGACACAACCTGGCAGGCTCAGGTTATTTCTGATTTATCAACAGCTCTTCCCGGTGTTAACTTTGTTCCCGTTGCTTCAGAAGACGTTATCGTATGGGGTGGTGCAATTCACTGTACAACCCGTTCACGTCCTGCAGGAACCGCCTACAGCACCGAACCTGGCCCCGGTTATCTTTGTGGCGGAAGCTATACTTGCGACGATTGTACAGATGACTGCACATTGAATGAAACAGGTTGTAACACTGACGGCAGCCGCTGGGTATGTGGACAAGCTGATTCTGACACCTGCCTTGACCGTATTCGCATCGAATGTCCTGAAACCATGGCTTGTGTTGACGGAACCTGCGGTGGAGACGACTGTACAGATGACTGCACTATCGGAGACACAGGGTGCTCGGACAACTCAACTCGCTATATTTGCACCGAAGGCGGTGATGGTGACTCCTGTATGGATTTTGTGGACTTTGAATGTGGCACCGGACGTGAATGTACAGAAGGTCTATGTCTTCCTCCCAATGGCGCCTGCGGCGACCTGACTTACGACGGTGAGTGTCAGGGTACCTGGTCCGTTTACTGTGATGAAGGCGAACTTATTTACTACGACTGTGCGGAAGAAGGAATGGTTTGCGGCTTTATTTCAGGTGAAGGGTATTACGACTGTATGGCTCCTACCGCCTGCACCGATGATTGTGTTCCCGGTGAAACTTCCTGCAGCAATGATACCTCAGAAGTGCTTGTTTGCGCTGAAGCCTTCGATGGCGATAACTGCTGGGACTGGAAACCGCAAGCTTGTGAAGATGGCTTTACTTGTCAGGATGGGGCCTGTGTTGAAGATTGCACTGACGAATGTGTTGAAGGTGAAGTGGGTTGCAGCGAAGATATCGATGCCTCCTGGGCTTGCGTCGAAGCTGAAAATGGCTGCCTTGAACGTGTTGAAACACTCTGCGTTGGTTCAACTACCTGCGAAGAGGGCGTTTGCGTTGAAGAAAAATCATCAAGCGACGGTTGTTCATGTTCCACTCCAACGGACACTCGCTCCTCCGTTCCTGTATTCTTTATCATGGCAGTAATCGGTCTCGCACTGGTAAAACGCCGCTTCGTATAATCCCACGCGTTATCTTTAATAATTTTGTGTAAATTGCCTTCAATATGAACTATACCGGAGAAAGATCTTCAAAATCCAGTTTTGACAAAAGAAGATCGGGAGTTACTCAATACAAATGTTGAAATCTTTTGAATATCAGAGAAAAAAGAGTTTTTTTGCCCAGGTAGCAACGGGGCTGGAAGAAGTTGCTAAAACCGAACTACTTGCTCAGGATTGCAGCGACCTCAAGGATGGATACCGTGGTGTGGAATTTTCCTGTGATGTTTTTAGAATCTTTGAATTGAACTACACATCCAGAGTAATGTCACGCATTTTAGCTCCGCTTCATAGCTTCAGTATCAAATCTGAAGAGGACCTTTACAAGCAGGCTCTGGAAATTCCATGGGACAGAATCATCAATGATGGCCGGACTTTTTTATTATCAGTTAGCGGAAAAAGTGATGTAATTGCCAACTCCCGGTATGGTTTATACAAAGTAAAAGATGCCATTTGCGATTTTTTCACTTCTCGTGGCAGAAAAAGGCCCGAAGTAAACGAAAATCCCGATGTATTTATAAATGTGTTCATGTACCGCAATTCAGTGACTATCAGCCTCGACACTTCCGGCGAGAGTCTGCACCACCGGGGTTATAAAACAAAAAACACAAGGGCACCGCTTGCGGAAACCCTCGCCGCAGGGATTTTAGCCCTCAGTGGATGGGACGGTAAAAAGGATCTACTGGATCCCATGTGCGGGAGCGGCACCCTTCTAACTGAAGCTCAGATGATAGCCTCAAACATTCCAGCGGGTTATTACAGGAAAAAATGGGGTTTCGAATGTATGTCCGAGTATAACCACTCGCGCTTTGAGGATTTCCGCACGAAATTAAACGAAAAAATTGTGGAATCTGAGTGTGTACTCATTGGATCAGATATAGATCCCGGTGCTGTATCCGCCGCAAGGGCCAATGCCGGCGCTGTTCTGGGGGGAGACGAGATCAGGTTCAGTGTTGCGGACTTTCATAACAGGAAAAACTTCGAAGGGGGTTTTATTGTTACAAACCCACCGTACGGTGAACGTATGGAAAACGAAAACATCGAAGAATTATACAAAGATATCGGCGATTTCTTTAAATTGAAGTGTAAGCAGTCATCGGCATTTTTATTTACCTGTAACCTTGGTGCCCTGAAAAAAGTAGGACTGAAAACCGCCTTTCGCAAAATTCTCTGGAACGGGCAGCTGGAAGGACGTCTTTGTAGATATGATCTCTACTGAGGCAATGGTTCTCAAGTTTTCTGTTGTTTTTTCCAATCCAATACTCCCAAGGCCTTGAATCCATTGATGTGTTCACGTAAAACTTTTAATAACATACCTCGCTATTTTAAATCCAGAACACAAGGAAGTGATCTCATGTGGGCGTTGTTACGCAAAAAAAACATGAAAAAAGTACATTTTTTTGATATTTTCAATGATGGGAATAAAGATTTCTATTGCAATTGTATTTGTTTCGGCTAATTTCCACTTTATCGCCGTAATGGAGTGATTTGTATTTTGACTATGACAGTAGTATTTCAACACCTGGTCCACTTTTTCTCTGTCCGTTATTTCCCGGTACAAAAAAGAGGCAAATAGGTTTTTTTCGAAGGAGACAGCATGTTTAAGAAGATTTTTGTAGGCAACCTTTCATACCAGACATCCGAAGACGAATTGATGGAGCTCTTCTCACAGCACGGCGATGTGCAGAGCGTAAAAATCATTTTCGATCGTGAAACCGGACGCAGCAGAGGATTCGCATTTGTTGAAATGGATGAAACCGCAGCTGGCGATGCCATTCAGGCAGTCAATGGTTATGAATTCCAGGGACGCAGCCTTCGTGTTAACGAAGCTAATGAGCGCCCTGCTCCCGGTGGAAACCGTGGCGGTAATGGCGGCGGCGGCGGATACGGCGGCGGCGGCGGCGGCGGCGGCGGTAACAGAGGCGGCGGTAATCGCGGTGGTGGAAGATCCTTTGGTGGTGGCAGAGGCCGTGATAGATCCGATTCTTACGACGATGGTTATTAAGATATAAGACTCATCCTCTCCCCTTGTAATTACTCCCCCAATTTACTAATCTCAATATGAACCGTTAATCAGGTATTTCTTTCCTGATGGTGGAGTTTACCATGAAACTTTCGTTCATATTGTCAATATTGTTAATGATAACGAGCTGCTATCGTAACAATTCTTCCTTGAATAATTTACAAAACGATCCACTTCCTCCGGGGATTGAACTGCTTGAACCTGTCGGGTCAGGTTCTTCTTCAATCATTGATTATTATCAGTTTTACCGTAAGAAAGACGACACAAAGGGCAGGGTGGGGGCATCAGCGGAATCGGCGGCCCTTTTATTTAATGGAATTAATTCCGCAGGGTCAAGGGGTGCACTTCTGGTGGAATCATTCAATGAAGGGCTCAAGATTCCCTCGCCGGGTCGTAGTTTCCTTCTGAAAACAAAAAGTACGCCATCAATTCCCGTGGTATCTGGATATTTTATGTATTTTACTGTCGACAATGTGCTCTATGCATATGATTATATACATGAAAAAACCTTGTGGAAAGCGGACCTTAAAGCATTTTCCGATTTTCGTTTTGTAGTTTCCGACCGGGTTCTAATATTATGCCGTAAAAAAGGTACTATCCTTGCTTCTTTCGATCCTGTTACCGGGAAAAAGTTGAAATCCGAGACAGCGAGTCCTTCCGTAACTCGAATTGGTAATATCGAAATTATCGAAACAAAAGAAGGTTCCGGGTGCACCCTTAATATCAGTCATATGGGCAAAAAAAAGTGCTCATTAAAACTTGAGTCCAGTAACTGGTTTGTTGCGAAAAACAGCGTTATTTCAATAGGGGATAGTCATCTGGAATCCTTCGGTATTGAGGATTGTAAAAGTGCTGCGAAAATGAACGTTCCCGCTGGTTCATCAATAATTCATGGACTGGATGCCATATTCATGTCAAGGGCAGGGGAGGTTACGGAGCTTTCTCTCCCGGATTTCAAGGCTGGAAAAATTTTTAAAAACCGCTTATTTAATCAATCTCTCCAGTTCGAATATTTGCAGGGCCAGAAATACTTTTTCCATAGTTCCGAAAATCCTGGTATCATTGATGTTTCCGACGGAACATCAACTATTTTCTCTAATATTAAGGGGGATAATCTTCGGGTCTTCAGGCTGGGCGGACGCTTGATGTTTACCGGGAAAAATCGCCTCTATCGATTTGATGACACTTTAAAACCCGTTCAATTTGATAAAAAAGTCAACTACGTAAGGCCAATGTCCAGCATAATTTTTGCTGCAGTAAATGACACAGTTTTTATTTTAGATAACAAATTCAATATAAATGACGCGGTTATAGCCCGGAGCGGAAACGTCCTTAAGATTTTAACAGAAGGTGATCTGGTTACACTGATCACAGACCGGGGGCTTGAAGTTCATGATTTGCTCACGGGAAACATGGTTTTCATTCATCACCGAAAGACTGGAATGCTTCACATGTTCACAATGCATCACGGGAGGCTTTTCGGATTTCATCGGGACTCGATTGAAGTTCTGAAAACCGTCGACTTCAGGCAGTATGCCTACGGTTGTAAAACCGACCTTTCCGTTTTTCTGAAACTTTTCACTACGGATTTCAAATCCTATTCCCCCAGAGCAGGTCTGAAACTGGCTTTATGCAAGCAACGGGGCGGTGCCAGTGTTAATGAACAGTTAAAATTTCCAAATATTTTTAGATTCCTCACAGGTTGTATTTCCAGAGAATTTTTCGCATCCGCAGAGAGTTTCATTTCTCCTGTGCGATCCCTGTCTATTTGGACCATGAAGTGTGAGAAAAAATCGGGGAAAGCGAGAAGTCTTTTTGCTGATGCACTTAAAATTATGGAAATCCGATCGGAACGGAAAACTAAGAAATGCAGTAATATTCCATCATCTATCGGAATCAGGCAGGATGCTGGAAAATCAGGCACGTGCCCCATTTACAAATCATTTAACGCTGCCCTTGAGAAATTGAAATCCCGGCAGTACTACTCCTACCCTGTTTGCCGCTGATTCCCCTGCCCTGTAACGCTACAGTTTAGAGCTAAAAATAAAGTATTGAAATTCTGAAATCTATTGCTAAAATCCCCGGAATTCTAACGCTGCCATACTGCAGCACAAAAGGAGTTTTTATGAAAATTGCAAAAGATATGGTAGTTGAAATGCACTACACTCTGACGGATCCAGCCGGAGAAGTCATTGATACAAGCCGCGAAGATGGTGGAGAACCTCTCGCTTTTTTATGCGGATATCAGAACATCATTCCTGGACTGGAGAATGCTCTTATGGGCCTTGAAAAAGGTGCAAAACTCGTTGTGAATGTTGAACCCGCCGACGGATATGGCGTTTATGATGAAACTCTGACACATACAGTTGAAAGAAGTGCAGTAGAACTCGATGACGACCTTGAAACAGGTATGGGCCTGGTCATGATGACACAGCACGGTCCCATCGAAGTAGTCGTTAAAGATTTTAACGACGAAACCGTTACACTGGACCTGAACCATCCCCTCGCAGGCATGGCCCTCAGTTTTGATGTTGAAATAATGAATGTCCGTGGTGCATCCGAGGAAGAGCTTTCCCACGGTCATGTTCACCAGCCTGGTCATCATCACCACTAAAAACTTCATTACTTTTATTTATATGCAGGAGGCTCAATGCGCGTAAGTTCAATGGATCGTAGAGAGCAGTTAATCAGGTTTCTCAAGGAAGAGGCTGGTTTAAGTAAGTATCTGAAGACCTTTATTCTTTCAATCGTGGGTCTGGTTCTAATCGGTGCGGTTCTGGGAATACTGGTTTCAGTGAAAATAAGTGGAGCTACTGGCAGTGATGATATAATGGTTCCCCTCGTGATTGTCGCTCTCCTTTTACCACCTCTTGTCTGGAGTATTTATATAAGTAAAAAGAGACTCAACGACATAAAATACGGGGAAATAAATGATGCCCTCATTGCGGATCCCCCTGCTGTGTCCGCTATTAGTTCTATTAAAACGATATGGGGAATTCGGGTGGATGTTACTCTTGTAAGTGGTCGAAAGCTGCACTTTTTCATGGATCAGGAGACGGCAGATGAAGTAGTTGTATGGCTGGGGGAAGCCATCGAATCCTGAGCTCCATCCCACCTTGAATCCTTGAATTTTTCATAAAGAAATAAAAAACATTTATTTTAATTATCCCATGGAATAAAACTATTGAGTCTCCGTTATACAGACCGAAAGTTTTTTGCTGCCGTTTGCGCAGTTTAAAGGAGTACTCAATGAAGTGCTGGATTTTGAATAAACCATGGAATACACAGGGACTTGAAGATTACAGTATCACTCGTTTCAAGGAGCAAGCTGAAAAGGATAATGTTAATCTTGAGATAATAGATCCCGATGAAATTGAACTCGTTGTTGATCGTAATGTTCGAAAGGGGATTACCCTTCGAGGACAGGAGGTTTCTCTTCCCGATGTTGTTCTTCCAAGAACCGGCGCCCGCACCACTTATTTTAGTTTTGCCGTAATTCGCCATCTCGAGCGACTGGGTATTCCCTGCTTCAATACGTCCGCTGCCATAGAAGCGGTGAAGGATAAATTATACACCCAGCAGATTATGGCTCAGGCTGGTCTTCCAATTCCTAAAACCATGCTTGCCAAGTTTCCAGTTGATGTTCATACAGTTGAAAAACAACTTGGATTTCCGGTAGTTGTTAAACCACTTTACGGAGCTCAGGGAAAGGGCGTCTACCTTGTGGACGATGCCGCTTCCTTAAACGATATGATGCAACTGATTGAAGTTACAGATGATAAAGCAAATATTATCATGCAGAACTTTGTTTCTACCAGTCGTGGCAAGGATTTGCGCGTTTTTGTCGTGGGAGGACGTCCCGTCGCCTGTATGATGCGCAAAAACTCCGGTGATGGTTTTAAAGCCAATTACTCCCAGGGAGGAACCGTAGAAAATCACGAAATTACGCCAGAAATTGAATGGCTTGCCACGGAAGCTTGTCGTGCTACTGGGCTTGATATAGCCGGCGTAGACCTTTTGTTTGATGAGGATAGCCATTTCAAAATATGCGAGGTCAATTCAGCTCCCGGATTCAAAGGAATTGAGAGCGTATGTGAAATTGATATAGCCAGGGAAATTTTCCATTTCCTGCACATCAGACTGGGGCTGGTTTAAACCGTTTTCATGTGGATTGGTTTCCACAGGAGGCAATGTCATGAAGGGCTGGATTATTTATCGTAAACCACACACTCACTTCAGTGAGGATGTATATGAAATGCGTCGCTTTCGAGAGGAAGCGGCGAAAGACAATATCGAACTGGAAATTATACCACCCGAGGCTTTTGATCTCACTATTCGCCATGGTGATAAGAAGACAATCCTTGTAAACGGTAAGAAACGGGAGCTTCCGGATTTCATTATTCCGCGGATGGGCGCTGGTACAACCTATTTTGTTCTCGCCATTGTTCGGCATTTTGAGAGTCTTGGTGTGCATAGTTTAAACAGCAGCGCATCTATTGAACTTGTAAAAGATAAGCTCTTTACTCAGCAGATACTTTCCAAGTCAAATCTTCCAATTCCCGATATGATGCTCGTGAAGTTTCCCTTCAACGTAGATCTGGTGGAAGATGAGTTGGGATTCCCCGTTGTTGTCAAGACCATATCCGGAGCTCAGGGGAAGGGAGTATTCCTCGCGGAAAATAAGGAAAAACTTGCGGATATGATTCAACTGGTTGAAGTAGTAGACGACCAGACAAATGTTGTTTTACAGCAGTATATCCCCTTGAGCCGTGGTCGCGACTTGCGTGTTTTCATGATAGGAGGAAAACCAGCAGCTTGCATGGAGCGTGTGGCTCCGGAAGGCAGTTTTAAAGCAAATTTCAGCCAGGGCGCTACAGTCAAAGCTCACCCTCTGAGTCACGAAATTGAGTGGATAGCTACGGAAGCCGCCCGCCTCATGGATCTTGAAATCGCCGGAGTTGACCTTCTCTTTGATGAAAACGGTTTCAAAGTGTGTGAAGTAAACTCAGCTCCTGGATTCCGCGGCATCGAAAGTTGCCACGACATCAACATCCCCAAAATGATCTTCCGCTACCTACGCGTCCGCCTTGGCATCTTCAACTGATGACCAGCGTGTCTGCCCAATAGCTTTCAGGCAAACAGGGTCAGTTTTTAAAGAATGAGTTAGCGGTCTAGCTGGTTTTGAATTGATGTAGCCTAAACCCCTTTGTTTAACAGGTTAATTCGTTAATGTCCTGTAATACGATCTTTTCAAGTTTACGCCGATTTCAGGCACAGGACATTAAGAATGAAGACCTTGAAATTATTGTAGTGTTCTGAATAGCATGTTTTCGTAAACATGCTCAATTTTGATAAAAATTGAATTTCAGGACACGAACTAATTCGTTACTGTCCTGAAAAACGATTTTTCAAATTTTTCGTCGATTTTTTTGTTCAGATAGTAACCAGGTAGGGCAAATGTCAGGGGACAATCGTTGGTTTTTTAAAGCCTTTTTCAAAATTTATGGTAGATAAGAGAAATGAAGATTCTGATTTTTTTATTTTTATTAATTTTGTCCGGCTGTGAAAATGACGAGACACATAACACAAATAATACAAATACTACAAACACTTGCGGAAATGGAATTATCGAAGGGAACGAACAATGCGATGTTCATGTTCCCGCAGACAGGCAATGTGCATTTGCAGGCTATGAGTCTTCAACTGAAGCTGTCTGTACAGAGTTTTGTACGATCGACTATACCCTTTGCTCGAATTGCGAGGGGGATTGCGAGACTGAAAGTAAAGTGTGTTACGCTGGGATTTATACAGACTGTCGGATAACTGACGGATGCTGCCAATGCATTGAAACGCCCTGCGAGTCTGGCGTTTGCGCTGATCAGGATACTTGTTTAGACTACGTCAAGCCCCTCGTTTTCATGCACTTTACGGATATGCACATCGGGAATGAAGATGTTTCTGATGATTTTATCAGCTTGATGTCTCTTTCCATGACGGGAATTGACTACATTTTTAATAGTGGAGACATGGTTGACGATGGTGGGGAAGCTTCCTTTTGGGCATCGTACAGTCAGTTGATTATGGATTATTTGCCATACGGCCCCGTTTATACGGAAGTTGCTGGTAATCATGATGTTAAAAACGACGGAAGCCAGTCATTCCTTGAGAATTCTGTTTTCGGTGAGCGTCATGGAGCCCTCTACGGTCATGATTCTTTTGCTGATTTATGCCTTGTTTCCACTAACACTTCCGCTGCAAGCCTCAATTCACTCAACGTGAATGGGTATTTTGATGCTGATCAGGCAGAGCTTTTAACGGGAGTGTGTACGGGTCCCGCAATAGTAACTGGGCATCATCCGGTGCACGGAATTATGGATATTAAGTTCGGCCTGGATAATATGATTTCGGTTATTGAAAGCAACAATGCTGCTATTTACTTGTGTGGTCATACACACTACTCTGATATTGCCTGGTATGAAAATACTCTTTTGGTGCAGGGAGATTCCTTCGGTGAATCAGGCAATTATTTTATCGGGGCACTCCATCCAGATGGAAGGGTTTCTTTAAACGAACTCTCAGCATCAGGACCTGCAGCCCTTATTCTGGCTCCATCCGATGAATTTCTCGGCGGCACAAACCCTGGAACCGAAGTAGTACATCCTGGTGATAGACTATTTCTCAGTGTTTTTGCCTCCTGCCACGGCAGTTGCACATCAGTTTTTGTTGAGGTTAGTGGAAACCAATTGGAATTGAATCAATTATCAGAAAACATATACGGCAATTTCATTCAGATTACTACAATTGAAACCCTTTACATCACCCTGACCGTAACCGACCAGTCCGGAACAGCCACGCATTCTATCAGTTTTTCACCAACCCTTTGACCTGACGACACTTACTGATGGCCAATGTGACGAAATTGTTGAAAAATTTCTTTAAGAAAACTAAAATGTTACTGTCCTGAAATACAAGGAATCAAATTTCCGATTTTTGGCTCAGGACTCTCACTGTTTTCTACGAAAACAGGGGGCCGATTTTGCCGATTTCCTGCGGAAATGCGTTGTAGACAGTGACCGCAAGGTGCTCGTGCTTCTACGCTTCGCTGCGCGAGAGCGTTATTGTTGAATTTACTAGTAGTGGCCTGTTAGGATTTTTAATAAAATCCTTAGCCCCATAAAAAGGATCTGGAATATGTTAAAAATTGCTATTTACATCACTTTTATAATAATGATTTTATCCGGTTGTGATGAAAAAGAAGTATCAAATAATAATAACCATGTGAACAATACTGTAAATAACCAGACGAATAACTCCACGAATAACCAGACGAATAACCAGACGAATAACCAAACGAATAACTCCACGAATAACCAGACGAATAATCAGGGAGGGCCTTATCATGTGGTAGTCATCGGTTCTTCGACGGCGGAGGGTATCGGTCCAGATTATGGTTGGGTTGATCGATTCCGGGATCATCTAATGTGGATAAACCAGGGGCATGAAGTTACTAATCTTGCAAAAGGTGGCTATAACAGTTTTCGCTACCTTCCAACGGGGACTGAAGTTCCGGATGGTCAGTTTGTAGATACTGAAAGAAATATTACAAAAGCTATTTCATTAAATCCTGATTTAATTATTCTGAATAATCCTTCAAATGACATCTGGGTAGACAATTATTCAATTGATATGCTTTTCAACAACTATGATATTATTATTGGTGAAGCAGTGAGTGCGGGGATTCCAATACTAATTACAACATCTCAACCCACTCTATACGAGCAGTTGCAACGAGAAATGCTGATTGCTGTCAAGGAACGTGTGTTATCCAACTACGATGATATTGCGATTAATTTCTGGGATGGGCTGGCAAATGCTGACGGCTCTATAATTGACGGTTACAGTGCTGGTGATTCGGTTCATTTGAATGACGATGCACATTTAATTCTTTTCCATCGTGTAATGACATCTTTTCCCTTTGCGCTGGAGCCAGCTGAAACAACTAAAATCATTCATTATTATTCTCAGTATGATGCTGCTAATTTTCATTACGCCACTGATAATAACAGTTGGACTGTAGTACCTGGAATTGCAATGACAAGCGGAGGCAATAACTGGTACTACATTGAAGTTTCAGATCAGGGGCGGATTGAGTTTGTATTCAATAATGGTGCTGGTATCTGGGATAATAATAATAATGAAAACTATTCCTCAATCCTGCGGGAATTCTGGGTGCAAAACGGTCAGATTTATACGGTTCATCCCTGAAAGATCGATTAGACCGCTTTCGGAATAAAAGGAACGAAATTGGGAAATTGAATTAAAAACTACTTTCTTTTTAATTATTATTTGATATTGAATGGTTACGTCCTGTTCCTGAACCTGTTTACCTGACTTCCTGATTCCCTGTTAAAAAAATCAGGTATTCAGGAAATCAGTAGCAGGAACAGGAAAATCAGGGGCTTTCTCTTGAAGCATTTCTTTAAACCGAGTCACAATCGTATTACTAATGAAGCGGTCTAATCCTGGCAATGCGAGAAAGAAGTGAAGGGCAGGTTATGAACAATATTGAGATTTTGCTTGGAGATATCACTAAGGCGGAGGTTGATGCAATTGTCAATGCTGCCAATCCGACAATGCTTGGAGGGGGTGGAGTTGATGGGGCAATACACCGAGCAGCCGGGTCCGCACTTTTAGATGCCTGCAGGAAAGTAGTGGCAGTAAACGGAGCTCGATGCCCGTTTGGGGAATCAAGGATAACTCAGGCAGGAAATCTGAAGTCGAAATATGTGATTCATACCGCAGGTCCGATTTATCATAGTAATGATAACCCCTCACGCACATTGAGGAATTCTTATACAAGTGCACTCAATCTTGCCATGGAAAACGGATGTACCTCAATTGCATTTCCGGCAATTTCATGTGGCGCTTATGGTTATCCACACTCGGAAGCCGCACGGATTGCCCTTGGAGTATGCTCAAGACCCGAGTATTCAAGTTTGAAAATCTTTTTTTATATTTATGATAGAAGTCTTTATACCCTGTTTGTAAACATACGAAAAAGTCTGAAGGGATAAACCGACAGAAGTTGTGGGTTTTACTGGTGGGGACTCTTTAGTATCCTGAGCCGGAGGATGCTGTGCCGCTTACTATTGCTACGGAAGCTGATGCTCCAAGGCGGGTGGCGCCAGCAGCTACCATGTCTTTTGCTGTTTTTGTGTCGCGGATGCCTCCCGATGCTTTTACGCCCATGTCGGGACCGACGGTTTCGCGCATGAGAGCAATGTCTTCAACGGTGGCGCCACCGGGGACAAACCCAGTGGAAGTCTTAACGAAATCGGCTCCCGCCATCTTGGAGAGCAGGCAGGCTTTGACTTTTTCTTCCCGGGTGAGAAGGGCCGTTTCTAAGATGACTTTCACGATGCCACGACCTTTTGCAGCGGCGACAACCGCTTCAATGTCGTCTTTAACAAGGGCGTCATTGCCGGATTTCAGGGCGCCTACATTAATAACCATATCGATTTCGTGGGCTCCATTTGCGATGGCATCACGGGTTTCGATAGCTTTGGCAGTGGATGTTGTCGCTCCGAGAGGGAAGCCGATTACGGTACATACTTTTACTGTTGAACCGGCGAGCATCCGGGAACAGAGTGACACCCATGAAGGGTTAACACACACCGACGCAAAGGAGTGTTTCCGGGCTTCTTCACAGAGTTTTCGGACTTGATCTTCCGTTGCATCAGGTTTGAGCAGAGTGTGATCGATGTATGGGGCGAGGTCCAATGTAACCGGTGCACCAACGGTTGATGCAACACGATCCGCACCGGAAGATACCATTTTTGTAACGTCATCCTTTCGGTGTTCCACACAGAGACCGCAAGCGCTGCAGTCGCCGTTTTGTGCATCGCAGCCACCAGCGGTTCGTGCTGAAGAGGCCTGACCTTGAGACACGCCGGAGCAAACTCGATCTATCAGTTGTTCCACGGGGCATATTTCAATACCAAGTTCCTTCGCCATGGAAACCAGATTGTCAAGGCGAGCTTTAATCGGAGCGGGAATGCGGTCAGTGTTGATTTCAACAGGAAGAAGAGAGTCAACACAACCAATTACCCGCAGACCCTTGGTCATGCCGGAAAGTGCTAAAATTGGAATCCACTCGTCTGTCTGGAAATAAACCAACTTGGAAAGCAGGTTGGGGGACATGGCGGGGAGACACATGGTATCTACATCGTCCAGAACTTTCCAGATATCACCGTCTGTAAGAAGTTCAGCTCCCGGTGCGACGCGCCGGATGGCGGGCAGTCCGATGGTGAACTGTGCGGAACCGGAAAAGGCCACCTTCAGACGGGAAGTACATTCAGCGATTTTTCCAACTTGATGGACTACCTGATCAATATTGCGGTTGGCTCCCGTGAGAAGGATTAAAACGCCTTTTGGAGTTTGCCGGGAAAGGGGGGCATGCGTTGCCTGTTTGGGGGAACCAGCTTGTGGCTGAAGTCTTTTCATTACTTCAGCTGTTATCAAGGCTACCAAATCTTTATTATCCATTATGTATCCTCAATGTATTCGTGTCCGAAAATTCGCTTCGCGCACCTTAGTTTTAAGATGCGACGAGATTATCAATGTTCTTTTACAATTCCCAAAAAAATGGGAATGAAAAAACGGGAGCTAAGCCCCCGTTTGATCAATGACTACCCTATTTTAGGAAGAATTCCTTCAACCTGATCGTCGGGACGCGGAATTACATGAACAGATACAAGTTGGCCAACTTTTTTAGCAGCAACGGAGCCTGCTTCAATTGCAGCTTTTACAGCGCCGACGTCACCACGTACCATAACGGTAACATAGCCGCCGCCAACGAATTCTTTACCGACCAGTGTAACTCGAGCGGATTTAACCATTGCATCGGCAGCTTCAATTGCGCCAACAAGACCCATTGTTTCGATCATTCCTAAAGCTTCTTTAAAATCCATAACAACCTCCAAGTAATATGAGACGACCTTCTGTTGTCGGAAGCATACTATGCCTTTTTTACACCAGCGTCCATCAAAACGTTAAAATTTTTCGAAAAATCCTATCTAATAGTTGATGTCTCTTTTCTCTTATTTCGGGATTTTCGGTAAAATGCCTTCCACTTGATCATCAGGACGCGGAATAACATGAACGGATACGAGCTGCCCAACTTTCTGAGCAGCAACGGAACCTGCTTCGATGGCGGCTTTCACTGCACCAACATCACCACGTACCATAACTGTTACAAAACCGCCACCTACGCGCTCTTTGCCGATCAGTGTGACGCGGGCGGATTTAACCATGGCATCAGCTGCCTCAATGGCGCCAACAAGACCCTTTGTCTCGATCATTCCTAATGCTTCTTTATTGCTCATAACAAACCTCCTATTATGGTTTATAAGTATTTAAATTTCCGTTTTTATCAGAAACTGTTGAAACATCTACAAATCCTACTATGCACGCGTCGATTGGGGGAATGTCCCCAAGAGCAAGTGCCGCATCCCGCTTGGTTGTGATGGTTACTACATCACCCATTCCTGCACAGGCGATACCGTCCAGTGCCACGAAAGGCTTCCCGATGGGATTCAGGTTTTCATCGACGCCCTGAACCACAAACATACGGTATCCCGTAAGGGTTTCTACTTTGATGGTAGCATTTACCTGCCCGATGACACGTCCTGTAATCATATCAAACCACCTTCATTGTCCGGTTTTCAATCTCGGTGATTTTATCGAGTCGACGCTGATGACGACCACCCGCATAGGGCGTATTAAGCCACAGGTCCACTAGGTCCTTTGCAAGTCCGGGCCCGAGCCATGCTCCCCCGAGGCAAAGTACGTTTGCATTCGTGTGCTCGCGGCTGGATTTAACAGAAAAAGCGTCCATAGCTACTACGGCTCGGATGCCTTTTACTTTGTTGGCTACAACGGCGCTTCCCTGACCGATACTGTCGACGATGATACCCACGGCGTTTCCGCCACCGGCGTGATTGCCGGAAATGGCCTGTGTCACTAAAAAGGCATAATCGGGAAAATCCACTGCATCCTTGGAATGCGTGCCGAAATCTGCTACATCATAACCCTTTTCCAGCAGGTGAGCTTTAATCTGGTTTTTCATTTCAAAACCGCCGTGATCGGCACCAAGAAATACTTTCACGTGTTTCACTTCACTCATGATTCCCTCACGACGCAAAAACCTTGCGTTTAACAGCAGCTACCTGCTCAATCATCGATGCGAAAGTTGTGGCGTTCAAACTGGCGTTGCCAACTAAAAATCCGTCGATATCTGGTTTGGCCGCCAAAGTTGCGGCATTCTTATCGTTTGCGCTGCCACCGTAAAGAATACGTATGGAATTGGCATAAGCCCACGAGAATCGGTCAGCCAGTTTCTCGCGTACGAAGGCGATGGCATCCTGAGCCTGCTCGGCGGTAGCCGTAAGGCCAGTTCCGATAGCCCAGATGGGTTCATAAGCCACGACTATCATTGCCGGATCGGGAAGGGGGTTTTTGAGCCCGGCAAACCCGGTAAGAATCTGGTTTTGCAGCACGCGGAAAGTTGAGCCGTCGTTACGTTCTTTAAGGTTCTCTCCAATGCAGAAAATCGGAAGGAATTTTTTATCTACAGCATATGCGAGTTTCTTCGCAAGGAGTTCATCCGTTTCGCCGAAAAGGTTGCGGCGTTCTGAGTGGCCGATAATTACAGACTGAACGCCCACATCAATAAGCATATCAAGGCTGTGCTCGCCGGTGAAAGCTCCGGAAGGCTCTGGGTAGAAATTCTGAGCCCCCAGCAGGATGTCAGTCTCTTTCTTTTCGCCAGCTAAGACCGGCAACAGAATGTGCGGGGCGCAGATGAGAGTCTGGATGTTTTTGCGATCTTTGAGCTGGATTTCCCTCATGAAGGCTTTTGCAGAGCCGCTCAGTTGATTCATTTTCCAGTTGGCGGCAACGAGGGGTAATCGCTTTCCGTAGTTATGTGAAGAATTAATGGTCTGAGATACGGCTTTCATGGGCTTGATATCCGATGATGACGGGGCCATTTCCTGCAGAGTCTGTCTTACCAGTTGTTCGATAATTGTTCGCAGATCACTCATTTGGCCACTCTATTCTTTTCCTCAAGGAAAGTTTGTCTGCCAGGAATTTCAATGGAATCAATTATTCCGAGGATTACTGCTTCCACCGGGGCATCTTTGCTGTTCATGACAAGGCGGGAGCTTTTTCCTTCCTGACATAAAAGGACGATATTTCCGATACCTGCCTGTACGGTATCAACGGCTAAAATCGCCGGTTCACTTCGTTTTCCGGTTTCATCAAGGGGCTCAACCCACAACAGTTTATAACCATTGAGGCAGTCAAGCTTAATGGTATTTACCACGGTACCGATGACACGGGCTATCTTCATAGTTACACCAGACTCGGAATGAGATCCGGATGGGGTGATGGAATTATGGTAAATCCAAGTAAAAGCCCCTGAGTTTTTGCCGCTCGGATTCCCGCATCGCATGCGGCTCTGACAGCGGAAACTTCACCAGTTAAAAGTGTAAATGCCTTGCCTCCCATGGCTCGGGCCAGACGGATTTCAAGCAGATTGACCTGAGCTGCTTTGACTGCTTCGTCGCCGGCGATGATGGCCGCAGCAACGGAGAAGGTTTCGATCATGCCGAGGGCTTTTATATCTCCAGGATCTGTGGTGGCGGTAAACGCCTGAAGGACCTGCGGGTGGATGTTTGGTATTACCAGACGATCAACTAACGTATCTGCTGCAACGGCTTCACCGGCAGCAACTGCGGCAGTGACTTCCGCAACATGGCCTCCCACAAGTACAATATATTTTCCAGGACAGACGGGGGTTGCGGTGAGAAGGGTCACCTGAGCGGCTTTCAGCATGGCATCAGCGGACTCAAGGCCCCGGGCAATGCTACTTGTTTCAATGCAGCCTATAGCCTGGGGATAAACATCCTTCACTCTTGCAGCTTCAGTGGTCGGATCGGGGTGATTCATGCTATTCAAGGGAGACTCCTTATATTAATTCTATTGTAACTGCCTGAGAGGTTACTTCAAGTATTCGTCCTGCGACAGAACTGTGAACATTGGCCCCAAGTTTGTCCTCGGGTGCAGCCCCAATTAATTGTCCGGCAGTTACCGTATCTCCGGCTTTTACGCAGGCTACGGCAGGAACGCCGATATGTTGCCGCAGTGGAATTGTAACGGTCTTCATGGGTTCTGTGAAATCCTTAAGAACCGCAGGGCCATCGTAAGGTGTGAGCCCAAGGCGAGCCACAAGGCGCTTGACCGGTACGTGGCGCAAGTCTCCGAAAACTCTCGCTTCCGTGGGTCTGGGAACACTGGGACGTTTTATCCCCGCATCCCACAAGTGTTTTTTCAGTTCAACATTCATTGCGCAGGGATCCAGGTTCATTACACAGGCAAATGTAGCACACAGACCGCATTCGGAGCAGAGATAGGCTCCCGTGTAAGCTTTGAGGTCCTCGGAAACGCCAGCGGCAACACTGCGCATGATGCGATCCGGGTAAAGTTCGTGCCCAAGGGCGTTTCTCGGGCAAAGCTCACTGCACAGCATGCATTTGAGGCATGCGGAGCGGGTCAGATGAAGTTGACGTTTTTTATCCGTGAGGCGACGTAAGATAACGGGGTTGGTTTCCGGAAGGATCAGTAAACTTGTGGTAGTTTTCGTGACGACTCCGGAAAAATCCGGTGATAAAGCCCCCATCATTGGGCCGCCAACTATAAGTCTGGCGTTTTCTACCGTGGGGTTTCCTGCAGCGCGAATCAGGGTTTCGTAGGGGGTTCCCACAGGAACTTCAAATGTAGCAGGGCTGTTAACCGCACCGCCAACGGTTACCTTGCGCGTGATTACGGGCTGCTTGTTTTCCACCGCCCGGGTAACGTCTACAAGGGTGGAAACGTTGCTGACAACGGCTCCCACATCTCGGGGAAGTCCGTATTCGGGGATCGTTCTGCCCAGGACTTCGCGGATAAGAATAAATTCATCACCGGCGGGGTAGAAATCATCCATTTTGAAAAGAGAGATGCTGTCGGAAACCTGCTGCAGTCGGATTTGTTCTTCAAGGGCAGCGATGGCATCTTTGTACTTTGCTTTTAGCCCAATGATTCCCCGGGAGGCTCCCGTGGCCTTCATGGCGTACTGCATCCCGAGAACGATCTCCCGTGGATGGTTTTGCATGGTGAGCCTGTCAACCCTGATGAGCGGTTCGCATTCAGCTCCGTTAGCAACGACGAATTCAACATTTGCATCATATTTGACGTGCGTTGGAAATCCGGCACCCCCGGCACCAACAATGCCGGCTTCACGAATGCGTTTGAGAATTTCATTTCTGGAGACTTTTTTCATTAAAGTCCTTCCTGCACTGGTAATATTTTCAACTCAAGCCCTCGCAAAAGAGACGAAGTTGAGGTTGCACTAAACTATGCGAAATGCACCGGCCAGAACGCATCGACGCTGTCTTGTGAACGTTCGAGCTGAAGTCAGCCCTTCTCCCGTCGGTCCCGCGATAGACAGGGTTGTAAATCCTTCTCCGCCGAACCCAAGGCCAGCGTAAGAGGGTGCATTTTTAACAAATATTGTTGTTTCGATGGCCCTTGCCACCTTTGACATGTTACTGACGTTTTCCGAGTGCATATAAGCTGAATGCCTGAAATAGTGTTCAGCTTTTTTTGCTTTTTCCAGAGCTTCATCAAGATCCTTTACCCTAACGATGGGGAGAATCGGCATGAGCATTTCCGCCTGAACCAACGGATGGCTGTCATCGGGGACTTCGCAGATAACAAGTCGAATGGAGTCTGGAACCGTGATGCCGATGGTTGCAAGGAGTTCGGATGCGTTGTGTCCAACGTAGTTTTTATTCGGATGAGGCCAGGGTTCTCCGGGCTCAACGAGAGCTTTTGTGATTGCATCAATTTGCGGGCCTTTTATAAGGTATGCCCCATGAAGTTGCATTTCGGAGATCAGACTGTCGGCGACATTGTCAAAGACGAAAACTTCTTTTTCTGCAGTGCAAAGTACGTTATTATCGAAGCTTGCACCGTTTACAATGCACTTTGCCGCATGGGATATGTCCGCGGTGTCATCGACGATAACCGGCGGATTGCCCGGACCGGCAGCGATGCAGCGTTTACCGGATGTCATAGCTGACTTCACGACGGCACCGCCCCCCGTTACCATGAGAAGCCTGATTTCCGGATGTTTCATGAGAGCAGCGGAAGATTCAAGTGTCGGTGATGCAATACTGCACAGAAGGGTTTTGGGCCCCCCGACTTTTTCAATGGCACGATTGAGCACCGCAACAGCTTTATTACTGACGTTTTTTGCGGATGGATGAGCGTTAAAAACCACGGCGTTACCGGCCGCAACCATGCCGATGCTGTTATTGATAACCGTCGGTGTCGGGTTTGTGACGGGGGTAATTGCCCCGATGACCCCGAAGGGCGCCGGTTCCACAAGGGTAAGCCCATCATCGCCAGTGTAGCACAGCGGCGACAAATCTTCAGTTCCGGGGGTTTTGCGTGCGGCCAGTAGGATTTTCTGAATCTTATCGGCAACGCGACCGAATCCGCTTTCACTGACGCTTTCCTGTGCAAAAATCTCTGCGTGGGCAATGGCAGCTTCCCTCATGGCCTGAATGAAAACTTTCCGCCTTTCGAGAGGAACGCTGGAAAACTCGATATATGCTTTTTTCGCTGCCGTTACTGCTTCATCAACGGTGGCGAAGATGCCTTCGGCAGGACTGGCGCTGGCGGTCTGGGCAGTGCGAACAATGGGAGTCGGCGCCGGTGAACTTACAAATTGAGAGTTTGTTACACCGCGCTCAGTCATTTGAGCAACAACAGCTTCAACTAATTTGCTAATCTGGTTTTCATCTATCTGAATGGCCATAGGGGATTCCTTCCTCAGCTATTATTTTGCAAAGGTTCTTTTTCCTTCAAACTCAACATAATCGACAATTGCTATAATTGAAGCATCCGCCGGACGGTCTTTTGTGGTTTCCGTCAGACGAGCAGAGGAGCCTTGAACAATAAGGACTATTTCTCCAACGCCAGCTCCGACGGAGTCAACGGCAACAAGTGGTTTTCCATCTGCTTTTTGTTCTTTATAGTCAACGGGTTCAACTATCAACAGTTTGGACCCGGTCATGGATTCGGATTTTCTCGTACTTACTACATTTCCGATGACTCGTGCTAACAGCATTTATTCTCCTTTTAGTCCGGCAGGCGCACAAGGTGCAGCCCGAGTTCCGATATCCTGCTTTCCGCAAGCGGTGTTACAATGGTTTTTGAGTGCAGGCGCACTTCTTTATGGCCGCTTCGGGACAAATTTTCGACGTCAATTTCAGTCAGAAGTCCGCCTTTTTCCACCCCGTGGTTAGCCGTCAAGGTTAATTCTTTAAGTTGACGTGCAATATCCGCAGTTGAAACAAGATTGTACCCCGTCTGCGCAAGCTGCCTTTTGAGAGCATCAGCTTGCATCGCCACGGGGTTTTGTGTTTTAACTGTTTTAACAGAAAGCAAATCCTCGCAGATTGCAATGTGATTCCCCGCCAGTTGCCCCTGAAGCAGGATATGGATCCATGGAATTTCGTCGTTGAATCCGAGGATTTGATTCGCTCCCTGGAAGTTAAGGCCTGCAACGAGAATTACGTCGGTACTTTTAATGTTTGCCAGAATGGATTGAACCGGCAAAGAAGAAAGTAAGTGGCAATCTGATCGCTCCGAAGCAGGTATAAAAGGCAATAATTCATCGTGCAGCTCGTCTTTCACAAGCCACTGAACACGCCGGTTCTCCTCCCGGAACGCATTTACTGCGGACAGGATCAGATTTGCGGAACCGATGGCCACTGGCCAGATGACCGTCAGGGTTCTGATTTCGGTGTCACCCATGCTCTGAAGCCGCGCCATGACGATGTCCGTGATTGTCTGAATGAGTTGTTCGAAATCTCTATCTGACATCATATATTAACGGATTGTCCGCCCTTCGGAAGTAAATTGACAGTACGGTTGAGCCTGCCCCGCATTAAGCGTAGAAGAAATTCCGCAGTGTTTCAGTTCACACAAATCGTTACAGATATTTTTGAGAATTTGTACACGATCTCCATTTTTTATTGAGGCAGCGTTTCCCTCGTCAAGGTCAAGGTGAAGTTCCGTGGCGAAATCTTTTGATACGCGAACTAAAACATCGGAGAAAACCAGACCCCGGGGACCGGAAACCTGCACCCAGACTTTCTGCTTATCCGTAACGGCAAAACGAGCAGCGTCTTCAGGCGTTGTATGAATATGGCGGGCGGCAACGATGCAGCCTTCCTGAAGTTTTACGGCTCCTTTAGGCCCAATTAGAAAGGCCCCGGGGGTACCTTTCACGTCTCCGCTATCCCGCGTTGGAAGGTTGATTCCGAGGACCACACCATCCGTAGTGGAGAGTTCAACCTGCGTTGCACTGCGTACGGGGCCTAAAACGCGCACTTTTGTAATGGAGCGTTTTGGTCCGAGTACTTCAATTGTTTCCTGGCAGGCGTATTGGCCCGGCTGACTGAGATCGGAAAGCCAGTTGAGTTCATAACCGGGGCCGAACAGGGCATCCACATGTTCCCGGGAAAGGTGAACATGTCTTCCGGAGAGGGCCACTGGAATTGTAAAGTCGTTATTGAGCATCGAAAATCCACACCTTCTGCTGAACGTTTGAGCAGGCGCAAAGCAAAGATTATTCCCGACCAAAATGTTTTGTCAAGAACGTTTTCGGCAACGAAAACGTTCCACGATAGAATAATGTGAAAAAGTAGGTCAAGAACGTTTTCGGCAACGAAAACGGTCAAAGGCATAATAAGAGGACAACGCAGGCGCAGGGAGGCAGGGAGTCAGGGACAGGGGTGTTTACTTTGAAGGTAAGTGTTTTTGGGACTCTTACTTTTCCCGGGGGAAGGGCCAGGCCATCATGCCGCCTTCCATGACACGGACGTCATTAAATCCGGCTTGAGTCAGAATAAGGGCTGCTTCGTATGAACGAAGACCCATGAGGCAGTAGCACACGATGGGCGTATCATTATTAAACGGAATGTCTTTCAGTCGGCGTCGAAGGGTGCTCAGCGGAATTAATATCTCTCCGATTCCAAGTCGGCGATCCTCGAACTCATCAAGTTCCCGCACATCGATGAAGCGCAATTCGCCTCCGTTTTTCTGTGCCCAGACTTCCCGGCTTCCAATTCCTTTGATGAGCCCGCTTAGTTTGTTATCCATTATATGAACCGAGGCAATGAAATGATCGATAGCTGGTGAAAACGGCGGAGAGTAGGGAAGGTCAAGACTGAGCATTTGTCCCACGGTAAAATTGGCAGATATGGCCATGGCCCCTTCGGAAACCTGCCTTGATACGTCGCCTTTGCCAACGCACTGATAACCGAGGATGCGGTGAGTGGATCTTTCCACGGTGAGTTTTGAAATAAGGCTCTTTGAACCCATGAAACCGGGTTTATCGGTGCCGGAGTTTAAAATGCTCACGGCATCAAAGCCCGCAGCTTCAGCGGAAAAGTGGTTCAGTCCGGCGGAACCAGCGGCGAAGTCGAAAATCTTACCGATGCCCGTGCCGATGGTGCCGGGGAAGGATACTGTGTCGCCGAAAATCATATTATCCGCTGCAACGCGCCCCTGAAGGTTAGCCTGGTCACCCTTGGGGGAATAATCACGCATACCACTCACGCTATTTACGAGTTCGACGCAATCTCCGGCGGCATAGATGTTCGGGTCCGAAGTGCACATATATTTATTCACCCGGATTCCGCCGTTTTCGCCTATTTTCAGGCCAGCTTCCCGGGCCAGTGCGTTGTTTGGTTTTACGCCAATAGCAACGATGGCAAGTTCACATGGAATTTCGTCCCCTGTTGTAAGTTTTACGCTGCTCAGGTGGCCGTTCACTCCTGAAAATGCTTCGACACCGGTTTCCAGCCTGATTTTGACGCCATGTGACAGACATTGCTTTTCCACAAGTTTTGCAAGTTCCCAGTCCAGAAACGGGAGTACCTGATTTCCGAGGTCAATTACCGTGACATCAATACCGGAAACCGTAAGTGCCTCGGCCGTCTCAAGACCGATGAGGCCACCTCCGATAATAACTGCATTTTTAACTTGCTTTTCATCCCTGACTTTACGAATGTAATCCGCATCGGGAAGGGTTTTCAGGGCAGTGACACCGGGCAAACTGATCCCGGGAACAGGAGGCATGATGGCCGTTGACCCCGTGGAGATCATGAGTCTGTCGTAGGGCAGAGTTGAAACCTCACCGGAGTACAAGTTTCGAAGCTCGACGTTTTTTCCCCAGCGGTCGATGCGGGTTACTTCCGTATTGATGAGGACGTCGATATCTTTGTTTGTCTTAAAGTAAGCAGGGTCACGGAGAATTCCCGTGGGCGTTTCCAGCAGGTGACGGCGTTCGTCAAAGCGGCCCCCAATATAAAAAGGATAACCGCAGGAGGACATGGTGATGTTTTCCCCCGCTTCGATCATGGTGATGTGGGCGTCGGGAGCAAGACGTCGCGCCCTTGCGGCAGTCTTGGGACCGGCGGCACTTCCGCCTATGATAACAATGCGTTGGGGATCCATTGTTGTTTCTTAACTCCTATGGCCGGAAGTTCATTGCACTTCCGGTAAACTTGCAGATACTAACGATAAATCGAAGTCTGCACAAGCATACTTTCCCTTTTTCGTTGAAAACGCTCTTTTTCAAATCCCCAACTAGACCCAACCGCTTCCTGTAGTTTAATCTTTAAATGAACTTACTATTATATATTTGAAGAATATCGAAGGGCTTATTTTACCGTGGTACAGACTTTATTTACGCACTTGGAAGCTGAACCCTGCCAGTTCGTTGCAGGATGATCACACCGTATTGCGCATTTTAAGTTCTTGGCTTTGTAGTCATCGTTAAGAGCTTTTGCAGCGGCTTTATTAACAGATGCGCGGAGTGTGGGAGCAGAAGGAGGACAATCACAGGGGTGCGGTGGACGGAATGTACAGTCATCATCTTTAGCGCATGCATAACTGTCAGTTTTTACTTCTTTTTTATCAACCTTCTTTTCGTCAACCTTCTTTTTATCGACGTCAGTTTTCTTTTCGTCGACCTTCATACCGGGCTTTTCGGTTTTATTGGTGTCAGTGGTCTTTTTATCTTTTTTACCTTTTGAACCTCCACAACTGACAAGAGCAAATACTGCTACAAGAAAAATTGAACTCAATTTCATTTTACATTCTCCTTTATGTTCCGGCCCGGAATTGAACCTCTTGCAATATATATTAATTGTACGAAGAAATAAACCCTTTTTAAGGAGAAATTTCAATACTTGCGCCTGAGAGTCAAGGTGGCAAATCTTAATGAAAATAGTTTTTTTTCCTGTACCGCATTACTTGAATTGAAAACATATATTATATGTGTAAACTCTCTATACCCCCTTTTCGTCGGCCATTGGTGGATGGGGGCTGAATTTTACTTTTCCCTGGAGCTGTCATGAAAAAGTTATCAGTTCTAATTATCGCCTTGACTGCTGTAATGTTTTTTAATTCCGGTTCTGCTCAAAAGCGCACCAAGCCTGAGACGGAACTCGAAAACGAGGAAATCCGCGGTCCTGTGGGTCTTGAACCAATCGCCCCCAAGCCCTGGGAGATTCCCGGCCAGAAAATCGACTCCATTGTCAAGCGCGTTCGGCCTTCAGTGTCAAAAGCGACTTTCCCGAAAGGGGAGGGGGCACTGGCTGGCAAAAGCGTATATGTATCACCGGGACACGGCTGGTACTGGACGGGAACCCGATGGACGACCCAGCGGGGCTACAGTGAAGGTGTTGTAGAAGATCTTTCCAACGCCGAAAGTGTTAATCAATTCGTTGTTTCCTGCCTCATGCGTTCCGGAGCTCATGTTGTCCCCGTGCGCGAAATCGACATGACTTCAGAAATGGTAATTGTCGATAACGACGACGGAAATACCCACCCGGAACGTGGAACCTACGAAGAAACCGGCGATGCCGGCCTGTTTTCCGACTCCAGTCTTGATGCATTTGCATATCCTTCTCTTCCCATTTCCGACGCAACGAACCCCTTTTCCCTGGGAACCAATCGCCTGATGAACACATCGGCAACCTCCACGGCATCCATCCGTTATACTTTTAATGTACCCGTGAGTGGCTACTACAACGTATACATTTCATATACTTCCTACACCGAGCGGGCCCCAGATGCTCACTACATCGTAAATCACCCGGGAGGTCAGGCTCACTTCCGCGTGGATCAGCGTCATCACGGGTCTACATGGGTTTTACTCGGGCGTTTCTGGTTTAAAGCCGGCTCGTCTGCCAACTACGGAAGTGTTTCCATCGAAAACGACAGTGCTTATGCGGATCAGAATGTTCAGGTAAGTGCCGACGCCGTTCGTATCGGTGGCGGTATGGGCGTTATCGATCGCGGTGGCGGAACATCAAACAAACCCCGGTACGAAGAATGCTGCCGCTATCATGCACAGTTTTCCGGAGCTCCTTCTACGGTGTATAACTCATCAAGCGAAGACAACAACGATGACGTCAGTTGCCGCAGTCGCATGGCCGCCTGGGTTCACGAATCCGGGGAGGACGCCGTTTATGTTTCATGGCATACAAACGCTGGCGGTGGTCGCGGAACGGACACCTATGTTTACAGCAATAACGGCCCCGACGGTAGTTACACGCCGGGAATGGGGACCGCAGGCAGTGACGAACTGGCAGCAATGCTTCAGGATACAGCAATCACTAACTTTCAGTTTCACTTTGAACCCACGTGGCGGGATCGGGGCGTTAAAAGTGCCTATTTCGGTGAAATAAACCCAGCTTATCATGACGCTGATGTTCCCGCTGCCCTCATGGAAATGCTGTTCCACGACAGCGCCGAAGACATGGTTTACTACCGACAGATTAAAAACCGCTACATTGCCGGTCGTGCCGTATGTCATGGTGTTATAAGGTATTTTGCGGATCGCGACGGTATAACTCCCGCCCTTCCCCCGGAATCCCCCGAAGGTCTAAGCGCCGTAAACTCAGGTCCGGGCTCCGTATCAATTACATGGAATCCTCCCAAAACTGATCCCGTTGGCGGTGATGATCCCGCCGGATATCGCGTTTACATCAGCCCCGTTGAGAAAGCCTGGGGCGATGGCGTATACGTTGAAGGCACATCTCATACTCTTTCAAACCTCATTGCTGGTCAGGTGCTCTATATCCGCGTAGCATCAGTTAACGCCGGTGGTGAAAGTGAAGTTTCACCTCCCGTGGCCGTTGGTGTAAGCCCATCCGGTTATGCCAACGTCCTGCTCATTGACGCCTTCACAGCTAAAAACGAAGGTCTCAACATTATGCAGGATCTCGGCTACACAAACCCCGTGCACCGCCTCATTGCCAAGAAAATGCACAACTTCCGCGAAGGTACTACAGTTCATGCTCAGGCCCTTGGTGATGCGGACATGGCTTTTGATACCATTCACATTGAGGCATTTACGCCTGCCACCCTCAACTGGGCACGATACGAAATGGTTGACTTCATTCACGGTCGCGGGCAGACAGTGTTTCCCGGCGAACTCTGGACAGAGCTCAGCACTTTTGTTACCGGTGGTGGCAATCTGTTCGTTTCAGGCTCCAATTTCTTCGATGCTCTCTCAAATGCCGGAAGAAACGACATTCTTGACCTTCTCGGCACGGCATCGTGGAGTGTAAATGCATCTGATTATTCCGTAAGTGGGCAAGGCATCCTGACTGACCTTGCAGCTACAGGAATCGACAACGGAAGCGGCGATGCTTACTATCCCGGCAATATGAACATCATCGTCCCCGGTACTGCTGCATCCGCCGCAGTTTATTCCGGTGGTGGAAACGCCGGATCTGTAAACGACACTGCTGGTGGCAGTGTGTTTGTTCTCGGTTTTCCCTTTGAAAACATGGTAAGTGAAGACTCACGCAGCAACCTCATGGAAGCGGTAACGGACTACTTCCAGGTTGAGACTCCCGTCCCTGATGCCGGCCCCGATGTTACGGAAGACGTTATCGAAGATACGGGCACACCGGATTCCGGAGAATGCAACCCCAATTATGAATGTAAAACCGAAAAGGTTGTGGGTTGTCACTGCCGTGCGGGAACTGGGTCAACAGGGCCCGGGTCCATTCCCGTATTTCTTATTCTCGCCATTATTGGCCTTGCACTGGTTGGCCGCAAATTCTCATGACCATGCTGCCTCAGGAATTGAAGGATGAATTCGCTGCCATTAAAGAGAGGCAGATGCAGGCTCTGCAATCGATCCACTGGAGCTGGTGGTTTGAGACTATCGGCTGGGAATACTTCGGGCTTTTTCAGAAGTTCATGACCCTGCTGGATAAAACAACTCCCTTTTCAGAAGTTAAAGCCCCCATTGAAATTAACGATGCCCTCGGTGTTAAATTGCTCACTCAAACGGGCTTGAAAATAGGGCTTGGGGGCCTGAATGGTGAACACATTGATGAAATTAACGATCTTGCCACCCGGATAGAGACAGCCTTTGCTGAAAATACAGATGATTTTCCCGAACTGGTGGAAATTCCGACGCTGTTTCCTCTGCACTCCGTAAAAGACCTGAGCCTTGCCTGCGCCGCCATCATAACCGACCCGGAAAACCACCATCACCTGCACCAACTTCACGACTTCGACCTCATCGAAGAAATCAAAGAAAGCCTGAAAAGGCGTTCCGATGTTTTGTAATCATAGACGTGAATGACCTCGACCTGTTAATTCTAGAGCGCTTGCGGAGTAATACGATAGTGACTCGTTTTAAAGAAATGCTTCAGGAATGAGCCCCCTGTTTTCCTGTTCCTGTTCCTGCTACTGCTTACCTGTTTCCCTGAAATTTTAAACAGGGACACAGGTAGTCAGGTAAACAGGATCCCGGTTCAGGTCATAAACATTCAACATCAAAGCATAATTACAAATTGCAGGATGAAAACATTCACTTTTCCCGTTTCGATCCTTTTATTCCGCAAGCGGTCTAATTCCAATGCTGCTTGGTTAAGGCGTATTAGTTGATATTGTTAACAAAACTAAATGCAGTTATAAGGATTTAAATATTTCAGGGAAACAGAAACAGAAACAGATTCAGGAACAGGGAATCAGGGGTCATTTATATTCAGTAAATCATTACTTTATAAAGAATTGCATACTTATGATCATCACGAATAAACGCTGGCTTTTTAGTCAAGGGTGATGGGCCGGCAAGGCCCCAGAACCCGCTCGTCATGAAATGACACTATCTTGGAGTAGCCAGGGGTGAGGGATGCAACGCATCTGAACCC
>JAHJMN010000209.1 GCA_018821305.1 Myxococcota bacterium
CAGATATGGTTTAAAACATACTCATTTTCTCCGCACAGTGTGGCAATACATGCGGTATCGGCGCCCGTCGCATCGTCTCCGGATTCATTTGTAGAACCCGCCGGACATGCCGTGCAGATATGGTTTAAAACATACTCATTTTCTCCGCACAGTGTGGCAATACATGCGGTATCGGCGCCCGTCGCATCGTCTCCGGATTCATTTGTAGAACCCGCCGGACATGCCGTGCAGACATGGTTTAATACATACTCATTTTCTCCGCACAGTGTGGCAATACATGCGGTATCGGCGCCCGTCGCATCGTCTCCGGATTCATTTGCAGAACCCGCCGGACATGCCGTGCAAATATGGTTTAATACATACTCATTTTCTTCACAGATTGCCGGAGTGCAGCCAGCAGGAGCCCCCCACTGTCCAGCATGACATGCGATTGGATTTGGAGATCCACTGTAGCCGACTGTGCAACTTACCATGCAGGTGCTTCCTGCAGTAGTACCAGAACAGGTATCTATTTCGTAACCTGTTGCTGGCGGTGGAGCACCGGTGCAATCAAGTTCAACGCAGGTGCTTCCTGCAGAAAATCCCCAATTTCCCATATCATCGCAGGAAATCATGGCCACCGGATCAGGAAGAACGTAACCCGGCTCACACATCAAATTAATACAGTATGACTCGCCTTCAAGATACACATCGGAGGGCATTGAAGCCCCACTGGTGTATGTGATTGGATCAAAACTACTGGCATCAAGATAACAATCCAAGTTGGAATAGTGTGATGATGCTCCTATTGATGGGCAATAGGCATGAGCAGGTGCAGCCAGAAAAGCAGCAGCAAGAATTATTGGTATAGTTATAAAGCGGATGGATAATCTGTTCATAAAGCCTCCATGTGCAATCTAAGAGCACTGAAATGGTTATCACTCTAAAGCGTGATTTCCTGCCCTTGTCAAGTAACTGAATTCTTTTTCTATAAAAAAACGACTTCCTTAAAACTTTTTCCTCCAAACTGCAAAGATCTCAAGAACGGGGGATAATTTATTTTAAAATATGTTATTGTAATTGCTGTCTCTGACTGGAGGATTCAGACATGATTTCAGATGATTTCACAAAAAACAAACAACATTTACCGGATGTTGAAGCTCCGGAAGCACTTGCGAATACCATCGCTATCGGAACAGGTGCACCTGAGCTTAGAGCAGAAACATCTAATCAAAAAACGTCAGTTATTGAAAAATCCTCCGATTCTTCAGGAATTGAATCATCAAAAACCCTTCCCCTCAGTTCCCGACCATTTTCAAGTAAAAGTATTGGAAATATTTATGATAATCTGATTATTGAGCACCCGAATCGTTATGAATATCAGAAAGAAATCGGGGCCGGTGGAATTGGTGAGGTTCACCTTTCCTATGATACACATCTGGACAGATACGTTGCTGTAAAGCAACTTCTCCAGAAACACTCTGGTAGAGATAAAAACGAAACTTCAAATCCGGGAAAAAATGAAATCCGCTTTTTAAATGAAGGAAGAATAACAAGTCATCTTGAGCACCCTTCCATAGTTCCAGTTTACGAAATGGCAATTAAATCTGGGGGTGCAGTATATTACACCATGAAATTTGTACAGGGTGAAACTCTTTCATCCCGAATCAAGCAAGGTGACTTGGTTGACCGATTAGAATTGCTACCAAATTTTCTCGAAGTATGCAATGCCGTGGCCTATGCCCACAGTAAACATGTAATCCACCGTGATTTGAAGCCAGATAATATTATGCTGGGTCAATTTGGTGAGACTGTAGTACTTGACTGGGGCCTTGCATGGAAAAAAGACAGTGAAGACATTACCCGGGGAGAATTAGGAAAAGAACTGGAAAAACTCAAAACCCATTTGAATATTGATGGAGTTGAAGGTTATCCCATGGGAACTCCTCAGTATATGGCGCCAGAGCAGGCAATGGGGGATCTGGATGCAATAAATGAACGTTCTGACGTTTATTCTCTCGGAGCAATCCTTTTTGAACTACTCACTGGAAAACGGCCACATACTGGAAAAAACCCACTTGAAATAGTAATGGCAGTTGTGGAGAAAGATATTAAGCATCCAGTTTCAATTCAGCCTGACATACCACCTGAGCTGGCTGCAGTAGCAATGAAAGCACTTTCTAAAAAGCCCAATGAACGTTACAACTCTGTTCTGGAAATGGCTGCGGATATAAAAAGATGGCAACGTGGTGGTCTGGTTGGATCCTACAATTATACACTGCTTGATCTATTGAATAAATGGTTAAGACGCCATAAAAAAATTATATGGACAGCTGCACTGCTGGTTATATTTTCAATTTCAGCTCTTGTGGCGGGTTCAGTAATTGAATCAAGAAAAGCAGCCGCACGGGAGCGTGAACATGAAACACAAATACTTTCTCAGGCTAAGGATTTAGTTTCCAGAGTTTCGAACTCAAGGGGAAAACAACCACTGTGGTTTGATGATTACACTTTTAAACTCATAAGTATGAAGCATCCTGTATTGGAAGACTATCTTCTCACACTGCTTAATTCAAAAAATGAAACTCTCAGAAAGCTTGTTTACAGGGTACTTGGTAGTATGAAATCAAGTAAAGCTGTTAAACCGCTCATTAACATATTAGTAAACCGACTTGAAAAAGTTGAAGACCTGCAGGTAGAAATAATCAGGGCTCTTGGAATTATAGGTGCGCCAGAATCTAACAGTGCAGTTCAGAAAATTCGTCGAGAATATGGTCAGTTCACCAATTTCTGGGAAATAACCAGTGTTGCATATAGCATGATTCCCATCCCCATTGGGGTTGATATGAAAAAAATGAGCATTGAAGAATTGCACCTTCTGGGATCAGCATATTACAATAAAGGACAACCAGAAAAAGCAACTAAGACTTTCTTGTACTTGCTCAGTAAGAAACCAGATGATTATCGCCCGATGGTTATGCTTGGGTTAATAGCTAGTAATAAAGAAGAACACTCTGAAGCAGTCTCATGGTATACAAAAGCACTCCCTCTTCCCGGAGCTAAAAAGACTTTCCTTTTTAATAACAGGTCTCTTGCATATCGCAAAATGGAAAAATACCAGATGGCTCTGGATGACCTTAATAAAGGGATCGAAATAAAAAGTGACTGGCCTACTCTGTACAATAACCGTGCAATACTATTTGAAAAAATGGGAAGACTCAGTGATGCAAAAAATGATTATCTTAAAGCAATTTCCCTAAAACCGAACTCACGTGTATATCACTGTAATCTTGCTTCACTTTATAGAGAAACAGGGGAATATGGTAAAGCCATAAGCACGATCAGTACCGCACTTAACCTGAATAGAGATAACCTAAATACCAACATCCTCTATGCAGAGATTTTAATAATTCTGAAAAAATGGGACGAGGTAAACAGAGTTCTGGAAAGGATTTCAGAAATCTACCCTGATACTGATAAGATTATATATCTGCGGATTATTTCGAATTATCTTCAGGGAAATATTGATGAAATTAAACATACCATCAATGCTTTAAAAGAAATTCCCGTGCAAAGCCGCCAGACCAGAAAATATCTCACTCTCGCTGGGTTTTTAACTGGTCAGTATGATTACAGTCTTAAAATAGGCGAAGAAAATATAACAACGAGTCAGACCAACCTTAAATCCAAACAATACTCAATACTTAGAATTCTTCCTTCTGCATGGATGAAAGGTAAAAAACCAATAGACAGAGTGCTACCTTTTGTTGATAAAAATGATCTTCAGTGGATAGACAAGATGTCTCTACTTATGAATAATCAGGAAACATACGAACAACTCCTGCCACAAGCTCTCAGTTTAGAACGTAAAATTGATCTTTATTTTTATAGTGGACTCAAAGCACTCTTTGATGGAAATAAAGCCCTGGCTGAAGAACGGTTTCTTAATGTTTTAAAAAAAGATTTTATGGAAAAAGTAGAGTGGTATTACGCACATAAACTTCTGGATATCATTAAAAACCAAAGCACAAGGGACTAACACAGTGCGATGTAGTTACTGTCCTGAAATTCGCTTCGCGAAGAATTTTCCAGTGGTTATCTTTTAATTTCTTTTTTTGAGTTTTGATCACTTTGAAAGCAATAAGATTGTGTTGAATATTTGAAACTTAATCTAATTTCAATTTCTGCCAGATTGTTATCGATCCTTTTAATCCATAAGTTGTCTCCGCAATCAGAAGTTTACAGTTTTCTTGTTAGAATATTGCTGTTGTCTATCGCAGTTGTTACCTTTTCTGTATCGGCTTTTCTGTTTTAATTGGTGGAGATTCAGTTTCTGTCGCGACTTTTCAGTTTTGGTTTGTGTAGATTTGTAGATTCAGTTTCAGTTTTGGTCATCTCAGTTTTCGGGACTGCTGTTTCCGATTCTTTCGCGGTCGTTTCGTTTTCTTTCGCCGTTGTTTCGTTTTCTTTCGCGGTCGTTTCAGTCTCTTTCGCGGTCCTTTGCGTTTGTCTCACGGTCCTTTGCGTTTGTCTCGCAGTCCTTTGTGTTTGTCTCGCGGTCCTTTGCGTTTCTCTCACGGTCCTTTGCGTTTGTCTCGCAGTCCTTTGTGTTTGTCTCGCGGTCCTTTGCGTTTCTCTCGCGGTCCTTTGCGTTTGTCTCGCGGTCCTTTGCGTTTCTCTCGCGGTCCTTTGCGTTTGTCTCGCGGTGCCTTGCGTTTCTCTCAGGGTGCTTTGC
>JAHJMN010000210.1 GCA_018821305.1 Myxococcota bacterium
AAGTATTAGTAAAAATATTCAGGGAGTCAGAAACAGGAGCAGAATCAGGATACAGGGTCTTGTTCCTGAAGGTGTATATGCAAATACTGAATTGAAATCGATCTTGACCGCTTACGAAAGCGGTCTTTATGCCACAAAAACGCTTACATTCAAAGTAAACGCCCTGCTCCTGACCCCTGTTTTCCTGAATTCCCGTCTGCCTGAAATTATTATATAAGATTGTATTTATTGACTAATTTACTCGGAAGTTCACTATCCGATCAGCATTGGGTCTAATCCGTTAATCCCCTGAAATAAAGTTTTTACTTTTTTTACCAAGACTCTAGTTTTATTGATTTTCTTTTGCCTCAAGTTCCCGAATCTGTTTTTCATAAGCACTAATAGTGCCCTGCATATCAGGATCAGAATAGGCTTCATCTGAAAATTCCTCTATTTTATAAGGTTGAGTACTATAATTTCCATTCCAGTCTCTAAGCAAAGCCCCTTTTCCATATGTCGATGCACCGGACAAATAGCCAGAAAGTCTCTTTAGTTTATAAGGCCCTGCTACCCCAAGATCCCTGAATAACATTCCATAAAAAGGAAAGGTTGCTTCAGTTTCACCCGAAGTTAACTGAACTGAAATATTGGAATATGCTACAGTAATTTTGCCGGAAGAGTCATATAAAAGAGCAGTGAGTATGTATTTTCCTGTCTTCTCAACATTAAGTCCCACAGTAATTTTCAATGAACCATCAATAACCTCATCCCTTATTTTTCCGTTAAAAACGGCAGGCGAAAACTTTGTGTAATGTACCAGCAATTCGGTATTAGTGGGATTTTCACCTTCAATTTGCCATTTAACTAAAAATTTAAGATAACCATCAAATTCATCTTTGATAAAGATGGATGGTTGGAAATTTCCAACATATTGACCATCACCAGGGAATCGTGGAGAATATTCCCCAAGGCTTAATGTAGAAATCTTCTCAAATGTTCCTGTTTTATTATTTTTAAACACAACAACATCGGACAGTGCAGCTTTTACTGGTTTCTTTGTTTTCTCACCCTTATATATAGCTAGTCTAACTTCAAGTTTTTCATCTTCTATAAAACTGAAGCGATCAGTTTCAAACCTGAAAAATATCCGTTCTTCAGGGTCATCGTTGAACTGACCATTTTCAGATTCTTCCTTAGTAGTGAAAGGAGCTGTCACAGGATGGAATCGGTTTGGATTTAAAACATCAACCATATCCTCTGTTAGCTTGAAAGTGTTATACCCATATCTTTTTGATTTTTTATATAATTCAAGTAATTTTTTAACACTCTTACTATCTTTATGTATTTGCTGTGGAGCGCTTACAATACCATCAAGCCCGTCACTACTTCCAATAGGAATATTTTTTATAAGAGGAGTCCTGTTATATTGAATGTTCTGTGATGCCTTAGTAACAGGATTTTTTTTTACATCATTTTTATTTTCATATTTCCGACCTCTGGACTTGGTAATTAAAAATAGTAAAACAATCATAACCAAAATTACTGCACACCAGAGGAGAATATATTTTATAACCTTGCTGTTCATTCTGGTTGGAGTAATTGTCATTTTATCATCAACATCCTGAAATTATCTTTCAAAGATTTTTTTTGACTGTTTTTTAGCAACACTATGCTTTCCAAACCTGACATTATGGACATTCTATAAAATCCTTCAAAAAATGAGTACCATTTCTTGATACTTCAAAACATTAAAAATTCAACAATAACTTTAGGATGAAACTGAATATATCGGAATTTCTGCATTGAAAGAGGGTAATCGAAAAGAATCGAAGTTACTGAGTTTATGGAGGTACTGTCCCCCAGGCATTAAGGTATTTATACCCGTCAGAGTGGAACATATCCGAAAGCCCTTGATAACATCCGCCTCGACGATTTACACTGGTATAGTTCGTCCAGTATCCGTATCCTGAAGGGTTGCAGGCATTGGAAGAACCAGTTACTGTCTTAAATCCAGCAGATGAATGATATGCTAAAACGCCATCATGTCCACCATTGAAAATTCCAACCATGAAGCCGTTTACAAGAGAAACAACGTCATTCCATGCTTCTACGCCAAGGCAATATGGGGATGCAATTACCCACATCCACCAACTGCAGCCATCAGCATATTCGAGGGGTTTCCAGTTTCCTGATGCCGTAACAACAGGAACACCACTTGTCTGATTGTGATCATACATGTTTCTTGCAGCAGAAGTTGTTAAGTCCGCATCAAGTGGTAATAAGACTTTGAAATAAGCTGCGAGATCTTTAATATACCAGGGTAAAGAACTTGCAATATTTGCTACTTCACTACCACCCTGAGCTCCCGATATTGCTGTCACACTTGCCACATTATATCTTCCGGGGTTTTCGGCAAGAATACGGGTTATCATAAGACATCCTGCACTGTGACAAACCACATGACATGGAAGATCTGGCCCCTTACATGCTATATCAAGATTACTCATAACACCTGAAATTCCACTGGATATTCTTTGGGTTGAATCCCAAGCCAGCCAAATGGGTTGAGGTCCTTTTGCACTGTAATTCCATGCACTGTATCCCCATCCGTAGATAGGACCGCTGCCACCAGCATTTCGCCCATGTATGTATATCGTCGCCATTACACCGCGTAATCGGCTCTGATTGCCCCAAAGTTCAACCGGAGGACCACTGTACGGTGTATGATATAAATTTCCTTCCCAGATAAAAGCTTGAGTTCCATAAGGAGGAGTTGCGACAAAGCAGTTTGCTGAATCATAAGAACCAATTACACATGGAGGATTAGAAACAAGGGGCTGATAATAGAATGCATTTCCCCAGATAAAAGCTCCAGTACTCCCGGCTGGTGCTGTTCCTATAAGACAAATTGCTTTAGTAAAAAGCCACGTTCCAATCTTGGTACCCTGACTACATGTAGAATAGTTAGAATAGTAATACCAGTTCATCCCTGATGCATATGCATTGACAGAATCGTATGGAATGGTGCTTCTATAGCAATTTGCACCATCGTAGGATCCAACTGGACAATATTTTCTTACAGGAGAAGTATACAATTTGTTATCATATACAAAACCAGTGAGGCCCGATGGAACACTTGCAACAAAACAATTTGCACCATCGTAAGATGACCCGGCAATAGGACATCTTGGATCACGATAAGGAGGATCATCCGGAACGAATTCTTCACCTTCCGAAATACACACATTTAAGTAACTGCTTGGTGAAGATTCAAACTCACTGTCTACCGGCAAGGGAGACGATGGTGTGGCAGGAATCCCGGAGACTTCAAGGAATGCTTCATCCGATGGATACACCGATCTCTCTGTTTCAGCATCCGCGTATGAAACAGGCTCTTCATATACTACAGGAGCCTCATATGCTATCGTATCAAAAGTTGCGGTTTCCCGAACAATTGCTGAGGCTTTTTCGGGATTCAGCAAAATTGTTGACACCAACACAAGTAAAAAATATTTTAAAAGGTTGCGCATTGTACATATCTCCTTATCTCATTATTTATTTGTATTGTATTTTACAAATTTTTGCAAACAATAAATTGCTTTTTTAAGATTTATCTGAATATTTTTAATACATTAGTATGTATTACAAAACGAATTTACAACAAACGTCTAATTGTCAATTATACAAATTCAAAATATTTCCAGACAATATAACAATTTAAATATTAGTAATGGTTAAAGTTTGTGGCTATGGATATATATTTTTTTGTTTGCTTGTTTTATTTCAATCACATATTCACAGCCCTGTAATCCAATTGTTTCCAAAATTTTCGTTGATTTTTACATCAGGACCGTGACCGCAAGGGTTTTAATTTATAGTAGTGACTGTTAGGATTTTTATTAAAATCCTTCGCGAAGGAAATTACAGGAAAAAACCGGAATTTTTATTATCGGTTTTTTTAAATATTTGCTAAGTTGTTGAAAAGATTTGTGGCAGGGGGCGGAATCGAACCGTCGACACACGGATTTTCAGTCCGTTGCTCTACCTACTGAGCTACCCGGCCGGCCTACTCTCTTCCGAGAGCACGCGAATTTATAATTGAGAGAGTAAAAGTTGTCAACAAGTTTATTTAGATTTTTTTCCTGCGTAAACTGATTGCATTTTATGATCTCAGGAAGTAATATTTTATTCCTGTCAAATGTTTTCACTCAAGGAGAAAACGTAAAACCAATGGAATTTATTAGCAAAAATGCTGTTTTCCTGAATTTGAAAGCCACCGGTAAAGACGACGCTCTTAAAGAACTGGCGAAGTTGATGGCCCAAAGTAATGAAAACCTGGATGCTGAAAAGATCCACGATCTTCTTGTGAAACGAGAGGAACTATCATCCACTGCTATTGACGGTGGCCTTGCCATTCCGCACGCAAAAACTCATCTGGTTTCCCACATATGTGGCCTGCTCGCTCTAAGTCATGATGGTGTTGAATTTGGCTCCATGGACGGAAAACTTACAAAGATTTTTTTCGTTCTCCTTTCCCCTGAAGCCGCCACGGGGGATCACTTGAGGGCTCTCAGTCAGATTTCCAGAGTCTTTAAAGAACCAGCCCTCAGAGAACGTATTCTTCAGGCCCCTACGTCGGAAGAAGTCTGGGATCTTGTAACGTCCACCCGCTGACCTTACATGTAACAAACCGCCTTCGTGGTAAAAAATCTAAAAAGTGAATATAGCCCATTTTTGTATTTTCACATTGATGTTAAATGGTTACGACCTGATCCTGACCCTGTTTCCTTGTTTTCTGCCCACCTGAAATGGATTAATTTATATAGTAATGCTCTGACTCAACAATACCGCTTGCGGAGTAATACGATTGTGAGTTATTCTAAAGAAAAGCTTCAGGAAAGAGACCCTGATTGTCCTGTTCCTGCTGCTGATTTCCTGTTTACCTGAAATATTTTAACAGGGACTCAGGTAATCAGGCAAACAGGATCAGGATCAGT
>JAHJMN010000211.1 GCA_018821305.1 Myxococcota bacterium
CTGATCCTGATCCTGTTTGCCTGATTACCTGAGTCCCTGTTAAAATATTTCAGGTAAACAGGAAATCAGCAGCAGGAACAGGACAATCAGGGTCTCTTTCCTGAAGCTTTTCTTTAGAATAACTCACAATCGTATTACTCAGGAAGCGGTATAGACCCCATGCTGATCGATTAGTGCCGTATTTGTTGATATTATTAACAAATACAGCATTTAAATAAAACCAAGAACATTCAGGAAGTCAGAAACAGTATCAGAATCAGGAAATCAGGGGCCTTTCCTGAAGCATTTTTTTTAAACGAGTCACAATCGTATTACTCAGGAAGCGTTATAGACCGCTTTCGTAAGCAGTCAATATCTCTTACAATTCAGTCTAAAATGATTCCAGAGTTTGCTCAAAGACACTTAAATTACCGTCAAGGACCTCTTCCAGTTTTTCTATACCATACAAGTCAGACTGTAACTTTCCAAGACCATTAGTTTTACTTCGATTTTCAGACATATTTACAAAAGAAATCCCCGTTTTAAAACCCATTACACTTAAGTATGATTCGTAATTTTCAGCTTCCATCTTTGACAAAGGATCATCGTTGATAACAGTGATAAATCGGGTATCAAGCAACAAATTATATATATAATTCGCTGTTTTCAATGATTTATTAGTGATTTCTTCTATTTTTTGTTGATTTTCCGACTTACCCTTCCAGATTCTTTCCGTCATCTGCCGTATTTCAACGGCCAAATGATGAAGATTTTCAGACCAATTCTTCATCATTATAGGAACAGATAGAAGTTTTTGAGCCTGTCCCGTTGGAGGAGCATCAAAAATAATAACACCACTGAATTCACGTGTATAATTTGATACCATTTCCCAAAGTGCCTGTTCTTCTATGCCAGGAGAAATGGAAAGAATATTTACAATTGCAGCACTGTTTAATGAATCAAGAAATCTGAAACGGGAGCGAATGTCTGATTTTGCTTTATTTACAGTTTCCGCAATGAGTTGAGAGACGTCAGGTTCAAAAATTGAGAGGTTTGAATTGATAAAAACAGGTTCAGATGCGGGAAGAGTTTTCCAGATAGAGGAAAGAGAATGGGCGGGATCCAGACTTATAAGCATGACCCTGAATTTTCTTGAAAGATAAAGAGCCAGAATACTGGATATTGTACTTTTTCCCGTTCCTCCTTTGCCTGAAATAAAAAAAGACCCGGGATTTTTCATATTAAAACTCAGGAACTTGTTCTGCGAACTACAACTTCAGCTAAAAGCCCCAGAGCGAGAACCTGAACAGATGACATTAATAAAATTGTGCTTGAAGAATCCATGATTCGTCCCGTGGCGTAAAAACTGACCGGAAGAACGAGTATTCCAAGAAGAAACAAAAATATTGAAAACGGAAAAAACACTCTAAGAGGCCTGAAATACATGATTGTCCTTACAATTAAAGACATAAAATTAAGAGTATCATAAACAGGTCTTATTTTGGATTTTCCCTTTCGATGATGATAGTTTATTGGAACGTATTTAACCCTGTATCCATCCACAAGCATAGCGATTGAAATAGTTGAGGTAAAAGAAAAACCATCTGGAAGAAGATGAATATATTTTAAAACAGCTTCTTTGCGCATTATCCTGAGTCCGCTGTTCAAATCAGGGATCTTCCGTGAACTCACGTACCCCGCTAGCCATGTAATAAAAGCTTTTGCAGGCCTTCTGATCAATGGAATATGAACACTGGCACCTGTTCTAGCCCCAATTATCATATCAGATTCATCCATAAATTCAGACAGATGAATAAGCTCGTCTTCTGGATATGTTCCATCGGCATCAATTATTGCAAACCAGGGCGTGTTACTACTGCGAATACCTGTTTTAAGTGCCGCTCCATATCCTCGGTTTTCACTATGTCTTATGGTTCTGATGCCTGATTTTTGAACTATTTCACTTGTGCCGTCCGATGATCCATCATCTACAACGAGCAACTCCCATTTAAAGGGAGCCTCTGAAAGAGTTGATTTCAGCCTGTTTAGTACATTTTCAATTCCAGTGGCTTCATTATAAGCAGGAATAATTATCGTAATAGCTTTATCCGATTGATTTTCCACAATAACATCTAACCTTTTGTAAGCAATATAATAAGAATTATAAATATTATTAGAACAGTTGCACCTACCATCGCGTAAATATATTTCATGAGATCCGGAGCGGTTGATGACTTGATTTCTATATTTTCACTTGTTTTATTTACTTCTGGCAAATCTTCTTCAGGTTCATTATCACTGATTTCCCCGTCAATCTCCACTTCCATTTCCATGACTTCCTGAAGATTGAAATCCTTTTTTACTATGGAATCAAAAGTCTCATGCCTGCCGGAGTCATTTGGATTTCCGTCAAAATTCATCTGGGAAACAATACTAATAAAATCTAACTCCGAACTATATTCTTCCGGAAAAAGACGTTTCATGAGATCTGAAAGTTCCTGAGGATTAAATCGGTATGGTTCAAGTAATTTTTCGAGATCTTCTGCAAACTTCTCCCCGGTCTGATATCTGTCCTCTCGTTCCCTAGCGAGAGCTTTTATCACTAAAGCATCCAGCTCCGGAGTAATTCGTCGATTAATTGATGACGGAGGATTTATTTCACATTTCCGTACTTTATCCATCAGTACGGTTTCGCTTTCCCCCTTGAAAAGGCGTTCCATGGTTAGCATTTCATAAAGTATGATACCCAAACTAAAAATATCCGTTCGACCGTCAAGAGGAAGACCACGAATCTGTTCGGGAGACATATAACTGAACTTACCTTTTAATGTACCAATTTCCGAAGTAAATCTGGCTTTTGTTTTTGCAATCCCGAAGTCAATAATTTTTACATTTCCGTCATATGATATTCTTATATTTGAAGGACTGACATCACGATTTACTATATTCAGGGATTTTCCTTCTTCATCTTTTACATTATGGGCATAGTTGAGACCGCGCGCTACTTTAGAAATAATATACAAGGATACAGGAACGGGAATACGCTGTTCGTTGAGTTGAACTTTCCTGAGAATGTGATTCAGATCTTTCCCACAAATATATTCCATGGTGAAAAAACAAGTGCCGCGATATCTACCGCCCTCATATGTTTCAACAATATTCGGATGCCTGAGCATGCTCGCCAGTTTGCCTTCAGCAAGAAACATATCCACGTACTTTTGTTCTTTTGCAAGTCTTTGCCTCATGCATTTTAAGGCAATGAGACTTGAATCATTCATCCTTCTCGCCTTATATACTTCAGCCATACCACCTTTTGCAATGAGGCCCAAAATAAGGTATTTACCAAAAATGGAAGGATTTTCGGGAGATCCCGGGTCAAGAGCAAGTTCTTCTGTTGATTTCTGCATAAAAAAAACCCAAGTCCTTGGAAACAGTTGTAAAGCAAATCCTGAAAATCAGGGACCAAAACATCCAGAAAATGCACTGGAAAGATATTACAACAATAGAATTTGTTCCAGAAAAATTACCTGTATTGACGATTGAAGTAATTCAACCAATCAAATCTAAGTTTTTCCAGATTAATTTTATCCATGCCAGGCAATTGTTCGCTTTTCTTAAGAAAAGCATCTTCAGAAAGGGGTATCGTAATTCTTTTTAAATTTGACTTTTTCAAGACGACGCCAAGATGTTTTAACGACACGTAGTTATCAACAATTGCACTTCTCAACATTATGCTCAAAAGATGCTTTCGTTTTGTGGCGAGGTTCTGGTCAAATGTGGATTTGTTTTCTGTTTCAAATGGATTTATATGAAAAATCGCATCTTTAAGTTTATACAGATTCCGGTTCACTGGGAGCCTGGGAATGGATTTTTTAACTGGCCCATTTTCACTGCCCGGAGGTAAAACATATATTTTCTGTCCTTCACTCAGGAGATACTCAACAAAATTGACCGCAAGGTCATGATTTTGAGCATTTCTTAAAACGGAAACTGGATCTGGAGTAAAAGCAGCGGTTTTTTTAGGTAAAACAAAAACCATTCGTTGTGAAGTCATGATATCCGTTTCTGACTTCCAAAGATAATACAGAAAATCTATTGTAAAACCGCATACAACGTCAGGATCATCGGTTATTTTGTGCATCACAGCAGAAGATGACTTGAGATAACCATCTTTAATGTTGGCACCTATGGTTATAATTGTCTGCCATCCGTCCTTCCATCCAAGACCCTGCAGAATCATCTCAAAAATCATCAGGGTTGAACTTGATGACGATGGATCTGCTGCAATTATACTGTTTCTGAGGTTTGAGGAAGCAAGATCTGTCCACTCTGTTGGCAACTTTATTTTTTTCTTTGCCAATTTTTCTTTATCACAAACATATCCGAAAGAACTCAGGGCTGTCCCAAACCAATGGCGGCCAGGATCTATAATATCAACCCCATTAATCTTTTCAGGAATATTCTGTAAAATCAATTTATTAAGATTGAGCTTCACAGAACATGGTGATTTGATCTTTTCCGTTGTAATACACTCTTCGCTTGCAAGATATCGGTGAAGTTGCTGTCCTCCCCCAAGCATCACATCTACATTTCCGCTATTTTCTTTTCGCTTCATTGACGATTTGATTTTTGTTTTCAGGAAAAAAAGCTCATCCCGGGTGGAAATCCAACGGATTTCAACTTTACGATTGAACTTGTCCTTCATATATCGTTGGAAACCCAATTGATACTCTGCATTTAAATCAACGGGGTGAGAACTTAAAACATTGAGTTGTTCGAGAACGACGGGAACAGTAACCGGTTTCTTTTCATCTGTTGCTTTGCTTTTCTTTTTGTATTTCAGGGGATTTACAACGACTAAAACAGCAATAACCGCTGCCAAAACAAGAAACAGAAATGCGCCAAAGTAATTTCGTCCTTTTCTAACGGGAAGCGTGCCCATTGAAAAGTCAAGAAGTAACGGCCTGAGATTTTCTGAAAGTGTTTTTACATCAGATGGTCTTTTGTATGGATCTTTTTCAAGACATGTAAGAATTAATGTATTTAAATCTTCTGTAATATCAGCATGTTTAATTGGTGGTTCTGGTATGTCTTTAAGATGCCCAGTAATTACTTCAAGTGGATTTCCTCCCGTAAAAGGCTCTTTCCCTGTAAAACATTTATATAAAATCACACCAAAACTATAAATATCGCTGCGATGAGTAATATCTTCTCCCCGGCATTGTTCCGGAGACATGTAGAGAGGGCTTCCTTTTATTACACCTTTTACCGTTTCATGAAGTGAATAACCTTCTTCTTTAAATTTGGCGATTCCAAAGTCCAACAGTTTTACCTGAGTTTTCCCTCCGGAATCCTTAACTAAAAATATATTTTCCGGTTTAAGATCACGATGAATAATCTGTCGATCATGAGCAGCTTCAAGGGATTCAAGAATCTGGGGTATGATTACCCAGGCTTCAGAAGGTTTAAACTTTCCTTCACGTTTGAGAAACGCTGAAAGACTCTCTCCTTCCAGAAGTTCCATTACAAAATAAAAATTTCCCGAAGATAGTTGGCCAAAAGAAAATATGTCTATTATCTTGCTGCTACGAATTTCATTTGCCGCTTTAGCCTCGTTCTTAAACGACTGTACAATATCGTTATCTTTACTGTATCGCGTTTTCAGAACTTTTATCGCTACCTTTTTCCCGATTATGGGATGTTCCCCACTGTAAACCCACCCCATACCGCCTTTTCCAATAATTCCCGTTACTTTATATTCTCCCACCATTTGTCCCACAAGAGAATCCGGAACATTTGAGAGAGAATCGGGATTAACTTCCTCGATTCTTAGATTCCGGGTTGTAACGGGAGCAGGAAGACCGATGGCCGTAGATATTTTAATGCTCTGTCCGCAGATTCCGCAGAATTTAACATGGGTTTCATATTTGTGTCCGCAATTTGGACAGATTATCGGCATAGCAACCCTATTGTATCAGGAAAGTGTTTTTCCTGTAAATAGCATAAATCCCAGGACAACCATTATGGCAGCAGGTGCTGCAAACCATATAAGCGGCTTCATGATCAGGCTAAGAAATCTAAAGCGGTCAGCATTATGGTAAAGTTCATCTTCGGCATTTTTCAGTTTCCACTTGAATACAACAAATATGATAATTAAAAGTCCGCCAATTGCAAGGCTTAAATTGCCAAATAGAAAGTCCATTATACCCAGGAAACCTTTTTCTTCACCACCTATTTTAATAATAGAACTCAATGATTTAGATGCCCCAAGACTCAGGGCAGACGGAATTGCGATAACGAATGTTATACCGGATACAATCAATGCCGCCTTTTTTCTGACCATTTTATACTCATCCATGAGCCAGGAGGCAGCCACTTCCAGAAGTGATATGGTGGAAGTGAGTGCTGCTATAGTCAGCAGAAGAAAAAACAGGGCTCCAAGAATCCTACCACCGGGAAGCGTACAAAAAAGTTCTGTTATTACAACAAATACCAGACCAGCTCCAGCTTTTTCAGGCGCACCTCCAATGACAGGGAAAATAATGAGGCCCGCCATAATTGCAATAAGCGTATCAAAAAGAACAACAAGAAATCCCGCTTTAACGAGATTTTCTTTTTTAGAAAGATAGCTACCATAAGTCAACATTGCCCCCATCCCAAGACTGAGTGAAAAAAATGCTTGACCCAAAGCAAATATAAATGTTGTTTTTGTAAAATCTGATGTCTTTGGAATAAGGTAATACTTGAGGCCCGCCGCAGCGTTATCAAGAGTAAGAGCATAAATAATCAGTCCAATCATCAGTAAAAAAAGGACTGGCATGAGGATCATACTTATTTTTTCGATTCCACCTTTAATTCCAGAGATCACAATTCCGGTAGTTAATCCTAAAAACACACCAAGCAAAACAAGTTGGTGGGGTGCAGATGCAACGAATTGTGAAAATGCCGTACCAGTATTTTCTCCTCCGAATCCTTGAAAAATGGCTTTTATAAAATACCAGATGGTCCATCCGGCAACAACCGAATAATAAGAAAGTATGCCAATACCTGTTATTACTGCAAGATAGCCAATTATTTTCCAGAAACTACCGGGAGCCAGCTTTTCCATGGCTCCTACAGGTCCCCGCTGGGTAAAACGTCCCGTTGAAAGCTCAAGATACATTACGGGAAGCCCAATAGTGAATACTATAATAAGGTAGAGTAAAACAAATGATCCACCACCATTTTGTCCGGTTATATAGGGAAATCTCCATATATTTCCAAGACCTATCGCACTTCCGGCGGCGGCTAGAATGAATCCGAGGGAAGAATTCCATTGTTCTCTAGATGGGCTACTCATTTTATCCTCCTGAGGATCCAGATCTTTTAACATGCAAATAACTTATTTTTCAAGTTTTCTTATGGAAAACACTTCCTGCCTGTCAGTTATAGGAAAAAACGCCCCCCGGCGAATAATGGAATTTTTTCTCTTGTTTTCCACAGACCGAATGGTTAATTATCCTTCAGAAGTTTTTTTTCGATGTATCGAACTACGGATTTTTCGACTTTGAAAAAAAATTTACCTTATTAATGTATATTACAAACTAACAATATACCTTTAGATGGAGTATGTTATGACAAACGATGAATTTAAAGTTAAAGTACAAACAGCACTTGATAAAGTCCGCCCTAATCTGCAGATGGATGGCGGAGATGTTGAACTTCTGGAAGTTACAGAAGAGGGTGAAGTAAAAGTCAGACTTCAGGGTCACTGCTATGGATGCCCGTTCTCTACAATGACGGTGAAAAATCTTGTTGAGAGAGTTGTCAGACAGGAAGTACCTGAAGTTACACGCGTTACAAATGTTCCTTGATTTACATAGGAATACTCAGTTAAGCGATTTTCAAAGCTAATCAGTTAATGTCCTGTAATACGATCTTTTCAACTTTACATCAAATTTGAACAAAGGACATTAAGAATGAAGACCTTGAAATTACTGTAGTGTTCTGAATAGTATGTTTTTTTGAACATGGTCTGTTTTGAAAAAATGAGTTTCAGGACACGAACTAATCAGCATGGAAAGACAACTGTTTTATTTTTGTTTCTTGACCACTGCTGGTTTCTGATCTTATAATTCGAACTCTCGAACAGGTAGGATTCTGTTTTTTAAATCTTTCGATTATGAAGACAGGATGCTTTTTATCACGTCCTGAAATACTTACAGGACACGAACTTTATATTAATTCCGGAGGAATTCCATGGTTCGTTTAATATCTCTGATTCTCTTTTCAACAATATTTTTTTCCGCTTGTGAAGACCCCTGTGATAAGGCTTTAAAAAAGGTAATGACCTGTGTTAAAAAAGAAGAAAAGAATCCAAGGGTAGTTGAAGAAAAGGAAAAAACTGAAAAACCATTGTTTCTTCAGGTGTGCAAACTCAATAAATCTAAGTTTAAAAAATGTCTTGGAATTAATGACTGTCAGAAGTATCGAGAATGCCTGAGTAAAGCAGGAACAGATGAAAAAGCAAAATCTGAATATATAAAATTAAATCCTGAAGACAACTCCGCACCCGCCGCTGACGCTATGAAAGAAACACCCGCCGCTGACGCTATGAAAGAAGCACCCGCCGCTGACGCTATGAAAGAAGCACCCGCCGCTGACGCTATGAAAGAAGCATCCGCCGCTGACGCTATGAAAGAAGCACCCGCCGCTGACGCTATGAAAGAAGTTCCCGCCGCTGACGCTATGAAATAATCTGCTTCCCCATTTTTGTCAGAAAACAGGATGGGTTGTAAATATATAATATCAAAGCGTAATCTGTTAATATTATCGTTTCCAATATCGATCATTTTACTTTTTAATCGAGGCAAAAATACTATTACAAAGATGCCCATGTTAGTTGAGTTAGAGTATTGCAATATAAAATAATATATCTCGGGTAGCCAGGCAGTCAGGTAAACAGGGTCATAAACATTTAAGGAAGCGATATAATTCAATTACAATCCTGCTGGGGAAATCCTCCGGATCTACAATCTTGCCCTTTGCTGTAAAAATCTTTTTTATAGTTGTGTTGACTTTTGTAAGGATGTACATTACGCCATGGATTTGTTTTGTTTTAAAAATAAGGGAGTACCTCGTTATGAATAAAAAATATAAGCTGTTTGTCAGGCTTTTACCGGTGTTCTTATTACTTTTTGTTTCTTCCTGCCCCCAGAAACCTGGACCCTCCAGACGGGACAAAAAAGAAGACAATACCAATCTTCCACCTTTAAGGTATTCCGAAAATGCCGAAGTTTTTCCACCAGCCCTTGATAAAACAGCAATAAATCGCCCCGATTTTGATGGGCTTTATAAAGCTGAATTTCACAAAAAAGCATTTCCAAAGTTAGATGGCCCATATATTTCTTCAAGTGCATTTTGTAATTTTAATCAAATAAAGCCTGTAATATCAATATATTTTCCATCAGAAATGGTAGAGAAGTCAATTGTTGGAAAACCTGTAAATCCTAATGTGACGGTTATCCCATCAAAGGGTTCTTTTAAGTGGAATTCTGTCAATAGTCTTCATTTTACTCCAGAAGGTCCATATGTCGTCGGAGAAAGCATAAGAGTTACTGTTTTAAAAGGCTTCAAATCACTGGAAGGTGAAATCCTGGAAAAAGATGTATCTGAAACACTTACACTTCAAAGGAAATGCCATCTTGGTTCAAAGGTCCTCGGGTGGGATCCAGTTAAAGGCGACCCTCAACTTGCCGCTTTGACAAATTGCGACCGGAATAATTATGATTATGAAGGATCTTTTTTTCTAAAAAAACAGGGTCAATGTGTCTATTTTGATCAACCTGTGCCAGTGAAAACTGTTAAAGAGAAAATCATTCTGACAAAAGACGGTGTAAAGATTCCTTACATCATTAAGGTTCACAAGCAGGAGGATGTTAAATTTGAAAAAGGACAGGCTTATCAGATTCTTCCAGTGGGCAAATTTGAACCTGGAACCAGAATCCTCTTTAATGTTGATGGAATGCTGACTACGCATGGCCAGATGGACAGAAAAAAATATCCGGGACTGAGAATTATCAAATCATTTACCATGCCGAAACCCATGGAGGCGGATACTCCTTTTTTTGATAAAAAAGGAAAAAGTACTGTAGAGAAAAAAGGAAAAAACCTGTTCAATCTCAAGGATGTTGCTGGGAAATTTTACATTAAGTTCTCCAATCCTGTTAAATATTATACAGAGGAAATTCTGCAAACTCTGGTTAAAATTACTCCAAAAGTGAAACTCTCAATGTGGGTTGATAATAATAATATTTCGGTTGAAGGATCATTTGAACCGAATCGAATTTATACTCTCAAAGTTTCGGAAAAATTAGAGGACGACTATGGGTATAAATTAAATGCTCCTTTGATTCTTAAAATAATACCAGCTCAGTCTCCTTCTCTAATTAAATTTCCTTTCCGTAAAACTTATGAAAAAGAGCATTCAGTAAGTATGTCTACAGTGAATGTTTCTGAATTTACAACAGTATTTTATCCACTCAATAAGAACAACCTTGTTAAGGGCTTACTTATTGCCGAAATGGGAAAAGGAAATGTTAATAACTTTCCATCTGTCACAATTAGAAAAAAAGGTCTTGCTAAAGACAATAAAGAAAAAAGACATGTTTTCCCCTTTAAAGATATTCTAAAGGAAAACAAGAAACGACCTGTTTTATTTACAGTCAAGGATTCGATTCCAGATGTTAATTATCCTGATAATGATTATTCCAAGCGTTTCGGGATTGTTCAGAACTCTCAAATTGGTGTTTCAGTAAAAATACTTCCGTCGGATACAGTTGTGTGGGTTAACAATATAACATCAGGCGCTCCACTGGGTGGAACTGAATTATCAGTATTTAATGAAAAAGGAATATTGCTGAGTACTAAAAAAACGGATGAGCAGGGAGTGGTTGTTATAAAAGACAAGAATCTGATGGATGCGGAAAGACTCTTTTTTGTAATGGAATATCAGGGTGAGCTTTCCTATTATATCCATAAAAATTCGAATTCCATCAGAAGTTGGCGTTTTAAGATTCCTTCAAGTGGTGTTGACAACCAGGGAATATATCCATCTGGAATTTTCACAGAAAGAGGAATTTATAAACCAGGAGAGACCATACTTTTTAAAGCATTTATCCGCAAGGAACGCGGGGAAAAAATGTTCGCAATTTCTGGAGAAGCTTTCAAAGTCAGTTTGATGGGACCTCATGGTGATGTTATTGAAACAAAAGAATTTGTATCCAATGATTTCGGATCATTATCCGGTTCTTTTATAACAATTCCAACGGGGAAAAGCGGGTACCATGAACTTAAGGTAATTCGAAAATCTGAAGTCATTGCTTCAACACAGGTTCTGGTATCATCTTTTAGAAAGCCGAAATTCAAAGTAAAAATAACTCATCTTAAACCTTCGCTCACAAAGGGAGAGAAAATGGCTACAGCGGTGGAAGGACGCTATCTGTTTGGATCTCCCATGGTGGGCGGTGTATTAACATATTCTATTTATTCAAGTCCCGGAAATTTTGCACCGGAAGGATACGATGATTTTACCTTTGACCCGGATACAGGATATTCAAGAATGGAAACGCTTGAAACGGCCAAAGCAAGTCTTTCTCCAGAAGGTAAATTTAGAATTGAAAAGTTGCTGACTCCGGTTCGTCCGGGTCCGGTGCTGATAACAGTTCAGGGCGAAGTTCAAGATATTGATAGACAGAGTATTAGCAGAATTTCGAATTTTATTCTTCATCCTGCGGAACACTATGTTGGACTTCGAGTTGTAAATGAGGAGCCAGAAGTAAGAAAACCAATTCATTTTGAAGCAGTAACTCTTGATCATCAGGGAAAACCGGTGTCAGGAAAACCTGTTAAGATTGGGATATATCGCCGTGTTTATAAATGGAACTGGGAATCTGATTCTTTTGATATGTATCAGCAGTACAATGAAAATTATAACGATATTCTGGTTTCAGATTGCAAACTTACAAAATTAAAAGAAAAATTCAAATGCTCCGGAATTATAAAGGAACCTGGCTCATATAAAGTCATCGCCCGAACCAAGGATAGCAAAGGAAATACCGCAGAATCTGCCCAGTATTTTTATGTAAGTGGTGAAGGGGATGCCGCAATGGGCAGAAGTACCTTTGTCCCCATCAGGTTAACTTTAAATAAAAAATCATACATCGTCGGTGAATCGGGAAAAGTTCTGGTAACAAGCCCATTTAAAAAAGCCAGTGTTTTATTAACTATTGAAAATCACGGAATTATATATAAACAAGTCCATAAAGTTAAAAATGGAGTAAACTGGTTGAATTTTCCTATACCTTTAGAAGCATATCCCAATGGATTTGTTTCAGTGTACTTGCTGACTCCCAGGACTACGAATAAAAAAGATGGGGCCGGAAGAGATCTTGGTGTTTCTCAGCACCGGATCGGATACGCCCCTTTAATGACATCAACAAAAAGACACAGTATGGGAATTTCAATCACTACTTCAAAGGAAAAAGCAAAACCCGGTGACGAAGTTGATGTTAAAGTTGCATTAAAATCGCCGGAGGGAAATCCAATTGAAGGAGAAGTTGCTCTGATGGTAGTGGATGAGAGTGTACTCAGCCTCACTGATTTTCAAACTCCCGACCCACAGAAGGCTATTTTCAAGAAAATTGCACTGAATGTGAATATTACAGATTCCAGATCTGAGATGGAAGGAGCACTTCGAACTCTTTATGGAATGACTCATCCAGGTGGCGATGGAGATAGCAGTCCACCAAAACCAACAAAAGATTCTAATCCTGTCCGGAAAAACTTTAAAAACACCATATATTTCAATCCTTTTTTAAAAACTGATCTGGGTGGGGAAGTAAAAGCAAAAATTTCTCTTCCGGACAACGTCACAACTTATCGGATTATGGCCGTTGCTATGGACAGAAAGTATCGCTTTGGGTCATCGTCAAAGGAAATCACTGTAAATAAACCCTTGATGGTTGAGCCTGCACTACCACGTTTTATAATCCACGAGGATAAGATAAGTGCGGGCGTCGTGGCACACAATATGACGACAAAGCCAGTGAAGGCAACGGTTACAATTGAGGCAAAAGGAATCAAAATTCTTTCCGCGCTCAGGTCGTCAGTTACCATTTATCCGCAGAAACCTGTGGAAATTCCATTTGAAATGAAAGCGGATACTATAGGTGAAGCAAAATTTACTTTTATTCTGGCAGGTGAAAATGGAGATATGGATAGAGTTCAGACTTCTATTCCGATAAAACCTCTGGTCAGGACCAGAACTCATTTTACAACTGGTATGACTGATGATTCACATACTATGAATCTTGATTTTCCGAAAAATGCCCTGACTGGTGGAATGCTTGCTCTGGAAGTGACTTCAAATCCAATGGCTCCATTAAAAGAAAGTGTTGATTTTCTTGTAAAATATCCCTATGGATGTGTGGAGCAGACAACATCAAGCACTTATCCCCTTCTTGCGTTGATGGATATTCTACCCACAATGGGAAGTTCGAAACATAAACCTGAAAAACTTAAAGCGATGGCTCAGACCGGAATTTACAGGCTTTTAAAAATGTCCACTAACTGGGGAGGTCTTTCCTACTGGCCTGGTGGTTCAGATCCCCACCTTTATGGTACTGCCTATGCGATGCTGGCAGTAAATGCAGCTTTAGATAAAGGTCTCCATCTGCCTGCAGATTTTCATAAAGGGATAACAAAATACCTGGAGGGAAAACTCAATGAATCCAATGTACCTTTTAATGAAGAATCATTTATAGTTTATGTACTTTCCAGAGGAAAGAAGAATTATGCCTCCAGTATTTTCAGATTATTCAAAAATAGAAAAAAACTGAGTATCGAAGGAAAATCATACCTTATGATGACAATGTTGGCAGTAAATAAAAATGATCCACGAATTGATACTGTTCTTTCAGAATTGGTAGGATCTTTCGACGAAAATGGAAAAATACAAATAAAAGAGGATCGTGATTATGACTTGTTTGGTTCTTCTTTAAAAACGTACTCCGTAGTCCTTATGGCTCTTCTTGAGTCAGATAAATACAGCGTGTTAGCTCATAAAATTATGAAAAAAATTATGATTTCTATGAAGGATGGGTATTTCGGAACTACTCAACAAACAACTTTTGCTCTTATGGCACTGGCTGCCTATGTAAAGAAACTGAATATTTCGGTTATACCTCCGGTTTTCAAGGTTACTCTGGATGGAAAATCACTTAATTTTAATGGGTCTGGAACCTCAATTTTTGTCCATAATTTTGATTTTCCGTCTGTTATTGCAAAAGGAAAGCAGAAACTCACTATTACCTCTCTTAAAAAGGGAAAGCCTGTATTTTTCACTCTGAAGACGAAATTTTCTGAAACTCCGCCGAAAAATGGTGTGACAGCTTACAGTACCGGTATTTCCGTGTACAAGCGGATAGAAGATGTAAAGGGTAATGCAGCCATGGAAATACAGGGAGGAAAGGTAGTCAGGGTCAGATTATTTGTGCATATTCCATCCTCTGTAGGTAAAGTGAGATACCTTGCCATAGATGATCCATTGCCTTCCGGATTAGAAGCAATCAACACAGATCTTGCGACATCTGCAAAAGTAACAACCGGAAACGATACAGCCTACAACCTCGCAAGTTATACGGAGTCCAATATTTCATTTAGAGAATTCCGGGAGGATCGGGTTTTGTTTTTTGCGGATAGTATAAATTCAGGGTTCTGGGAATTTACTTATCTGGCCCGGGCAACGACCATCGGAAGTGGTTTTGTACCACCGGTTTCAGTTCACGCCATGTACGATCCCGAGACCCACGCCAGCTCAAACCCTTCCAGACTGACAGTTAAATCCAGGTAGTAATAAGTTCTTTTTTATAGTTGTAATGACTTTTGTAAGGATGTACATTACGGCATGGATTTGTTTTGTTTTAAAAATAAGGGAGTACCTTGTTATGAATAAAAAATATAAGCTGTTTGTCAGGCTTTTACCGGTGTTCTTATTACTTTTTGTTTCTTCCTGCCCCCAGAAACCTGAACCCTCCAGACGGGACAAAAAAGAAGAAATGCCGCATATGCAGTTTCCTTCTGCAGTGAATGTATTTCCTCCTCCGGTTGATAAATCCCCACTAAATCGCCCGGATTTTGCAAAACTGTATGAGCCTGAAACATATAAAAAGACCTTCTCTCATTATTCCGAACCGTCAGTTCATACAGAAGGCTTCTGTAATCAGACAAAACTGAAAGGAGTGATATATATTTCCTTTTCAGATCAAATGGTTGAATGGGATAAAGTTGGGAAAAAGGCTTCGCCTCCCATTTCAATAAATCCACCTGGTGGTATGTTTATCTGGGAATCTCCAGACATATTAAGATTCCACCCTGCTGGTCCATTTTCCGGGGAAATGAAGTACCAGGTTTCGGTACCGAAGGACTTGAAATCAATAAAGGGTGGAACCCTTAAAAAGGCATTTACTAAAACTGCAACCATGAAATCCATGTGTAACATTGGTGGCAAAATAATTGAATGGGAGCCTATAATTGGAAAACCACAAATAGCAGGATTGAATGGTTGTTCTTATTGGGGTAACAATATATTAACGAAAGATGGACAATGTGTATATTTTGATCAGTCAGTATCAGCAAAATTTGTTAAAGAAAAAATTGTAGTCACAGTAAATGGAGTGAAAAATCCATATCTTCTGAGAGAACAATATTCAAAAGACTCAAAATTTGAGAGAGGACAGGCTTATCAAATAATTCCGAAAGGTCCTTTTAAACCCGGGACAAAAATTGTTTTTACGCCGGATAAATCCATTGCTTCCCATGGGCAGACTACACCTGGTAAATTTAGAGACAATTGGTTTATTACTACTCTTACAATGCCCAAACCCATGGAAGCCCTGGAACCATCGGTTCCCAAATCCGGAGGGACAGTAAAGAAAATCAGTAAAAATAAATATGAATTATATAATCTGGGTTTCAGGTTTTATCTCAAATTTACTAATGAAATTCAAGGATATTCAAAAAAAGAATTCGAAAGATTGATTACTATAACACCTCGAGTGAATCTGACCTTTGAAAATTACGGAAGCAAAATCTTTATTTTTGGAGACCTTGATCCTAATAAACAATATACAGTTCATGTTTCTAATCGACTGCAGGATCAATACGGGTATTATTTGAAAGAGCCACAGACGATTATCCTTAAACCAAGGCCACTTTTGCCATCGTTCAAGTACGCCTTTAATAAATCAAGAGAAAAAACAAAAGAAATCGAAATTTCTACGGTAAATGTTTCGGATTTTACATTGAATGTATATCCTTTGACAAAACAGAATATTATTAAAGGGTTACTTCTTGCGGAAACAGGGAAAGGGAGTATTGCAGATATTCCATTTGTCAAACTGGAGAAAAATAAAATTGTTAAAGATAATAAGGTAAAATTGCACAATTTTTCTTTAAAGGATCATCTGAAAGAAAAATTAATTGGGCCTGTGCTCTATACTCTTGCCAATTCCGTTCCAAAAATAAACCAACCTGCCAGCGAAGAATTTCGAAAACATTGGCTTTTACAATTTACGCAAATGGGATGTTCAGTAAAGATTCTTCCTGATGAATTAATTGTCTGGCTTACCAATATTACTACCGGGGCTCATGTTTCAGGAGCAGAATTGTCCGTTTATGATGAAAAGGGTAAGCTGCTTCATACAAAAAAATCAGATGAACATGGAGTTGTCCTGATAAAAGAGAAAAATAGACTAATTGCAACAAGACTTTATTTTATTATTGAACATAAGAATCATCTTGCCTACCATATTCACAAAAAAGAAAAGACGATTGCAAATTGGCGATTTAAAATTCCACAGAGTGGGATCAATTCAGCTGGTTATAATCCGGCAATGATTTTTACAGAACGTGGAGCTTATAATCCAGGAGAAACCGTTTTTTTTAAAGCCCTAATAAGGAAGGGATCCGGAGAGGATATGGTTGCCTTAACTGGAGAAAAAGTTACCGTTGGGATATTTGGACCCTATGATGAAAAAATTGATGAAAAAGTGCTGAATCTTAACGAATTCGGTACTGTATCTGGTTCATTCAAGACAATTCCCACGTTTCAAAGCGGGAGTCATACTTTAAAGGTTTTTTATAACAAAAACAATATAGCATCAACCACAGTACAGGTTACGGCGTTCAGAAAACCAAAGTTCAGAGTGAACATAACCACTGAAAAAAGTTCATATATAAATGGTGGGCAAGTACCAATTCAAGTTGAAAGTCGATATTTGTTTGGTTCGCCCATGGGCAGTGCTGACCTGACATTTTTTTATTTTTTAAGTAAAGGAAAATTTGTCCCAGATGGATATGCAAAATTCTCCTTTAATCCCTTGGATAATTATATTGAAACGCCTTATCCAAATAGTTGGAGGGAGACTCTTTCAAGCGATGGAAAATATAATATTAATAAATCATTGAAATTTAATAGCAAAGGTACCTTAAATGTAATCTTTCAAGCTGATGTTCAGGATATTGACAGACAGACTGTAAGCAGAACTTCAAATATTACTGTCCATCCTGCAGCACATTATGCAGGTGTTAGAATTGTGGATTTGGAACCAAAAGTTGGAAAACCAACAAAATTTGAAGCTGTTACTCTCGACCACAAAGGAAATCTCTTAAAAGGGAAACCTATGAAAGTACAGATTCATAGGCGAACATACACCTGGTATTGGGAATCCGATGGAGGAGATGATAACCAGAGCTTTTATGAAGGATACCGTAATAAATTAGTCACGGAATGTAAAATAATTCGTACAGGTGAAAAGTTTGAATGCCGCCACATTTTTAAGGAGCCGGGTCTTTATGAGGTCGTTGCACAGACAAAAGACTCAAAGGGAAATATATCTGAGGGTGCGATGGCTTTTTATGTAATTGGTGAAGGTGAATCTGCCCTTGGCCGAAGTACTTTTGTTCCCATGAATCTAATACTTGATAAAAATATTTATACTGTTGGAGAGGAAGGAAAAGTACTTCTATCAAGCCCGTTTAATAAAGCCAAGGTTCTATTAACTGTGGAAAATCATGGAATTCTTTACAGGCAGGTTCATGATGTAAAAAAGGGGGTAAACAGAATTTCATTTCCGGTTCCTTCAGGAGCATTTCCCAACGGTTATGTTTCTGCGTATCTTCTGACTCCCCGTACCACTGACAAAAAAGACGGTGCCGGAAGGGATCTCGGTGTTTCTCAATTCCGAGTTGGATACGCCGCCTTGAGGACAACAACAAATAAACACAATATGGGTGTTAAAATTACCACTTCGAAGGAAAAAGCAAGACCGGGAGACCAAGTTGATATTAATATTGCGCTTACATCTCCTGAGGGAAATCCTGTTTCCGGCGAAGTCGCCCTGATGGTTGTGGATGAAAGTGTACTAAGTCTCACAGATTTTCAGACTCCTGATCCGAAGAAAGATGTTTTTCGAAAAATTGGTTTTAGAGTACGTATATCAGATTCACGTACCGAAATAGAAGGCGAACTCAAAACCCTATACAGTTTGACCCATCCCGGAGGTGGACCGGATATTTCAGTGTATGAAGTGCCTAAAATAAAAGATTCAGTACGAAAAACTTTTAAAAATACACTGTATTTTAATCCATCACTTGTCACGGATGCTCAGGGGAAAGTTACTACTACAATAACCCTGCCGGACAACGTCACAACATATCGTATTATGGCTGTAGCAATAGATAAAAAATTTCTGTTTGGCTCATCTTCAAAGGAAATAACCGTAAACAAACCACTGATGATTGAGCCCGCTTTGCCTCGTTTTTTAATCAGTGGTGATAAAATTAAAGCCGGAGTTGTCGCGCACAATATGACGACAAAGCCAGTGAAAGCAACGGTTACAATTGAGGCAACTGGTATTAAACTGCTATCCACTCCCCGAACGTCAGTTATTATCCATCCACAGAAACCAGTAGAAATTCCATTTGATATGAAAGCGGATACCATTGGACAGGCACATTTTACATTCTCGGTAAAAACTGAAACTGGTGAGTCTGACAAAGTTCAGACGTCCATTCCTGTAAACCCTTTTATCAGGAGCAGAATTCATGTTGCCACTGGGATGACATATGAATCTCATAGTTTAACTCTGGATTTCCCGGAAACGACACTCAAAGAAGGAATGTTGTCTTTAGAAGTTACTTCAAATCCTCTAACTACTTTAAAGGAAAGCATTGATTACCTCATAAAATATCCGTACGGATGTGTTGAGCAGACAACTTCAAGTACATATCCTCTTCTGGCCCTGATGGATATACTTCCGACACTTGGAAGTTCCGAGCACACTCCTGAAAAACTTAAAGCTATGGCTCAAAAAGGAATAGAAAGGTTTTTAAAAATGACTGTGTGGGATGGAGGTCTTGCTTACTGGCCGGGAGGCAACAATTCTCATCCTTATGGTACTGCCTATGCAATGCTTGCAATTAATGCTGCCGCTGAAAAAGGCCTTCAAATGCCCCTGAACTTTCGTAACAGAATCGGTGTATACTTGGCAAAAGTACTGAAGGAAAGTGTTGAGAGCAATGTAAATGCTTATATTATTTATGTGTTGTCTCAAATAAAAAAACATCAGAGCTCATATATTTCAAATTTATACAAAGATAGAAATAAACTGAATATTGAAGCAAAATCGTGGCTTTATATGGCTATGAATGAAGCAAATAATAATGATCCTAGACTTGAGACACTCCTTAATGAAATAGTCGGGAATTTTGATGAAAACGGTAACGTCATTCCCAAAAAGCCACAGAAAAACCTGAATACCAAGACAGATGGACAGGAATATCGAAATTACGGAATGTTCGGATCTCCAATGAAGACCCTGTCGGTTGTGCTTATGGCTCTTTTATATTCTGATAAATATGTGTCTCTTTCACAAAAACTCGTAACCAAAATCCTTGCATCACAAAAAAATGGATATTTTGGGACCACCCAGCAGACCAGTTTTGCCCTGATGGCTCTAGTTGCTTTTGCGAAAAAGCATAATATTGGGTCACAATCTCCAATATTCAAGGTTACGCTGGATGGTAAACCACTTCAATTTGTCAGTGTGGGGAAAACAGTTTATACCCACAAGTTTGATTTTCCGTCTGTTATTGCAAAAGGAAAGCAGAAACTCACAATTACCTCTCTTAAAAAGGGAAAGCCTGTATTTTTCACCCTGAAGACGAAATTTTCTGAAACTCCGCAAAAAGATTATGTATCTGCATACAGTTCCGGGATTTCAGTGTACAAGCGGATTGAAGATGTTAAGGGTAAAACTGCTCTGGAAGTAGAAGGGGGAAAATTGGTCCGGGTAAGGCTTTTTGTACATATTCCGCAATCGAATGAAGACATAAAATACCTGGTAATTGATGATCCACTGCCTTCTGGATTAGAAGCAATCAACACAGACCTTGAGACATCTGCAAAAGTAGCAACAGGCAAAGAAACGGGATACAAGTTAGCTAATAAAACAAAAGAATATATTTCATTTAGAGAATTCCGGGAGGATCGGGTTTTGTTTTTTGCGGATAGTATAAATTCAGGGTTCTGGGAATTTACGTATCTGGCCCGGGCAACGACCATCGGAAGTGGATTTGTACCCCCGGTTTCAGCTCACGCCATGTACGATCCCGAGACCCACGCCAGCTCAAACCCTTCCAGACTGACAGTTAAATCAAATGGGAAGTAATGGATGAGGCAATCTGATAAATTTACGGACGGAATTTTAAAAAAAAGATTACGTGGTCCGCTATGGGCAAAAATAATTCTGGTACTTCTTTCTTTAACTCACATTCTGATCTGCAGTTTCTGGCATACAGTGAATACTGAGGATTATCCGGTAGATAGACTCTTTCATATTTCTCCACCATCAATTCAGTTTTTTGATATGAGAAAAGTTCTCCTCAGAGAGTTTTCAGCAGAAAAGTCACGTTTTCAGCAATGGGTGAATTTGAAAAAGATATCTCCCAACCTGATAAATGCTACCATCGCAGCGGAGGATATTTCGTTTTTTAAACATGATGGTGTGGATTTCGGTGCACTTTTTCGAGCATTAAAAGATAATCTGTTTTCTCGCCGGATAATTTCCGGAGCTTCCACCATAACCATGCAACTTGTGAGGCTTTTACACAGGCGGGAGAGATCCTATGTTTCAAAGGTCGTTGAAATAATTGAAGCTTACAGGTTGGAAAAGATTTTATCCAAGGATCAGATTCTTGAACAATATTTCAATCGTCTTTTTTATGGAAATGGAGCGGTGGGAGTAGAAGCTGGAGCATGGAGTTATTTCAGAAAGCCGTCAAGTCATCTTTCTCTGGCGGAATCTGCGTTTTTAGCAGTTATTCCGAGATCTCCCGGCTTATATAATCCCTATAAGAATTTCAACCGGGTAAAAAAAATGCAGGAAAGGGTACTTGGACGAATGAAATCCATGGGGTACTCTTCTGAAGAAATTACAGCGGCTTTTGATGAAAAAATACAGATACAAAAGCCATCGTATCCTTTTATGGCTCCTCATTTTACACGGTTTTTAAAGAATCAGTTGGCCCATGATTTTCCCGGGGTAAAATTTCAGAAAGTCCATACGACTCTTGATTTTGATTTACAACGAAAGATTGAAGGTATAGTGCGCCGGGAAATAGCTCAACTGAAGGAAAAGAGCGTTACAAATGCCAGCGTTCTAGTTATGGAAAACGATACAGGTAAAATCCTCGTCTGGGTTGGATCAGAAAATTTTGCCAATGAAAAAAACAGCGGGCAAGTCGATGGAGTTGTTTCTCTGAGGCAACCGGGTTCGACGCTTAAACCTTTTACATACGCTCTCGCTCTTATGAAAGGTCATACTGCAGCCACGATTATGGAAGATGTGGAAACCCATTTCACTATCGCAAAAGGCCACAGTTTTGTGCCTAAAAACTATTCAAATCATTATTATGGGCCCGTGAGAATACGTTCTGCTCTTGCTTCTTCCCTGAACGTGTCCGCATTTGCAGCAGCAAAATTTGCAGGACAAAAAAATCTCCTTGAAACCCTTCAGAGTTTAGGATTTTCATCACTTACAAAGAAAACAGATTATTATGGTCTTGGACTTACTATGGGTAATGGGGAAGTCACCCTTTTAGAACTGGTGACCGCGTATGCTGCTTTGGCCCGGGGCGGTGTTTATAAAAAACCACAGTTTTACACGACACTGGATGAGACAGACGGAAAAATTAAAAAGTATGAGGAATCACCATTACGCCGAGTACTTCCGGAAGATATCAGTTACCTTATTACCCACATTCTTGCGGATCCCAATGCCCGCATTGCTGGTTTTGGTCTCCTGACTCCGTTTAATTTTCCTTTCCATGTGGCGGTCAAGACCGGGACATCCAGTAACTGGCGGGATAATTTTACTCTGGGTTTTACAAAAACGCACACCATCGGGGTCTGGGTTGGTAATTTTGATGGTCATCCCATGAGACATGTGTCCGGAGCAACAGGGGCAGGGCCAATTTTTCGATATATAATCATGGCATTGACGGAAGGAAAACGGCCTGATTCTTTTACTCCACCAACTCCGCTGGTAACGAGAACCATCTGCCCACTTTCGGGAAAACTGCCTGGTTCTAATTGTCCTCACACCATGCAGGAAATCTTTATTCCAGGAACAGAACCAACGGAAAGTTGTAATTTTCATCAATTTGTATCTATTGATAGACGCAATGGACTTCTTGCTGGTCCCCGATGTTCTCACGGTGTTTTAAAACCTTTTGCTGTTTATCCACCTCAGTACGCAACATGGGTTAAAACAGAAAAAATCCCAACGGCTCCAATTAAGTATTCACCTTTTTGTCCCGGTGAAACCAGAGAAATGAAGGCCCCCATAATAAAATATCCTAAAAATGGTGCACATTTTCTAGTGGATCCATCCCGTTCCATGGAGTTTCAGCAGCTGCCACTAAAAGCTTTGGTTTTTCAGGAAAACCCACGATGCACGTGGTATTTAAATGACAAACCAGTAGCTACGGTTTATTCACCCTGTACTTTTTACTGGCCACTATCAAAAGGAAAATATCAAATAAAAGTAGTAGTGAAGGGTATTGTGAGCAAGCCTGTAACAATAACTGTCCGATAACTTTTTAGAGCGCTTCATGAGTACCCTGTTTACCTCAAACCCTGTAAAAAAATCAGGGAAGCAGTGAATCATTAGCAGGATCGGGACAATCAGGTTTCTTCTACGAGATCTAAAATGGCTTTGGGGATTTCTGGTAGTGGTAGAATGAATTCGGCACCACCAAGTTCGATGGCTACTTTAGGCATACCAAAAACAATTGATGTGGATTCGTCCTGGGCGATGGTTCGGGCTCCAGCATTTTTCATTTCCAGCAGGCCTTTTGCCCCGTCGTTTCCCATTCCCGTGAGAATTACACCAATGGCGTTGTTTCCTGCGGCCTGAGCTACAGATCGAAAAAGAATATCCACAGATGGTTTGAAGCGATTCACAAGGGGGCCGTCTTTGATATTGACATAGTATCGGGCGCCGGAGCGCCTTAAAAGCATATGCCGATCTCCTGGAGCAATGAGGGCTTGACCGGGAGTAACGCTGTCTCCATCCTCCGCTTCTTTGATTGTTATTCTTGATTTTTCATTCAGTCGCTGGGCAAAGGAAACAGTAAATTCTTTTGGCATGTGCTGAGTTATTACAATGGGTGGGGAATCCGGGGGTAAAGTTGAAAGAATAGATTCAACAGCCTGAGTTCCTCCCGTAGAGGCTCCGATGGCCACGATCTGATTGGTAGTTTTTGAAAGGGACGAAATAGCCTGAATGGATTTACCTGTTAGAAACATTGCTTTCTTGCGAATATCAATGACTGCTGCCATCTTTATTTTTTCAATAAGTTGAATACTCATTTCGCCCACACTGTAGGCAGCTCCGGGTTTGCACATTACATCCACAGCACCGGAATCAAGAGCCTCTAAAGCCACAGTTCCTCCACGTTTGGTGAGGGATGAAACGACGATTACTGGCAGAGGGAAGTGTTTCATGAGCTTTCGAAGAAATGTAAGTCCGTCCATACGAGGCATTTCAATGTCCAAAGTGAGAACATCCGGCTTGAGTTCGACGATTTTATCCCGTGCGATATAAGGATTAGGAGCGGAGCCAACCACATGAATCATGGGATCCCGGTTCAGTTCCTTGGTGAAAATCTGCCTTACTACAGCGGAATCATCTACAATCAGAACTTTGATTTTATTCTCAAACATTTTTACCTCTCTACTCCGGTTTCTGATAAACGGAAGGAGCTAAAGACACAAGGCCGCATTCAATTCCCCGGAGATTTTCACTATGGCCGATGACCAGAATACCGCCGGGTTTTAAAAGCCTTGCTATTTCAGTGATGAGATTACGGCGGATGTATTGATCAAAATAAATCATTACATTGCGACAGAAAACAAAATCAAGAGGACCTTTCATGGGGAATGGAGGTTCTGCAAGATTCAGTCTTTTAAAAGTCAAAAGACTTCTTATGCTGCCTTTTACCTGCCATACGCGGTCATCTCTGTGGCTTTCCGGAGTGAACTTTTCAAAATTCCTCCTTCGATGATCTTCATCTATGTTTTTAAGTTTTTCATCACTGTAAGCCCCTGCCATTGCCGTACTAAGGGCCTTTGTGGAAATGTCCGTAGCAAGGATTTTAATATCGAAAGAGTTTACATCCAGAGTTTCCCGGGTGGTAATTGCAATACTGTAGGGTTCTTCCCCCGTTGCTGCAGCAGCGCACCAGATTCGGAATCTTGTCTGTTCCTGCTTTTTCCAGTAATTGAGGAAACGACTGTAAATATCAAAATGATCCTCTTCCCTGAAGAAATACGTGTAATTAGTGGAGATGGAGTCAAGAAACTGAACGAGTTCATCCCCGCTTTCATCGGTTTCGAGAAAATTGAGGTATTCATCCGCCGTTCGGAAATCAAGGGATCTCATGCGTTTAGCAATGCGCGCCTGCAAAAGTGCAGTTTTGTTTTCATTCAGGCAGATTCCTGCCGTGTCGTAGGCGATTTCACTGAAGCGTGCAAACAGGTTCCGGTTCATGATGCTATCCGGGTCTCGGGTTAGAGCATTGCGGGGATCTCCTGAGAAGATCCCCGCTTTTCACAGTTTTTAGAATTCTTTGAAATCCGGATCGTCATCCATGGGGATGATGTCTTCCGGCGCCATTCGAGATGGTTTGGCTCCCCCAAGACGTTTTGGAGGTTGTGGTCGGCTGGAGCGACCGGGAGCTGCAGGTTTTCCGCCGCCAGAGGTGAGTTTGCGGGATCGGGTATCACGATTGTGATTAAGAACAAACTTATCAACCATGGCTGCAAGTTCCTGAGCCTGACTTGCAAGTTCTTCTGCTGCGGAGGAACTTTCTTCGGCGTTTGCCGCGTTGTGCTGAGTTACTTCATTCATTTGAGCCACAGCACTATTTACCTGCTCGATACCGCGGGATTGTTCCTGGGATGCGGCAGCTATTTCTTTAATTATTTCGCCAACTTTGCTGATGCCATTCACCATTTCTTCCAGTCGTTTACGCACTTCCTGGGAAATATTGGCACCGTGTTCAGACTGAACCACGGATTCTTTGATGAGGCTTTCAGTTTTCTTTGCCGCTTCTTTTGATCTCAGTGCAAGGTTTCGGACTTCTTCGGCGACAACTGCAAAACCACGTCCTGCTTCACCGGCACGGGCAGCCTCAACGGCAGCGTTTAGTGCGAGAAGGTTAGTCTGGAACGCGATTTCATTGATGTCTTTAATGATTTCAGAAGTGCCTTCTGCTGAATGACGGATTTTACCCATGGCGTCGATGAGGCGCTCCATTTCTTTGGATCCCTGATTTGCCGCTTCACGGGCAGCCCCCGCAAGGGAGTTTGCATGCAGGGAATTATCAGCGTTCTGTTTGGTCATGGAAGCCATTTCCTCAAGGGACGAAGATGTTTCTTCAAGACTGGAAGCCTGTTCCGATGCACCTTCTGCGACGGCCTGAGAACTGGAAGCAATCTGACTTGCGGCACCCTGAATCTGCTCTACAGCTTCTGCAACCTGTAAGAGCGCATCATGAAGAGCTTCACCAAGGTTATTGATGTAATTAACAAGATCCGCGTGTTCGCCCTTATAGATACCTGCTACACGGGCACGAAGGTCATAGTTAGCAAGTTGTTCAATAATTCCGCGACATTCTTTGACGGGGTTGAGTACAGCGTCAAGAGTTTCATTAACTCCACCGACGATGGCACGATAATCACCCTGATGTTTCGTCGCATCCGCCCTGGTATTCAAACGGCCTTCCACAGCGGCAACACTGAGCATTTTTGCATCACCGATCATCTCGTTTACCGCATCAATACAGGTATTGAGGTTGTTTTTGATGATGTTGAAGTCACCGTTGTAGGAATCGGTGATTTTCGGAGGCATGTTACCCATGGATATTTTAGCAACATAATCCGCGGCGACATTCAGAGGTCCAATCACCGCATCCAGAGTGTTGTTTACGCCGGAAACGATTTTCTGATAATCCCCATGATGCTTTGAAGCATCCGCTCTGGTGGCAAGGCGTCCATCCACAGCTGCTTTTGAGAGCATAACCGCATCGGCAATGAGATTGTTGACGGCATCAATGCATGTGTTGAGGTTGTTTTTGATGATATTAAAGTCACCGTTATAAGAATCGGTGATTTTTGCGGGAATATCTCCCATGGAGATTTTAGAAACGTAATCCGCAGCGACATTCAGAGGCCCGATAACTGCATCAAGGGTCTCATTTACCCCAGCAACGATTTTTCTGTAGTCCCCTTGATGTTTTGTCGCATCCGCTCTGGTGGCAAGGCGTCCATCCACGGCGGCTTTAGCGAGCATCATGGCATCCTCTGAAAGCATATTTATAGCGTCAACTGTTTCTTCAAGGGCATTATTTATTTTAGTAAAATTCTCATTTACAAGTTTAGTATCCTGGTCTGCCTCGGCAAGATTAGTGTCTATTTTGAGATCACCCACGGCAACTTTTTCAAGGTTTTTAATGACTCCAGAAACAGCTTCATCAGTGTAAAGAGCAATTTTTTCAGCTATGCGTGCGGCAGCTTTAATTGTTGTCTGATCCATAACGACTTCGAAGGCACCGATGATGTTTCCATCGGCATCTTTTACGGGAACGCCGGTGTATTCAATGTCGAGATTATGCCCGCCGGGATGAGCATCAGTGGAGGAAGTTGTTGCGTTTCTGCTGGCCATGGCCGCAGCGCAGGCACATTTGGGTGTGTTGCAGTCGCTGGTTTTAAAGTGGCCGTAGCACTTGGTTCCAAGGATCTGATCTCTTGGTAAACCAATAACTTTTGCCCCCGTGGTGTTCATGTAATTGACGGTATAGTCTTTACTGATGATCATGGCGGGTATGGGCATGGAGTCGAGGTGTGTTGTTACGGAATCGAGAGCATAATTGAAGTATTTGGATATTTCTGCAAATTCGCCCTTGTGTTTGGTTAAATCAATTCGGCGCAGAAGGTGTCCTTCCATTGCAGCTCTTGAAAGCATGAGGACATCTTCCATCATGTTGGCAAGTCCTGTTGAAGCTTCCATGCGATGAAGCAGGGAAACAATATTTTTAACAATGGTCGAAACCAGAGTCAATTCATCGTTTAAAAAGGGACCTTCATCCGCTTCCGGTTTTTTCTCAATGTAAATAACTTTGACTTCCCCGACTTTTTTCCCGTTTATTTCGATTGGTTCTGATATTGCCCATCTAGATTTTTTAAAGTCATCCGTTTCGTAGGCTTTTCCTTCATACGTGATCTGGGCTGCACAGACGTCAGGGTACTGGAATGCCGGAGGAATTATTTCCACCAGTTCTGTAAGAGCTTCCTCAATTGAATTGGCAGCGGAAACTATGTCGTTCATGCTGTATACACAGTCCAGTTCTTTTCTTCTTTCTGCAAGATCCAGTTCAAGTTTTGCGATACGATCGAGAAGATCCTGTGAGGATTGTTCCTCTGCAATGGGTGTTTCATTCTTCTTTGATGTCATTTTAACCTCCGGTATATAAAAACGATTGATGTTTAAATCCTGTTAATTTCCTAATACTTTGTCTATATCTAATAAAAATATTACTTTTTTTCCTGATTTACCGATGCCGAGGATGAAATCCAGGCTTGTGGCATCGGAACCCATTGATGGAGGTGGCTCAATCTGATTGGCAGTTATATTCATAACTTCGAGGACTTCATCCACTAATATCCCCATCGTGCTTTCACCATGTTCTGTTGAAATCTGAACAACAATGATGACCGTTTGATCCGTAGCTTCCGCTTCCTGCATTCCGAATTTCAGCCGCAGATCCACCACGGGTATTACTTTTCCTCGCAGATTGATTACACCTTTAATGAAATAATCTGACTTGGGAACCCGCGTAATGTCCATGAGACCTATGATTTCACGAACTTTCATAATCTGCAGCCCGTATTCTTCATCCGCAAGCTTGAATGTCATGAATTTCCCTTCAAGATCTTCTGACATCTGCTGATCTGCGGCGGATTTCTGGGCCGTACTCTCTCGCATATTTTCTGCCATGTTATACTCCTTTACTGAAATGGATATTTATTGTTTCGGCATTTCTTTTTCTGACTTTAATTTATTCTTATTGTAGTAGCCGGATTTTGCATACATTGCGATTTGTTCAATATTTAAAATCAGACCTACACGACCGTCGGATAGAATTGCTGCTCCGGAGAACAACTCAACCTTTTTTGTCCCCACATCAACGGGTTTAATTACGACCTGCTGCTGTTTTACGATATCATCTACCAGAAGGCCAATACGCTGACCATAAGTTTCAAGTATAACTACAAGTCCTTTTGTAGGATCATTAATGGCATCTTCAATTCCAAACATCCGGGAAAGACGGAGCAGTGGTAGAATACTGCCGAAAAAGTCGATGAATTCAACATTGTCCGCAAGAGTCGAAAGTAATGCGGGATTTGGCTGAAGGGAACTGATAATTGAGAGAGTTGGAATTATGTATCGGGAGTCCCCACAGGTGACGATCATTCCGTCGATTATTGCTGTGGTCAGGGGCAGGACAATGCGAAATTTAGTACCGCGCCCTGGATTTGTTTCAATGAGGACTTTCCCTTGAAGAGATTCAATATTCCGGCGGACTACATCCATTCCGACGCCTCGCCCGGAGATCTCCGTGACTTTTTCCGCTGTGGAAAAACCCGGTGCAAATATCAAATTATAGATTTCGGCATCTGATGGTTTGTCGCTTTCCGCAATGATGCCCTGCTTGAGGGCTTTTTTCAGAATTGCTTCCCGATTTAAACCACGGCCATCATCAATAATTTCAATTATTATTTTACCGCCCTCCTGAAAAGCGTTCAGGGTGACATTACCTGCGGCGGGTTTTCCAGCTCTAAGCCGATCTGCTTCCGGCTCAATTCCATGATCAACACTGTTACGGATCATGTGAACCAGTGGATCTCCAAGGGATTCAACAATGTGCCTGTCTATTTCAGTGGTTTCACCGTTCTGAGTCATGGTGATGTTTTTCCCACTTTTTCGGGACAGATCTCTCACCATTCGAGCCATTTTCTGGAACAGTCCTTTTACGGGAACCATTCTCATCATCATACTGACATTCTGAAGATCACGAGTAATTTTATTCAGTTGGTTTATGTTTTTGCGTAAATTGATCGAGACGATCTTTTCAATTTCCGGTGCACTGACAACCATAGATTCGACAATTACGAGTTCACCAATCATTTCAACAAGATTGTCAACTTTTTCAAGATCTATTTTTACGGTTTCCTTAAGTTTAGCACCCTTGGCATCGGTACGTGGAGCATTATCAGAGTCATCATCAGAGCAGGTTTTCGTCTGCGCTGGTTTATTTGAAGTAAAAGCTTGAGGAGGTTCACGCTGTTCGATGTTTTCTTCATCCTCAGGATCTTTTACTGCTGTCAAATTAGAACGTGTAATACGCTGGGTTCTCAGAGCATGGCCGATATCGGCGGGTTTTACGGCTTTTTCCTCCAGAAGTTGTTCTCCAAGGCGAAGATTTTTAATTTCAGCTTCCTTCAAAGCACCTTCTACGGTTTGTTCATCGATTATTTCGTTTTTAACGAGGATTTCACCGATGAAATCACCGGGATCCGCTTTCAAATGAATGGGTAGAGGTATCTGACCTGAAAGTGCAGCATCCAGATTGTTAAGAAGCACTGAAAGTCCATCGGGAGTTGATACCGGTATGCCTTTTTCGATTGCAGATCGAATATCATCCATCATGATTCGCATTATTTCGGTGGAATCAAAGACGAGATCTATGAGACCTCCTTCAAACTGCATTTCCCCTTTTCGAACCTGATTGAGTAGACTTTCCGTGGAATGAGCCAGTTTTTCAATAGCTTTGAGTTCAAGAAATCCGGCAACGCCCTTTATTGTGTGATATGCTCTGAAAATATCGTTTACTTTTTCAGCGTCAATTCCTTCGGATTCAATATTGATGAGAATTTCATCCACCCGGGTAAGGCCTTCGCCACCTTCATTGAGGAATTCTGCAAGCATATTAACAGTTTCTTCATCCCAGTTCGGATAAATAACATCAAATGTGTATTGAATTGCTGCCTGAATCCGGGGCTCAACAACTTGACCTTGAGAAATATCACTCTCTTTTTCAATGGTTGGGCTGTTTTCAATCACGATTTCTCGTTCGGTAGAAGATCTTGGTGATGGTTTTGATTTTACGGGAATATTTTCGTCAGGGGGAGTAAGGTAAAAAGTTGATTCGGAATCCTGAAAACCTGAATCAGATTCATTAAAGTCGTTTTCTTCGGCATCCGGACATTCTTGTGTGTCTTGCGCATCCTCCATCGTATTAACAATTAGACTTATGACTCCAGAATTATCAGGGTAGGAGTAGTTTGCATAAGCGGAAAAAGCTCCAGCAAGCCAATCCAGAGTCTTGAGAACTACGTCCACCTTTGTGGAAATCTCGAGATCAGAAAGTATAAGATCTTCAATACGATGGCAGACATCCTGAACGTTCAGCATGTCTAAAACGCCGGATTCACCCTTCATAGTGTGAAACAGCCCCTTGAGTTCACCCAGTGCGTCATCATCACCGTTTTCCAGCGCTAAAACCAGTCCTTCCATTTCCTCAAGAGTCTGTTTAGTCCCCGAAAGGAAATCACGGAAAGTACTTTCATCCACCCAGATTGGAAGTTCAAAAGCCCGCTCATCTTTTTGATCTTCTTGAATTTCCTTTTTTTCAACCGATGAATATTCGTTTTTCAAAGTTGAAATGATTTCATCAAGTTTACAAGATGTTTCAGAATAAAGTTCTTTATCAGAAATCCAGCCCTCAAAAATTTCCAGGGCTTTCTGAATGTTTGAAGAAATACTTTTCTTGGTGTTTTTAGGAAGTTTAGTACTGGCCTCCCGGAAGAAATCTGCGGTTTGAGAGACGGCACTTGCGTCCGCAGGATCAAGCAAAAGGAGCTGGGTTTCCAGTTCCTCCAGAATTTCAAAGAACTGCTTTTTGTTCATAGAAATCTTACTCCGAAAGTTGTATGTTTATGTCCGTCTATAAAATTTTAAAAGAATCGGACGAAACTGTTATTATTTTTCACTGAATTACTTCGGCACTTAAATTGAATTTATGAAGGGAGAATTTTCTTTTTTTACATTTTTTTATCGCCTGAAAACAGACTCTTAATTCTATTATTAGAGAAAAAAATATTAATATTATTAAAGGAAATACTATTTGTGGAAAAGATCTTACATTATTGTGTGGATGTAAATAAAAAAGAAAATAAGGCTAATTAGGTACTGTCCTGAAATACAATAAATCAAATTTTTCGCTGAATTTTTGCTCAGGACAGTAACCGCAAGGTGTTGAAAATATTACTAGACCGCTTCATGAGTAAAAGGATCGAAATCTAAAGAGTGAATACTTTCTTTCGGTCTTTGTAATTATGCTTTGATATTGAATGTTTATGACCTGTTCCTGTTCCTGTTTGCCGGACTACCTGAGTCCCTGTTTAAAATTTCAGGGATACAGGTAAGCAGTAGCAGGAACAGGAAATCAGGGGGCTCATTCCTGAAGCATTTCTTTAAACCGAGTCACAATCGTATTACTCAGGAAGCGGTATAGTGGCCGGATAGAATTTTTAATAAAATTCTTCGCGAAGCGAATTTCCGGACACGAACTAATTATAAAGAAGATTAGAGGATTTATGGAAAACGAAAACCGATTCCTGCATTGAACTGGTGGGAAACTATATCTGTCGAATCAGATATTCGAGTGTAATCAAATTTTATTACTACATTTTTAGCAGGAAAATAGCTCACGCCAGTTGTTATGAGATTTCGTTTGCCCTGAGGATATGCTTCAAAACCATCAAACATCTTGAATTGTGTATTTATGTGTTCATACCTTATAAACAATTTCAGTGCATGTGAGTTTAATCTGGTAACTAAGGAACGAGGTAAAGAAACAGCCGATTCAATATAAAAACCGAGCATACTTTCTGCAACTCCAGATGGTAATAAAATGGAATTTTCAAGTTTAGTAAATGCAAATTCCCCGGTAATTTCGAGGAGACTATACCTGAATTGCAAATCTGCTGCAATCATTGTAAAAAGACTATCAACCTGATTGTCTATTCCTTTATTTGATCTATTTACTTTGCCTGAAAAAAACGATACCCCTGTTGACAAGTATGCGTTTTTACGGTCAAAAGGAGTCATCACAAATCTGCCTAATGCTGAAGGGCTGTCTATTCCCGGTCTTTCTTTTACACGTCCACCTCGAATACCATCTATAGAATTAAATCCGCTTCCGTCAAGACCACCCGCAATGCCAAGTAAAAAATTAAACCATCCTTTTTTTCCCGAGATCATTATTCCATCGGAACTCCATGTTGATGGAATTAAACTTTTTGCGAACAGTGGACGTTCAACGCCATTAAAAAAGACTGGCTCGTGAAATTGATTTATTAGTCCAATCGGTGTCAAAAAACGTCCTGCCGTAACTTTAAAAACATTGTTAATCTTAAAATCAATGTTTGCAGATTCCAGCATCAGATACCCGCCTGATTCGGAATCCACAAATGCATGTTCAATTTCGATTTCTGAGTTAAACCGTATTTTTTTACTGAATTGGTAACCAATATAGGTGACGATTCTATGCAAATCAAAAGAATCCGGGTCAGAACCTTTATTAATGTTTAAATGGATATCTCCATATCCACCGATGCTGAGTTTTTCAATTTTATCCTGCGCATGTGAAGAAAAACTGAAAATTAATAAACAAAAAAAGACTAAAAATTTCATATTAAAGCATTCCTTTTTCGAGAGGGTTAGTTTTATTCCTGAGTTATTGATTTATAAAACAGGAAGACAAACATGTATTTGTTAGACGTGTCTATAAATGTCAAGAAAAAAGTGGTTTTTGTAATCAATTATTGACGGAGATTTGTTTTGTGGTAGTGGTGTCAACGGAGGATGGGGTGGTGATCGCCGGAAATAATAGATTTTCGGAGGAAAGTCCGGGCTCCTCAGGGCAGGACGCTGGGTAACGCCCAGTCGAGGTAACTCGAAGGAAAGTGCCACAGAAAATATACCGCTGAGGCTTTGGTTCCTCAGTAAGGGTGAAAAGGTGCGGTAAGAGCGCACCGGTTTTTCGGTGACGGAAAACGCATGGTAAACCCCGTCTGGAGCAAGGTAAAATGGCGTATGGCTCTGCCCGGGCCTTTTACGCCAGGTAACCGCTTGAGCTGCATGGAAACATACAGCCTAGATGAATGATCGCCCCTCGCAAGAGGAACAGAACCCGCGCTTACAACCATCCTCCACTTTTTTTATATTGCTTCCTGAGTAAAAGGATCGAAGCGTTAAAAACAAATGTTATCATCACAACACTTTGGAATTATGAATTAATATTGAATGTTTGCGCCCTGATCCTGAACCTGATCCTGACTTCCTGATTACCTGTTAAAAAAATCAGATATTCAGGTAAACAGTAGCAGGAACAGGAAAATCAGGGTCTTTTTCCTGAAGGTATTTCTACAAAATTAAACACAATAGTATTAACTCGTAAGCGGTCTATCTTTAAAACAAGTCACTATCCTATTACTCAGGAAGTGGCACTGTCCACTGGCAATTCGCAATGTAGTTCACGATGCAAGGCAAAAACAGGGCCGCAAGCGATCTAAAACTTCTAAACCGATTTAACCTGGGGGAACTATAATAAGATGAATGACGGGAACTTTACCGCTGTGGACGATGGGAGCAGTCCACACTGTTCCAACTAAAACCTTTGATTTGATGCTTGTTTTTAATATGCTCGCGGTGTCAAAAGTATCACTTATCTGATTGTTAATTTCAGGAAATCTTATTGCCAGTTCTGTGTTTCCAAAATCACTACCACAAGTAATTCCTCTGAAAATATGCTTAGCCGCTTCGTTAAAGAAAACAATTCTGTTTTCAGAATCAATAATTAAGGAAGAAAAAGGACTCTGATTCACCATGAGTTGGACAGCATCTTCTACGTTGAATTCACTTATTTTGGTATCCGGATCCAGGCAATGGGTATCAGAATGAAAAAGATGCAGGTTGTTTATAACTTTTTGAAAGGTTTCCGATCGTTTTTCCGGTGGTCCCAGATAATCGGAAATAATAGTGTGCAGTTCATCATCTGAACTAAAACCAGGAAGAACCAGTTTTCCATGGACATCAAAATCCGGAAGTCGTCGAAATAGAAGTTCAAAACCAATTATTCCGCAGGCATAAATATCCATAGAAGGCTCGGGAGCATTTCCCGATAAGATTTCCGGTGCGAGATATTCTTTTGTTATGCCAGATATTTTCCAGTCCCCAAGTCTCCTTTTGGGCATAATATCAAATATTTTAACTTGAAAATCTGGTGAATTGGGAGTGATTATAAAAATATTTTCCGGTTTTATATCTCCATGAATTATATCGTTTTTATGAAGAAAATAAATTATTTCAGAGATACTGGATAAGATTCTCAAAATTAATTTAGAAGAAAAAGAAACCCCTTTTTTCATAAGACCAGATAGAGTATCTCCGTGTAAATACTCCATGACCATAAAGGGACCGGATACTGGATCCGTGCCGAAATCATAGGTTTTTACCAATCCGGAATGAGTTAAATCTGATGTAAGGCGAGCTGCAGCGAGAAAATGCCTGGAAAGTTGAGTTGAATCAAGATTTTCAGAGGGGAGAAGGAGTTTTACAGCAACTTCAAGATGTGTTTCAAAATCAAGAGCTTTATAAACGGCTCCCTGACCCCCTGTATTAACAAGTTTTAACAGTTTGTATCGGTTTTTAATGATAATTTGATGTTCCATTTGATCCACGTTCAGTGACTTTCCGCAAAAGGACTATATCCGCTACACGTGAAGTTGAGCAAGGAAAATCACCATTATGTCAGAACGGTTCCAAAGTAATGTGATAGTGACTTATTTAGTTACTGTCCTGAAATACCGAAAATCAAATTTTTCGCCCGATTTTTGCTCAGGACAGTAACCGCAAGGTGTTGAATTTATTATAGTGGCCTGTTAGGATTTTTAATAAAATCCTTCGCGAAGCGAATTACAGGAC
>JAHJMN010000212.1 GCA_018821305.1 Myxococcota bacterium
CACTCGGAAGTTCACTAACCGATCAGCATTGGAATTAGCCCGCTTGCGGAATAAAAGGATCGAAACGATAAAAGTACTTGTTTTCATCCTGACATTTGTAATTATGCTTTGATGTTGAATGTTTATGACCTGATCCTGATCCTGGTTGCCTGACTACCTGAGTCACTGTTTAAAAATTTCCGGGAAACAGGAAATCAGTAGCAGGAACAGGGAGGCAATTTTTGCTTTGCAAAAATGCAAGGGGAAAACAGGGGTGCTCAATCCTGAAGCATTTCTTTAAAACGAGTCACAATCGTATTACTCCGCAAGCGGTTTAGAATTTGAGTCTGTTGGTAACTGCTGCGAGTTCGTTGAGATGCCACAAAAACACTTAAAAAGGTATAGAAGGTAAAAATAAATAAAGAAGCATAAATTGTTTTCAGAGATACAGGGAGTCAGGAATGCAGGGACCGCAATTCAAAATTACCGAAGAGCTATTAAATAGTTCGTGTCCTGTAATTCGCTTCGCGAAGGATTTTATTAAAAATCCTAACAGGCCACTAGTAATAAAATCAACACCTTGCGGTTACTGTCTAAAACGTATTTCCGAAGGAAATCGTCAAAGATGACAACTGTTTTCGCAGAAAACAGTGAGAGTCCTGAGCAAAAATCAGGCGAAAAATTTGATTTTAGGTATTACAGGACATTAACTAAATAACTTTTCAGTTTTCCGCTGGTGTTATTTTTAAATTATCGAACCAACTGTCTGAGGCCCAGTTCGAAAAACCAAAAAAACTGTTGCTGCGAGAATAAAGAGGACGAGAATCTTTGAGAGTAAGCACATGTTTTCCATCAATGGTCCAGATAAGTTTTAGAATACCACCTGCATATCTGGATGAAATTTTCCAGTGTTGAAACTTTCCAATGGTTGCAACCTGTTTTCTGGTATTTAGCAGATTCTTAGCATGCTCATTACGTTTAGCAATAAAGGATTTTGTATTTTTCCAGCCTCCAAGACAAAACACATAACCAGTCGCTATGTAGGAGCCTTTGTTGAAAGCGAAACTACGACCATCCCCGAAGAGCTCTATTTTCAAGTCTCCATCGGGGGAATTACTCATAGCATCAAATTCAATATCAACATTAACCGGCAAGGAACGTTTAAGCCAGAGTGGGTGATTGTAACCGCCCATTATATTCAATCTATTTTTTATTATTATGTATCGGCCAATAGTATCAAGCCACGTAGATCCGATTTCGTCTCTATTGAAATCATCGAAAAATGGAGACTTAATGGAAATAGGATCCGTAGAACAAGAAAAAAAGAATGAAATAGTAAGAATCAGGTACTTAAAAGACATATCAGGAAGAAACTTTTTTACGGACGATTTCAAGATTAATATTAAGTATTTTATTTTCTGAATCAAGTTCTTTTGCCCTTGTCCAAACTTCCAGTGCTTTTTTGTATTCGCCTTTTATGTAATGATCCAGGCCCGTTTCAAAAAGATCACCGAAGGAAGGAGTCAATTCGGGCTGCTTTGCTACTATAACCTTTTCAAGTCTGATGGTAATGTCGTTTTCTACAAAGACATGCTGCTGTCGGATCTTTTCCTCAAGGACATCTCGGCTAATATCCAAAGCCTTTTCGGCTTTTTTAAAAACAGTTTTTCCGTTATGGACTACAATAGTAATAATTTGAGGTTCTGGATAAGATGAGTATTCCGTTTGAATCTGGATTATGCCCTTTCCAGAATTAATACCAGAAAGCATTCCCATCGGTTTTTCAATTTGAGTTACCGGGAATTCACCACTGACAGCGGATTCTATCTCAGAGAAGTCAGGTGTTCGTGCTTTAATAAAGAAAAAACCACTGGCAGTGTCAGTAAGTTTTTCAAAAATAACATCACTATTGACGATATTATCAAAATCTACTTCACCCCTGATTAAAGGAATTTCAAAGTTGGAATTTCCCGTGCGAATTTCAAGAGAACCAGTAACGCCCTGACTTTCACAGAATTGAAGAAGCCTTGTAAAAGGAAGATTAGATAGATTGCCGTGAAAAACGGGTTCGGTATATTTTTTATGCCTTCGAAGTAGAGCCTTGACTTTAGCAAGTATGACCTTATCGTTGAAAGGCTTGAGCAGGTAATCGTCAGCGCCGGAATCTAATCCTTTAATAATTGATTCTTCAGAATCCATGCCTGATAAAAAAATAAAAGGTATTGTCCAATGGGGATGATCTCTGAAAATATGTTCTCGAAAGACAAAGCCGCTCATCCCGGGCATTACAATATCTGAAATAATAAGTGACGGTTGATTTTGTTTGAGAAACTCCAGGGCTGAAGGAGCGTCATTGAAAGTAGTACACTGGTAACCGCCGGATAATAATAATTCGGACAAATGAAGAGTGATATCTTTATCGTCATCCACAATAAGAATCATGGTACTATTCCCGAACACCGGTTAATACGCGGCGAATATTATTGATAAAAATTTCCAGAACAGACCGAACATCTTTATCCTGAGATGTAGTGATCATAATGCATGCAGTAGTTTCCTTTTCGAGAGAAAACCGGTAAAGACATGCTTTCTCAAGAATATTTGTATCAAAACTGATATAGCATACTTCAGAGTTTTCTATCAACCGACCACAAGAACTGAGGGTTTCGTTTAAAACGGACGTTAACGCGCCAAGCATTTCAGGATTATAAGCTCCTGAGGAAAAAGCAATTGGCAGACCTTGAGCATCAGTAATGATTACACTGGAAAACTCATGAAAACCGCACAACTCATCCAAAATAGCCGTAATTTCGTTTTCACGATTCTCATATTCTATTTTGCCAGCACTCAAAGCTCCCGGATCAATCTGCGCAGATTGCGCATTGGGTTTATCTAGTTTTTCAAGGAGTGCTGCGGCAAGTCCAAGTTCAGAAAAGTCCTTGAAATTCTTCATCTTCATCTCCTTTGACTCGGTTGATTTTCCGTTCATGCAGTTCAAGTGCCAGTTCAAAATAACCACGAGCAGCCTTCGTTGCTTTTCGACTCATTGCTGCAGCGGCTCCATTCAGAGAAAGATCTTCAAAAATGTAATCATGATTTATAACAGTTTTAAAAATTGTTGTTGATGGAAGAGTATCTTTTGCTGTTTTAAAAATTTCGATTTCCGAACGGGAGGCAAAGTCAAGCATTGTGACTAAAATGCCTTCGACGGTTAAGGAAGGATTATATTTGTGTCTAACATCTTCAATGAACTGAAGAAAAACTGGGAGAGATCTAACTGCAGTATTTCGCATATTAAGCGGAATAATGACGGAATTACTTACGGATAAAAAGGCTCTTACAAAAGAGCCCATACCTGCAGGGCAGTCAATAAGGACATAATTAAAACCCTGTGATACACTGATGACAGCATCCATGAGAATGTGTTTCCCAGCCTGTGTTTCGCTTTTAATTAGAGAATCAGTGGAGAAATGTCCACTTCCAAGAGCACTTAATGTGAGATTTCTGGAGTTGACTATACATTCTTCCGGCTTTGCTTTACCCGTGAGAATATCTGCAAGTCCAGGTTTTTCTTTTTCTCCAATATTAGTTCCGAGACTGAGTCCGCCCTGGGGGTCCCCATCAATAAGCAGTACGTGATTTCCAAGGGAAGCGAGGCTGTAGCCAAGATTAAGAGTTGAAGTAGACTTCCCAGTACCGCCCTTCTGACTTGCTAAAGAAATAATTTGTGTGAGCATGTTTTGATACCTCGCAAACAAAATATCAGGAACAATGATTTTCTGGAACAGAAGAAATGATTTAAATTAAGAATTAAGCTTTTGGGTTGAATTCTTATATTTTTTCCAGTTTGAGAGCGTCATTCCGAGTTCAGTTCCAGTTACAGGAAGTGTTAAAATTTCATGAAAAAAGATATCAGAATCGTTAATATCACCATTTCGTATAATTTTCACACAATAAGTGTGTTTAGAATTGTAATATTTTGCCATATTTAAAGATTCGGATTGTAAAAAAAGAAGTGAAGGGTAGATGCCTTGAGGAAGGCGGTCAAAAGCAAAAAAAGGTGTTTCTCGTTGTTTTAAGAGCATTGAAATGGCAGTCTTTCCAGGATCTGATCCGCAAACAAATACAGCGTTTTGGCAATTAATTATTCTTGATTCAGGAAGGATAATCGTGAAAACAGCCCCTCCCTCAGGATAATTTTCACAAAAAATACTTCCTCCATGAGCTTTAGTAAATTCCTTAGAAATATAAAGGCCGAGGCCGGAACTCCCAGTTTTTCCAGATTGGCTATCCTGGAAATATTTTTCAAAAACTAATTCAAGTTTATCAGAAGATATCCCCGGCCCCTGATCTTTAATGGAGATAAAGAGACAGTTGTCAGATATTCCTGTTTTTATAAAAACGCTACAGTCAGGAGGAGTATAGCGTAGGGAATTTGTTATAATATTAACAAGAGCTTGTCCAATCTTCTCATTATCTATTTCCAGAAGTAAATCAGTATCCATTTCGAGCTCAATAGTTATTCCCCGGGACGTAGCTTGATCACTGACAGAAAATAATGCGCTTTCCAGGACACTACTCAATAAAACCGGAGAAGTGTTCAATTCGAAAGTGCCTGACTCCAATCGTTCGAGATTGAGCATCATCGAAATAAATGATATACTTCTGTGTCCAAGATTCTTAATGCGTGAGACTAATGTTTCGATCTCGCTGAGACGTCCTTCTTTGAGGCGACTTTCTAACAGAGATGCGACTGAAATAATAGAATTAACAGGGCTTTTTAAATCGTGGCTGGTAATGGCAACCATATCACTTTTAAGTCTGTTTAGTTCCTGCAAGTGAATATTGTTCGCAGCTAGTTGAGCCGTTTTACGTTCAAGTTCACGTCGAAAATATGTTTTTTCTGTTATATCAAGAAATTGTCCCATATAGCCAAGAAGTTTTCCCGTTGCATCGTTTACAGAACTGATGGTAAGTTGAATAATTATTTCAGTACCATCTTTTCGCTTATCAGTTACTTCTCCGCTCCAGAAACCATAATCAGCATTTTTAAGTGTGGACCAAATTGCTCGATGTAATTTCCCGGATTCGTGATCCCCTGAGAATATGGAAGGCTTTTTCCCAGTAATTTCAATAAGTCTATATCCAAAAAGATTTAAAAAAGCCCGATTAGCATCCTTAATCACCCCAAATGTATCTGTGAAAATGACGGCCTCACTTGAATTAAGGAAATTACGATAAAAAAATGAGAGATGATCGAGGTTCTGAAGTGGATTGGATGCACTTCTGTAAAGAAAAAGAATTTTTTCAGGAAACTGAATCAGGGTAAATTCGACAGGTTTATTGGTTGCAGTAAGAATATATCCGTTATTCAGGCCACGCACTCCGGTATTGATCATATTGTAAAAATCCGGAGCAATGTTATCAAGAAGGCTTGTATTCAATGGGAATTCGCTTGCTTCACTATGAGTAATATTAAGACTTTTATCAGTTTCAACGCGAACCCATGGTTCAGAATCTATTAAAAGTGCGCCATCTTTTACAGGAACAAAACTGGCTTTGACAGGTGCGCCTTGCAAAAGTAAACTGATGTCAGCATCATCTGAATCAAACCAGGAACAGAACTCATCAAAAGATGAAACGTCGATATCACTTTTGCCCATTTCTCGAAAAACATTGATTGCAATATCAGTAAGATAAGGATCAAACTGCTTTCCACGCCCCGCTTCAAGTCTTCTTAAAGCCTCTGTTTTACCAAGGCTTGAACGATATGAGCGATTTGTAGTCATGGCATCATATGAATCAGCAAGAGCTAGAATGCGACCAATCAGGGGAATGTCTTCACCCTTCCTTCCAAGGGGGTAACCTTTACCGTTATAAAACTCATGATGAGCAGCACTGGCATAGGCAAGATGTCTCAGATCCGTAATTGATGATATGATGGCCATTGTGTCAGAAGCATGTTTGCGGATAATTTCCGCCTCTTCGCCATTTAAGGGGCCATTTTTATTGAGAATATGTCTGGGAACTCCGACTTTTCCAACATCATGAAGGAGCCCCGCCCAGAGAATATCCCATTTGTTTACGGCACTGCCAAGTTCCACCGAAAGTTTCCAAGCATACCAGGTTGTTCGGATGCTGTGACCCATTGTGTAACTGTGTTTGGCGTCGATTATTCGAGACAGAACCCATAGAATCTGAGTGAGGATCTGGAGTTCGGTAAATTTATGAAGATTCCGGGGAATAACGCTTACTTGAGAAATTCTGGATGAAAGAAGTTCAAAATCCGTCCATACTTTAATAAAATCCGGATCAGAATTTATCAATTCAAGAGCACTTTGTGCTACCTCGGGAAATATCTCTTTTCCCGATAATCCTTCTATAAACCCTTTGATATCAATGTTATTGTATCGACGTAGATGCAGATCCATAAGATCTGCAAGCAATATGGCACTACTTTCTAGAGGGATATCACTTTTATCAAGCTTTTCGGGATGGCCTTTTCCATCGTATTGCTCGTGATGTTTTTCAATAACTTCTGTAATTCCAGAGAAAATTTTTAAAGGCTTTAAAATGCGCCCACCGGCTTTACCATGTTCCCATATTTCTTTAACAAGAGTACGTCCAGACATGTAGTGAAGTATATGATTTGAAAAATCTATTCCCCCTATGTCGTGTAAAAGTCCTCCGTGAAATAAGGTAGATTCATCAGTCCCCTCAAGCCATGGATGCATTCTGTAAGCCATATAGCCAACCCGGAAGGCATGATGAAGCTTTTCTCCTTCATCAAAATCCAGTGTGAGTGAAAGAGTTTTAACAAGGTCGTTAAAAATCCTTTCTCTTCTGAGGTTGTTGCCGGGTGCCGTTACCATTATTCTCCCATACTCATTAATTAAGTAGGTAATGTCCTGTAATACCGAAATTTTAAGTATCCAGGAATCCGAGCCAATAACAGTATAATCAGGGAATACTGAATTCCGTCATAAGATCAAGTCCACACTGTAAATTTTCAATCCAGGATATAAACTGTTGGACTGCCTTTGATGATTTTATAACAGAGCCATGCTGAGGGGCTATTATTTCAATATCAAGTTTCCTTGCCATTTGAGCCCACAGTTTCATAGCTTTATTTGTGGGTATGTAGCGGCGATGAAAGGGATCCATGTACTGTACATGCGCGTCAAAGTCTTCGGTTTCAATCCAGGGAGCTCCAAGGCTTGCACCAAGATCTCCGGTATAAAGAATTTTAAATTCCGGGTCATAAACCTGAAAATTTCCACTGCTGTGCAGAAAATGAGCGGGGATTAATTTAACTTCCATACCTCCAACAGTAATATTCATTCCTGAGTCGGGAATTGGTGTTATGCGGTTTATAACCAGTTGATCAATGCCGAAATGCGGAATAAAACGCATCCAGAGTTCGGAAAGATAGGCCTGAGCATCCGTCATCATAAGCCATCCATTTGCAGCGGCAATAATATCAGGATCCTGATGACTGAAAAAAAGATATTTGATAGAAGCAGGCTTTATTACACTGGATAACTGTGAGAATAGACCAGTGTATACTTTGTGTCCCCCTGGATCTAAAATAAGAGTTTCACCATTCTTGGAGATTATATGCTGATTAGCCTGAACCATATGTCCGCTACCAAGATCATGGAACATATAGGCTGCATTTTCGCCATGTTTTATCAAAGTGTGCATAGTTCACCTGTCACTGAAAACCTGATTAAATCTTCGGAAAGACGTTGTTTAAAAAGTTGATCCCGATTGGGAGTGATTATAAAAAAAATCATTTGTCGTTTTAGCCAAGAATGGTTTTAACGTCTTCACTTGCCCTGCTGAGATCTAAAAAAATCAGCCCGAGTTTTGCAGTTTTTCTTGCCATTGCAATCAGCACGGCATGTTCACCTGCATGCATAATAATTACATAACCGTTATCCCCTTTGACGAAGAGCTGTTCCAGATTTCCACGTTTAAGTTCCAATGCTGTTCTTGTTCCCATGCTGAGCATGGCAGCACTCATAGCGGCTATCTGTGCTTCTTCAATGTTTTGAGGTAGAGAGCTTGCAATAATGAGTCCGTCTTCGGAAACAACGGCGCAAGCTTCAATATCACCACTTCCACTCTGCAAATTGGCGAGAGTCTGATTCAATTGCTGGGTTCTGGACATGTTCACTCCTGTTTAAAATACTGGCTAAGGCCAATAATTTCAATTTCACTGAAATTATTCTTGCCTGACTGGAAAGTCAGTCAATAGTAAAAAAAGAAAAAAAGTAATTTGTTAAAATTATTATCTAATATTTTAAATAAATCAGGATATGAACTTGATCCGAAATAACTAATATGGAATCAGGAGTAGGAATTAGAGATTGGTAATAACAGCTTTTACTGCAGAAACACGTAAACCCAGGCTTACATAATCAACACCATTGATTGTAATATCAGGATTTAAAACAATATTCACGGTACTGTTGCATCTTAATTCTGTTAGAGTGATAACACCATCAGAGACGCAGTCTGAGAGATCTTCACAGCCGTCATATTCGTTGGAGCACTGATTGTCGAAGGTATCAAGTATGAACTGGCTTCCTTCGGGATCTGATTGAATGTCGTTGTTAACATTGTCAACAAAAGCTGGAAGGATTTCATCTCGAATCTCCGTTGGGGATACCGCTCCCGCAATTATAACGTCGAACCAGCCTTCACTGCTGGCCGTCCCCTTAATTAGGGCATGATGAAGTGTAACGTCAAGAGTCACAGTGTCAGAAATAGGAATAGAAAAATTCACATCGCCCGGGCCTAGATCCAGAGAACCATTACCGTATACACGCCCACATAAAGTTGCAGAAGTTGGGGATGTGGTATCTTTGGAAAATACGCCAGTGCCGTTATACATGGTTTCAGTGGAATCACCAGTGAAAGATCCTTCCATAAGGGTTGCACTGATACTGTTATCACCAGTGAAGTTTTCAACCATGAGGTTAGCAAGCACTGCCATATCGCCGTTTTCAAGCGATTGAGCAATTACTGGATTTACGGCAAATTCATCGGAGGTACTTATCAGGCTTTGCATAAGGTTTGACAGTTTATTATCAACATTGCCGTCACCATCGAGATCTAATCCAATCTGTTCTGCTGGATTTGTTGGTATGTAGATCTCGTTTATGGCATAGGTGTAGGATGTTCCGCCAACATTACCACAGATATTATTATTATTGACATTATTGTTATTGCTGTTGTTATTGCTGGTTGAACCATCATCACAACTGCTAAATAAAAGGGCTGCTGTTATAGCAAAAAGTACTTTTTTCATTTTATCCTCCGCAAAAGTAAAATTGGAAATATCACCACGGAAACTTCCTGTCAACTCTGTAAATTTTGGGGTCTATTTTCCAACGCTAGCTGTAAACCATTGACTTGATGATTTTTAAGTGTAAAAATGCATTCTGGTTTCGAAGTCTCGATAAAAATACCTGCGGAGGATGCATTTGCTTTTCAGAATATACGGTTCGAGAGGATCATACCCGATTTCAGGGCAGGATTATTCTCTATTCGGTGGACATACTACATGTTTTTACATGCGTTCCCGCGGTGGTGCTCATCTCACGGTGGATGCAGGGACAGGAATTCGTCAATTAGGTCACCACCTTATGAGAGAGGGATTTGAGCGTGGAAATGGCGAAATGGCTCTTTTCTTTACGCACACTCATTGGGATCACATCATGGGACTCCCATTTTTCAACCCACTTTTTATTGAAGGCAACGTTTTCAATCTTTTCACTGCATCGCTTCCTTATAGCGGGATTCAGGCAATTTTTTCAGGACTTTTCAAGCCTGATATTTTCCCTGTTCCGTTTGATGATCTTAAAAGTGTGATAAAACTTCAAGAAATTATTCCACCTGTTACCGTTGATTATAAGGATTTCAGCGTTAGAGCAATGCAGATTAATCACAACAATATATCTCTCGGTTATCGCGTTGAAAACGAAGGAAAATCGGTTACAGTTCTTACAGATAATGCAATTATCGAACTTGCAAGAATGGGCGACGGGTTTCCCGATGAATACATTCGGGATGAAAACGGTAAAAAGACAAAGGAACTATCTCAAAAAACACTTGATTTTATAAGTGAGTACCGAACTAGACAAGCAGAATTTGCTCGTGGTACCGACATTCTTGTTTGCGATACACATTTCACCGTTGATACGATAGTAGGGCGCGAAACCTGGGGACACTCTACACCGGATGAGGCAATTCGTCTGGCTCATGAATGTCAACCGGGTATGATTATTCTTCATCATCACGATCCCGAAAGACATGATAGTCATGTTCTGGAAAAGGAAGAAAAAGTTCGTAAAGCCCTTGATGGTACAGGCATTAAAGTTTTTGCAGGCTACGAAGGCTTTGAGATGGAATTATAAAAAACGATTTTCTTCGGAAATACGTTGTAGATAGAATTTTTACTAAAATTATTCGCTAACGGAAATTCCGGATAGCGATATTTTTAAATTGAGCCTGAAAAACAGGAGATTTCTGATGCAGATTAGAGTCTGGGGAGCCAGAGGCAGCTACATAAGTCCACAGAAAAGTTATGCTTTATATGGAGGTAACACAACCTGTCTTGAGCTCACTCACCAAAACGGAAACCGTCTTATTCTTGATGCCGGGAGTGGTATTATTCCATTTGGTCGCAAGGTTGCCATGGAAGAAGATGAAAACCGTGAGTACCACTTGCTTTTGACTCATACCCATATAGATCATCTTCAGGGTTTTCCATTTTTTCTCCCTATACATCTGAGAAAGACTAAAATCATCATCCACTGTGGACGATGGGATGTTACTGCAGTTTCAAAAACATTTGAGCGGCTTTTCGCAACTCAGTATAGTCCTATTAAAACAATTGATAATCTTTCCGCTGATATTACTTTCAGCGAAATGGATGAGCTGTCGACTTACAATGTCAATGGTTTTGACGTTACTCCGGTAAGAACTCAGCACACGACTGATACATTTGCATATCTTATTAAAGATAATAGTCAGACTTCCTTTGGTTTTATTACGGACCATGAAATTGATGATCCAATAATAAATAATAGACTTATTGAAAGTTTTTCCGGTTGTAATCTGGTTTTTCATGATGGGCAATTGGATACTCACGAATATTTCGATCAAAAAGGATGGGGGCATTCTACAGTAGAGAAAGCTGTCCGTAACGGACTTGATATGTCTGTAGCTCATTTCGGGCTTTTCCACCATTCCCCGGATCATCAGGATACTGTTATTGATTCAATGAAAAGGGATATTCTTTCCGATTATAATGAAACAATGAAAATTTCATTTGTGGCAGAAGGACAGCTCTTCGAAGTCTGATTTCAGAAACGGTAGAAGATTCCGGCAGTAACTTCAGGAATTAAACGAACTTCTGTTTTATCTGGATTTGTTTCTGCATCATTCAAAACCCATCCTTTAAAAACTGACTCAGGAGCCTGCATATCTCCTTTGTAAGCCAGGACGGACAGTCCGGCACCTACCATAAACTGTAGATTTGAATTTATATCATAGAAAAGTGAAAATCTCAGAGTGGAAAAAGTGTATAGTTCATCGGATACTGCTTTCTGCCTCACGAAAGCATCAATATCAAAACTATGAATATCACTTACAGGAATATGAAAGCCAAACCCAGCCCCTGCAAGGATCTTGTCACGATCCCGATCTCCGCTTTTATTTGAAGAAACAGAATACAGTGTATGCCAGTATTTTCCACCATGTTTGAATTCAACGGTTCCCGCTTTAAAAGTATTTCCCGTGACACCCAGAAGGTACCTGCCGTTTTTTACAATATTTACAAGTCCGAGTGACCAATCTGATTCTTCAGCAATATTAACAACTCCCAATTGGAATCCTCGTACTTTTTTTGCTTTATTGATGACACCTAACTGAAAACCGCTTACGTTCTCAGCTTGATTATAGACACCGGATAATTGGAATCCTTTAATATTTTTAGCAATGTTCGAAATGCCGCTTATTTGTAGACCATGGAGATCCCCTGCTATACTCGCTCCACCGGAAATCTGCAACCCATTGAAGTCAGATGATGTGAGATTGAGGAGGCCGGCAATTTGTAATCCTTTTGTACTTCTGTTGCCAATATTTGCAAGGCCGGCAATCTGGATGCCACGGACTTCACCGCCACTGAAATTAAGTAGCCCACTGATAAAAACGCCACGGGTGCTTCCAAGAGCAAAGTTTGAAAGGCCACTTACAAGAAATCCATTCTGGGAGGTTCCCAGAGAAATATTTCCAAGTCCGGCAGTAGCACTTCCTCCAAACGAGCCATATGAAAAATTTAATAATCCACTAACCTGAAAACCAAGAACATTTCCTTCTGCTACATTAAAAAGACCACCGATCTGAAGGCCACGTACATCTCCCGTGCGAATACTTCCTATGCCTGAAATCTCCATTCCATGAAGAGTGTGAGCAGTTTCATATAAAAGATTCAATGAAAAAATGTTGATGGCTGGGATACTTGATAGTCTGTTTGTGCTCATAAAAGGGGTGAAAGAAATGCTGAATGGACTCAAATAGGTTTCGCCGTGATATCCCTTCGAGCGTGATGGTTGAAGGGGTTTATTATAAAGGTTGTCTACGTCAAACATGGTTACTTTAACGGTATTTATGACAACACGGCCCTGTCGGACTGTCTTGCCCGTAAAAAAAGTGACAGTATAAACTCCAGGTTTAAGGGCAAGGACAATGGGGATTTTACCATTTTTTTCAACTTCAGAAACTATATCACCCCGGGCATTGCGTACCAGAATGCGTCCGGTTACACTGGCAGGAATAAATAGCTTAGATTTTGTTCGTTTTAGTTCTGTTACAACAAGATCTCCAGCGCCAGCGAGTTGAAAAGCATAATTCGGATGCTGTGGTCCAGCTTTACTTGATTCAGTTCCAGCGAGTGTTCTGGCAAAAGCATACTGATATGCTTCTCCTACGGTTATCTTCTCATCTTTTGACACATCAGCGGCTCCACGGAGTCCGGTAATAAGATAATGAGTGAAATATGAACCTTTAATTTTATCAGACTCCTGAGCAGCCTCCGTCGCAGAGGATGATGTGAGGAAAACTTCACCGGTGGCCTGATCCGATGGTCCGGAAAGAAATGAAGGTACCCATTTACCGCCCTTTGTTCTCGTAATGGCTCCGCTGGAGCACGAATCAAGAATTCCGATGGTTACATCAGCTTTTACCTCTTTCAGTAGTAACCTCAATTTTTTATATTGAAGTCTTTTCCCTCCCGGTAAAAGCCCCGTATCATCAGAGTGCCCGGAATAATAAAAAATCAATTGCACAATATTTCCGCGGGATTTAAGACTGCTGACTGTTTTCTTTAAAATCTCAAAATATTCAATAATTTTATCAATGTCAGGCTCTAACAGCATGTATGTACTTGATGGACTTACACCTCCGATTTCCTGAAAGACTTTTGAAACAGCTCTTGTATCTGAATGCGAGTAAATAAGTTTTACCCGGTCAGAACCGCCATAATTGGAGCCCACCAGAAAAGCAAGTCTAACAACGGGTTTGGATGATTTTGCTCCGGCATTTGTGTGTAATGCAGAAATAAAAACAAAGACGGAAATAAAATAAATAGCTTTCATGGGTTACTCCGCTTTTTAATAAGAATTATAGTGGTTTCCTGCGCAATATTGGGATTGCTTTTAAAAATACGATTTATATTACTGATTTTCTTGGTATTTTTAACAAAGTTTATAATGTGACTAGTGTTGATGGGTTTATTAGATTGTACAAAAATAAATCTTTCAAAGTCTGGAGCATCATCAAGTTCATAAGCTCGGTTGGGGTGTTGTCCCGCAAGGGAAGTAGAATCGCCTTCATGTTCAGGAAAATGAAGGGTTACATTGGATCTGCCATCCACAGACAATAGAACGCCATAGCCATGATGTGAGTCAATTTTGACCTCGAGAATGTCCCCTTCCTTCGCACTACTGTTATTATTGAGCTTCTCTACTTTGCCATTTCTCTGCCGGAAAATCCTGAATCCATTAGATCCCTTAACTCGGTCTTCACCGACATTAAATAATTTAAAATTATTGAAATCATTGAAATCACGGTTTGGGGTATGAGTATTATTAAAAACAATAAAGCCTGTTGTAATAATAGTAATAATAACTGTGAATGCACCAGCGAGTTTCAATGCCGGGAAAGGGCGATTTTTCTTAAGATCAACTTGATTCTTTATATTATTAAGTATTTTTTTGTGGTCTTGTAGTTTATTATAAAATTTATTCTGTTCAATAATATCATCAATATCTTGTTTAAGTTCAGGATTATTAGATGAAGCAGTTGAGATCTCATTCATAAGATTGATTGGTAACTCGCCGAGAATGTACTTTTCAATTGTTAGAACTGAGTATTTCTTCAAATTGTTCATTTTACGGCCTCAATACTTTCGAGGAAGTTTTTGAACTGCTTAAGGAGCCTTCTGACCGATGAAACTGAAATCGACAGTACTTCGCCAATCTCATCAAGTGTCATTTCATCAATATAATAAAAAAATGCCGCCATTACGGCAGCATCCGTCCCTTCGTTAGAGAATTTAGAAAAAATCTGTCTGAGAAAAGTTTTTGAATGAGTTTCCGAAAACGAAATCAGTGCTGCCATAAGTTCAGGGTCCTGATGTTCTGGATGACGCTTTTTATGTCGAATGATATTCAAACATGTATTTGTTGCGATCTTATAAAAAAGAGATGATGGCGCTTTGAAGTCCATTACAGTATATGTCCTCATAATTTGAATAAATGTTTCCTGCATTGCATCCATTGCAAGATCCTCATCTCCAAGTAGATGTCGGCAGCGCCTGTACACCATTGGCGAATATTTATTATACAAAATGTCAAGATTACCATTAACATCGGTCATATTCTGATCAGACTTCCACCGGAAAAAACCGGCATCTGTTCTTTAAACACCACAGATGAGAAAAAGTGTCAGAAAATCGAAAAATTTTTAAAAAAACTTAAATTTTTTAACTTTGGAATGACAAGTTATTGAAATTAAAGAATATATAAAACAAGTTTCCGAGGAACTGCAAAAATATATTATGAAGATTATGGAAATCGTAAGATAAATCTCGGATTTACCTGATCCTGATACTGAGATTTCGATCCTTTTACTCCGTAAGCGGAGTACAGATCTCAGAGTCCTGAATCAATTAAAAGACATTTTAAAAGATAATGTGCAAAAAGGTCTTCGTTTGGCGAAACTTTGCTGAGTATTTCGCGATAATTCTTTTGCGGACTGATAAAGGAGGTCATTAATGGAAAATTACTTACAGAATACAGCGGAAATACTGGTTTCACTCATTGACAGCAAAGAAATGAATACTGAAAAAGCAAGGGAGATAATTGAAAAAGGGGGAGGTCTTGCAAGAATGGGTCGCATGAGCGTCCTGGAAATAGCGCGAAGTGGTTTACTTTCAGAGTCTCAAGCAGCAAAACTTTCAACCGCGATTGCTCTCGGCAAAAAAGCCTTGTTTGATGAATATAATCCAGAAAGTAGACTTGTGACTTCAAGGGAAGTGTACAGCTATCTTTTACCAAGAGTCGGTTGGCCCCGGGTGGAGGAGTTCTGGATAATGGGAATTGACGTGAAGCAGCGGCCCGTGAATCTGGAACTGATAGCCAGGGGTGGGTTTTCCGAGGTAACAGTACCCATGGCAAGTATATTCAGGCAATTAATAATGTGGGATGTACCCCGGGGAATCTGTTGCCATACACATCCAAGTGGAGATCCGGAACCATCAGCTATGGATATTGGAATTACTGACAGAATTCTAGAAGCTGCCTCTTTTCTGGACATAAAAATAATTGATCACATAATACTCGGTAAAGGCTGTTATACGAGCCTTGCGGATATGGGTTATGTTTGAAAAATATAAAATAGTCTTGAATATATTAATAATAATTACACTGTGCTCTTGTACCGAAAAAAAGAAGAGCAAATCAACGCGTTCCCTCATTACCGAAATATCGGTGCGAAAAATTAAAATACCAGGAGAAGTCGGTTTTTTAAGTGATGATTTTATTAAGAAAAGTGTTAATGAAATACTTGAAAAATCCTCAGCATTTCCGTACAAACCAGGGGCTCAGACAACCAGACCGTGGATTCTGGAAATAAAGTGGTTTGTTCGTGAGGTAGCCGCTGTAAGATCAAGGCTTGTGGATGGACAGATACATGACAGAGCTACGGAAACAGGCGTCGAAATCATCCTGCGTCCGCTTTTTAAAGATGAAAAGTCGGAACCATTCAGAGGCATAAATGAAAAATATGTTACATTTTCAAAAATAGCCCCTGGTGACATCGGTGAAAAACTTAAAGAATCTCTGGTTGGTAATATCAGAGCAGCAATGGAAACGATCTTATCAGAATCAACACTCGTGCAAGCCTCAGATGAGGAAATTCTTAGAAACCTCAAAAGTAGTGAGGATTCTATTCGTCTATCCGCTCTCGTAATTGTCGGTAGAAGGGAACTGAACACGGCTGCTCCTGTTTTGATAGAAATGTTGCGTAAAGAAAACGATATGAGTGTAAAACTGCGAATTGCGGGTGTCCTTGGGATATTAAAAGATACTAAATCCGTTGAGGCCTTGAGTGAGTTGGCGTTAGTCTCAAGTGAAGAGCATGCCGTAGTTATTATGAATATTATTGGAAATATTGGCGGAAAGAGGGCAATTACTTTTCTCCGCTGGATGGAATCAAGTCATCACTCCAGAATCGTTCGAAAAGGAGCCGAAAATATCCTTGTCAGGCTCAACTTAAAATAGCGGAAAAAAATTAATAATATGGAGCTTTTAATATTTGTCCACCGGGCCCTGATGGTTGCCAGTTTTTTAGTCTCAATGCATTAAACAAAGGGTGATTTGATGGAAAAATGACATAATCCACTCTGTATGAATTCAAAACATCGTACCAGTCTTTCTGCAGGTAGTATATTCTGTAATAATCTTTGAAAACTTTTTCTGAGTAGCAATCATTTCTAGCATCCACAAATGGTTTGAATCTTCCTTTAAAATGAAAAATGAATGCTCCTCCCCACTTATGCGGAACGAAAACATTAATAATTTCTTTCTGATTCAGAGTTTCAGATGCCTTCAGTATTTTGATGGGATAGAACGTGTTGTCAGGTGTCGGTTTTATAATAAATGAAAACATTACTGTGCTTATAATAAAAACTGTTGATTTCAGGCGGGCACTATAATTGAGAGGCAATTTGTTATCCTGATACAGGTAATAAAGAGATGTGATTGCAAACAGGGGTACATTTCTGCGGGCAGTCATTGAATATATGAACAAACCGGCTAGAAGGATGTGTTTCTTAGTCAATTTGCGGGAAGGAGAACTCTTCAGGAACAATACAGATAGAATAAAGATCATTAGACTTATGTGAATCAGGTTTGGAGGACCCCATTCAATCAAAGAAGAGAGAAATGCGAAACCTCCTTGCATGTACTGAAAGGAAAGTAGAAGCAATCTGCCTCCGGAAGGATTAATAAGAAGCGCTGAAAAACCAATGAACGCATGGGCAAAGAACCAGTTAATACGATGTTTTTCTGCTGAAAAAATCAAAAATATAAATACAACAAGTCCCCCAGTTGCACTTCCATGAATATTTGCCCAGAATAGAAAAATTAAAAATGTGCCAAGGATACCTTTTAATGAGTACAGATTTTTTGAAGTAGAATAAAAAAGGATACCAAGAAGGAATAAATCTCCAGCAAGAAATGGTCTGACGGCCCAATGAATTGTTAAAAGAAACAGCGCCCCAATTGTAGCTCCTGATGTAATAATATCTTCAGGAGGCCTTGCAATTTTATAGATAATAATGCTGAGTAACAAAAAGTGGAATATAAAAAGCCCCCGGAGACCAGAAATATTATAGAATTTGGCAATGATAACATCATATAGCCAGGAATGGTTAACCCAGGGGATTGTTTCACTTGAAAATGACCAGGAATTTATTTTTAAAACAGATAATTTCTGGAGAGTGTGCTGACCACTGGCAAGTCTCCACCAGACGTCATCAAGTCCGGGACTGATTAATAGAGAAAAAATGAAAAGGAATGCAAGGAAAGCGGGGATACTGATATTACTGAGATATCTAGATGTTCTTGTATAGATATCATTCATGATCCATGGTTTTCCTCATCAGTCTCAGGCACTGATGATGTTTTTGTTTCTGAACCAGAAGAATCAGTTGTCACATCAGGAGGGTCTTGATTTTCAGTTTGAGAGCTTGTTCTCATATAGAGGCTCCACTGAATATAAAAAATTATGTAACTAAGGAGAATAATATCAGGAAAAGGGAATGTTTTCTGTATGGTAAAAGGACGAATAATTATCGTTATAAGTGGGAAAAACATTGAAATGATAATAAATTTCCCAATGATACGCCCTTTCTTGCTACGGAAAAGAATCCAGGGAAGCACTGTGTAGAGTACGGGCGTAAATGCAAAAATATTAAGATTATATACGCAAATGGAATGATAAAAATGAAGAAAAAGCATTACTACAAAAAGGATAAAAAGTGTCCAGGAAAAGAAAAAAAGCTCAATTTTCAGGAAAATAATATCATCCCGGTAAATAAAGGGACTTATTAGAAAAAAAAGAGCCATTAGTAAGATAGGGTATATCCAGATGGGTAAACTTGTGTTAATATTATGATTGATGCCTTCAAAAAATACTGTGCTTTTAACAATCAATTTTTCATGTTTACCAAATGGATTGACAGCTAGTTTTACTTTTAAAAGTACTTCTTCCAGTAAGAGTGGCAGATAAGCGCCATCCCAACCACTGCGCTTTTCATCCATCACGGATGATAGAACCAACCTGAGGCCATATTTGATGTCCCATGAGTTTCCTAAAATCCGATCCAGATTTGTTCTCCATGACCCAATTTTCATTTTCTCCAGTTCATACTGAAGATTCCCCTGAGTCACTTTAGAAATCAAATCCCTCAAGCGTGTAGCACAATTATCACGGAAATGGTCATAAAGATAATGTTTTCCGTCACTTGAGTGTAGGCTTTCCAGCACTTCGTAAAGTTGTTTCCCCATTTCCGGGGTCAGGTTGAGGAGATGACCGCGGATGGTACGTTTCTCAGAACTGTAACTATCTAAAAACGCATCAAAGGAACGTGAATCAAGGCTGTAAAAAGCACGACCGAAGGCAAAATCTTTTATAAATTTGCTATTCATATTGAAGTAGCCGAAATCATATACTTTTTTGCCTGATGGAGTTTCAATCATGAAAGCGCTGTGGCCAAATCGTGAAAATACATCGGGCCCTGGCGCAACTATTAAGACCCAAGTTTGATAGTTACCCGACTTGGAATCGGTAGATGTCGTTGATGTAATTAAGAAAAGAAGTGAAAAAATGTAACTCATGGTTTGTAAAAAATATATTGATAAACACTGGCATTAACTGATGGGTTTGCCCGTGCATGTATCCTGATCTTATTGAAACCTTCCCCAACTTGCAGGCTTTCATTAATTGAAATTCTATTTTTACCATTGCCTTGGACATACAGTATTTTCTGATAATTTTTACCGTTGAAGCGCTCAATGCTTGCATCAATTATTGCAACAGGATGAGTTATTTCAACGACTATGGGAACAGAAGTCTTATCTGTAAGAATTGGCATTTTCTTTATTTTTATCCAGGGTGCTTGAATCTGGAACCAGGGAATCCAGCGGGGACTTGGAAGAGAAAGTTGCCATGAATCCATTAATTTTCCTTCGGAAACTGGGGCAAAAGCAGTTCTCTCGGGGTGTAAAATCAGTTTTATCCAACTTCCCTGAGTTCCTGAAATTCTGAAAATACTGGATTTTTTTGCGACTCCAATAATATTTGAAAATTTTCCCGGCCCATCTCTTAAAACGGTGTCCGAAGGGAATGTTATGAGGCCCTGAGAATTAATAGGAGCAGGACCTGGATTCATAATGTTGAGTATCATTTCAGCTGGTACCACAATTCCGAATTTTTTATCTTTAAGAACCAGTTTCATTTTACCCCTGGTCCCGGCAGCTTCCTTACTGATAGATATTACGAAATCATGATTTCTTGTTTCACCACTTAGAAGTCGTGGAAAATTCACTCTTCCCTTGAGAATTTCCATGTTCAAGGGTGTTTCATTGACAAGTTTAATACTGGTTTCACCGGAATCGCCAGGACCGTCATTTACCACCATCAGTCGAATGCGGATATTTTCTCCGGGTTGAATCAAACCATCCCCATTTCCACCGGAATCATCCATAAAATGGTAATGCATGCGAAAAATGGGAGGTCTTGCGGGAATTATTTCCATTCTGCTTTCCCTGACTGTTTTCAAAACAGGGAAGCCAATACTGTCACCTCCGGAAAACAATTTATATTCAATGTTCCAGAGCATTGCAGGAAGTGATTTATCAACACGAAAATGTACGGTCTTAATGATGGATTCACCAGGGTCAATTTTACCGAAAACGACTTCTCTCCTTTGAATTTCTGGTTCAGTCTTAACCATTGTAAACACTCTGTAGGCAGGACTTGTTCCAAGGTTTCTAACTTCAACTCTTGCGGAAAGAGATTCCCCAGCTCGCACAAAATGATTGTCATACTTTACAGATAATTCCAGAGCAGAAGAGTCGGTTGTATTTTCAGGCTTCGTCCAGTTTATTCCGTTTTTGCCGAGAATTGTCATAAGTTTAGTAAGCTCAAGGAGCTTCTTCTTTTTAAGCCAGACATTTAAAGCTTCAGATTCAGTTGATAGAGGATTAGAGAAGTTTTTAATAATCTCAGAAGCAATATTTATAACAGGAGATGGAGCATTATTTGTTGAAACATCCCATGGATCATCATCCGGAGAACTGTCCAGAAAATTTAAGGTAAAAAAGCCCGATTTATCTTTAATTCCTGCCCCCGGTAGAGTCTCTGTAATGGGAATGAGGGATTTAACCATAAATGGACTCACCAGGAAGTTTTTCTGATTGGATTTGATCATGCCAATTTTAATATGCGGTTTGACACCCGTGTTGTGAATGGCATACTTTCCGGCACTCAGGTAATGGGCAATAGTCATTTTCAGGGCGCTACCGTCATTATTTTCAGAAACTACCTGAATAGAACCTTTACCAAATGAAGTTTTCCCAACGAGGAGTGCTCTTTTATGATGTTTCAAAGCGCCAGCAAGGATCTCGGAAGCTGAAGCACTTCCCTCGTTGATTAATACAACCATGGGCCCTTTAAAGAGAGTATCATCAGCATCGGCGGACTTGCTTTCCGAAATATTATTTTTTCTGGATACTGTTGAATATATCACGCCTTTATCCAGAAACAGGTTAGCGCAGGACGTTGCCTGCTTAAGTAACCCACCGGGATTGTTGTAGAGATCAAGGACAAGACCGTTTATTTTTTTTGAATTGAATGACTTAAGGGCTTTGGACAACTCTGTTTCAGTAGTCTGAGTAAATTGTTTTATTCTGATATAACCAATGTTACCCGGTAAAATATTTGTACTGACCGAGTTTAAATGAATAACCGACCGCTCCAACTCAATTCGAAGGATTTTTTCCGCATTTTTCCTTTCAATAAAAAGTACGGTTTTTGAATCCTCACCTCCGCGGAGAAGTTTCATCGCCTCATTAAGGGTAACGTTTACTGTGCTCACGTTCCCAATTCTAACAATTTTGTCACCGGGTTTAATTCCGGCCCTTGCTGCGGGAGTATCGTCTATTGAGGAGATTACAGTAATATATCCATCCCGTAGAGTGACAACAATCCCAATCCCAGTAAAAGAGCCTCGTGTCCCGGCCTTTATTTCACTGTACATTTCCGGTGTCAGCAAAGAAGAATGGTTGTCAAGGACGGACAGCATTCCATTGATTGCACGGTATTCAGCATCTCTGAGATTAATATTGTTAAGTTTGCTCTCAAGAATTGAAAAAACTTCATTCATTTTTTCATAAAGGGACAGTAAAGAGCTTAAGTTGATGATTTTAATACTAAATCTTTTATCTTTAATCCTGATACGGTATTCAGATTCAGTTTTTTCAAAAATAATTTCGGGAAATTCTTTTTCAAGTGCTTCAATTGCTCCAGTAAAAAGATCCATTGGTTTTATTAGATCTGGATCAATGTAGTCATCCTTAAGTTTTATCAAAACAGTACTGAAAATGCGAAGAGGAATCTCTTTGCGAGTTGGATTTGAAACAAGAAGTTTTCTGGCCTGCTGCTGTGGTGAAGGGCGACCAAAGATTGTTAAAATCAGAGCCAGTAAAATTCCGACAAAAGGATAGGAGTAGACTGCATTCTGGCGCCAAGTGGCCAACTTGAAGTAACTGTTTTCCCTTTCCAGATGTTCGGTCATTTAAATAATAAAACCTTCCTGATTGATTTTGCAGTTTTATTCTTGAAACGTATAAAAAGCATTATTCCTGATCATGGGCTTCTTGGATGGTGATTATTCGGTCCCATTCAGAGATACAAGTTTAGAGTTAAGAGAATGAACCAAGTCTACACTTTGACCTTCCATATAATACCGTAAAACGGCATCGGTTCCACTGGCTCTTAGTTCAAACCACAGATTTTCAAATTCAATATATGTTCCATCACCAGCATAGTAAATTGATTTTACATTCTGGAATTCGTCCATTCCCGTGATTTTATACAGGGTTTTCCCGGCTTCAGATGGAGTCATCCTGCACAGGTTTTTAAAATAGTTAACTATACGATCTTTTTTCGCATTAGCTTCCTTCTGTGCTTTATAACGGGCTTCACCGCTCAGGGATTCATCGTACAGTGTTATGTCCTGCCTTTCGTAAGCTCTGAATTTAATACTATATTTATCAAGTAGTTCTAAATAGTGAGCAGCGGCACTGGTGTTCTCTTTACGTAAAAGTGCCGCTAGATGCAACATCATAAGTGCGATTTGCATTCCGTCTTTTTCTTTTAAAGCAAGAGATTTCCGGTTTTCATTGCACGAAAGGAAGGGTTCAACAGTACCGCAGGCAGCTCCGCCACTTTCCTCGGCCATCATGATTATTCTGGGTTTTTTACCTAGAGGAATATCTGCACCAACGGCATTTTTAAAAATAATTCCATCGGTTTCGTCACCACATTTTTCAAGGTAGGATGTCATATTTCCGAAGTATTTAAATCCAACGGGGACACACAAGCTGGCAACGGTTTTACCATTTTGAATTGAAATCTTTTGAGCAACTTCCGAAATAGAACGGGAAGTGGGCCAGGTAATTGCGGCAATCCAGTCATAGTCATTGAGATGCCCAGAAAATTTCAGTGATTCCATTTTTAATGCTGTGAGCATAAAATATATCTGATTTGGCTTAAAGTAAACCAGGATCCTGCTTTCATCAAGGGGATCCGTTTCAAGCCCGTTTTTTATTGCAGTTTCTTTAAGTGAAACTGGGGCTGCGGTAATTATATTGAAACGATCTCCATCTGGATCCCAGATAAATACCATATCTACCTGATTTGTTTTCAGAAGATCTGAAGCCCCAATATTTTTATAAACTTGCCATTTTCCGGGATCTACTCCATGATTTACACCATCAACGACACCGATTCCATGGTAATTATCACTTTCAGTTTCATGCAGGAAAGTTATTCCCTTTGAGTCAAGAGGGAAGCCCAGTTCATTAAAAATCATGCGAGCGGTTTTTCCCATGGAACCGCCTTCACTGCTGATAGCAATTCGCAGACCTGACTCGAGAGATTGACGAATAAAATCAAGATCATTTTGAGAAACTATAAGTTTAAGCATACTGATGTATGGAACAAGTGGGTTGAAATCATAATGTATTTTCTCGTCATTTGCTGCTGCAAGATCGATAACAAGGTTCCCATAAACAGCTGCCATTGTAGCTTTGTGGACTTCTTCTTCAATTTCAGCAGCCAGAGAGAGCAATTGCATTCCATTTTCATCCATGGGTTTCCAGCCGCCCTTATAACTCTGAGAGTGAGAAGCAGTGAAATTTTCACCACCATCAAGTTCGTGCCAGAAAACACCGAAACTTGAAAGCCATATGGGTGTTGTGGCCGGTCCGTCACCCCTCAGGTGAACTTCAATCCCTCCAGCAGCATATATCCTCGCGAAAAGATCGATAAATCTTCCCGTATGTGGTCGGACTTCTCCTCCGATATGAAGCTTCTTAAGTCCGTGTTTTTTCGCAATTTTCAATCTTGCATACGCAACAATTGCCATAGTTACTGCGTTAAAAGGCACCTGAGGAGAGAAAAATTCAGCAGGGTCAAGGAGATCACGGTAGCCGGCGGTTCCAAGTCGGAAATTCTCACCCCAACGATGAAGTCCATATTTTTCTGCAAGGTCTTTTGTGAAAATTATCTGCTGTTTTTCAGGACTGTATGATTTAAATAACTCGATCATTTTAGTCTCCGTTAAGTTTCTGGGCCTTTGGGTAATTTGATTCACACTATGTCCGTAGGTTTTATTTCAAGACCGTTTCCGGAATAAAAGTATCGAAAACAAATTATTGCGAGTGTCAAATTGATTGATATTTCCGAAAATTCAACCCAATCGTATTACCCCGAACATGGTCAAGCCGTTGTGGAATTGCTACAATTCCGTTTAATTTGTAATAAGTGCATATCCCGTAATACGCTTTGCTGAAAACTTAAAAACCAATTGTAATGTATACAATCTTAAGAAATCCTAATCAGTTTCCAGAAAATTTATTACAGATCCAATTTATTTACAACTGTTTTCAGTCGACCAGGATTTCAGGTACAGTGAGGTTTTCAAGGGGTTTTTCTGCAGAGAGTACTGAGAGCTTCGGCAGTTACTTGTGCAATATTTTCTCTCCAGGTTGGAGACAAAACATTTCTCCCTTCTCTAACATGGTCAAGGAAACCTGCTTCAAGGAGAATTGCCTTTGATGAATGGCCGGTTAGAACATCAAAAGTACCTTCCGCCACGCGATCAACGGTGTAACCTTTGCCCAGTAGACGCCAGGCAAGCCGCCGAGCCAGATTCCTTGATTGCTCCCATGAATTTCGTTTCCTCAAATCGGAAATATATGAATTGGTTACGATTGAGGAAGATGAGAGTCGAGTTTGTGAGTTGCGGGCAAAGGATAAAATAGTACCAAGGGCAGGAGCATGAAGGCGATCAGTATGGTAAATTTCGATTCCTTTGCGATTATGAAGGACCGAAGCATTAAAATGAATGCTTACAAAGCAAGCAGGATTGAATTTTTCTGCAATACGGGATCTCTGATACAGCGAAAGAAACACATCTTCAGTTCTTGTGAGCTCTACAGACATTTTAAGTTTTTTTAGATGTTTTTTGATTCGCAGTGAAAGATCTAAAGTGAGATCTTTTTCCTTTGTTTTTCCATCAACTGCAATGGCACCAAAATTTGTACCACCATGTCCAGGATCTATAATGATATCAACAGGTTGAGTTAAATCAAGCAGAAAAAATAAGATGTATGATAAAAGCATTTTGCAACTCCTACAATGTAATTATAGCTCACACAATGTAGGATAGCAAATTTCATGTTCAGTACCAACCAGAGTACAAATATATTTCCTGAATGGCTTTCGGTGTAATATCGTATTAATCGGAAGCTGTCCAGGGGGGTGTTGGAATTTTAAAATCTTGATATTGCTTGTTATTTTAGATTTTTAAATAGAGCTTCAAGTTTGCTTTTTGCGTCGTTCTGATCTTTCATTTCAGGTGGTGTATCACTATTTATATACTGGAAAGAACTGCAGAAATTCGGTGCTTCTCGATCTCTAATAAAGTCAGTGTAGCTTTCACGGCACTGGTTATGGAGACCAGGATCATAAAAATGACAGTTTTTACAGCAGTGAAGATAAGCGTTACAATGGTCACAAGTATCAAGTCGGCCAACCATAATACCGCCCTTGACTGCAAATTCCAGTTCTTTTCCACATTTATAACAATAAAATGCCATGGGCTCTCCTCCACTTTCCCATCGGGACGAAAAAAACTAACTCCTATTTTCTGAAAGATTATGGAAGTCAGTTGTTGTCCTGAAAAAGAAGTAATACCGAAAGTAACACGAATCAGAGCAAATTCAGGACTCAAAATGAATAGTGGATAAAGGCTTTTTTGTCCAGCTGATAACTTCACGTTTGCAATAAAGAAAGCATATGATAAGTTTCACTGTTACCAGATTGTTCGGGAAGCTTTTTTCCTGATAAAAGAAGTGGAGTTTACATGAAAAAATTTATTCTTATATCAGTACTTGTTGCAATTATGGGTTGTGATGATAGCTCGAATTCTGACAATAACACAAATAATAACAATCAGGTATTGACTCAAGAAGATATTATCAAAGCATGCCTTATCAAGGATGCTTGTGGAGTACTTACTGGCGGTTATATAGCTCCTTGCGTTAAGAGTTATTATGAAGAAGCCCCAATGCGGGGAAACAAAGAAATATGGGATCAATTATATCGCTGTACTCTTGAGGCGGGCAGCGATTGTAATGCTGTAAAAATGTGCTTTGGAAACAATGAGTTGCCTCAATCATGTGATTACAATCAGTCAAAGGGTTCCTGTTATGGGAATATCCGATATTACTGCGAATCCTTTTCTTCAACTCAATATGCAATGGATTGCAGCGCGTCCGGTCAGGTCTGTATTATCGGAAACGATGGTTCTCCTCAATGCAGCGCAGGACCCTGTGATGAAGAGACTTTTGAAGGCGGATGTCAGGATAACAGAATTCATGTTTGCCAGAATGGTTATATTAATACAACGGATTGCTCTGTGTTAGGTTTAACATGTCAGCGATTTGAACTGGAAGGTGGCGAGTTTATGATAGGTTGCTACGGGACCGGGGGGCAGTGTGATCCAGAAAATTTTGAACCATTCTGTGATAGTGAAACTAAGGTAACTTGTGAACTCGGAATTACAACGGAGATAGACTGTACATCTCTTCCGGGAGAGAAAAAATGTGAACTTGTAGGCGGAACACCATGGTGTAATCCGGCGGGAACCGAATGTACTGAAGGGCAGGAAACCTGTATTGACAGTTTCAAAGCAAATATCTGTATCGATGGACACATATATGAAGAAGATTGTAGCGCACTTGGCTTTACCAGATGTACAGGAATCGGCGCTAATCACGACATTGGGGCCCATTGTACACACTGATAATTGTATGAAAATTCAATTTTATCCACTTTACATTTTGATTTTATTAAGTATTTCATGTCGGGAATCCGGACGTGTTGATTTTATTCAGGGAACTTTGCCAGGGAAGGTTAAAACGACAAAAAAGTGTAGTCTTCCTCGAGAAATATCATTTACTGATGAAAAAATTAAAGTAATTGGTGTATTTACTACATGGTCCAGTAAAAGTCAGATAATGATGGAGCGTTTTAAAAAGGCTCGTTCCTATTATGCTTCAAAGAAAAAACCTGTTTCTTTCAATTTTGTTTTTATAGATACGGATTCAAGACTTGTGGATCAGTGGCATACTATGTATAAGCCTGATTTTACAGTTCTTTACGATAGAGATTTCCGATTTTGCGGAAACCGAATTACAAATGTTCCCGTTACATTGATTCTCGGTCGCAATAACAGGGTCTGTTATGTAATAAATGATGTTGAGACTACAAAACTTCTGTCCGATCAGATTGAAGATGCTCTTACTGATTGTCACTGAAATTTTCCGGTTGATAGGGTATTTACTTTACAGTTATTGATTGTCCTTTAAGATATTCAAAAAAAGCTTCATAGTTATAAGCTCTTCCGAGAAAAGATTTTATCATATCCACCGCATTTCGACTTCCACCAACAGAAAGTATGTAGTTGCGATAATCAGCAGCAATCTTTTTAGACATAATGCCCTCTTTTTTGAATCTTGAGAAAAGATCTTTGGCAATGACTAATGACCACATATAAGTATAGTATTGGGAAGAGTATCCCACCAGATGGCCGAAACTTGCATATTCCGCGGTTTTTTCAAGGCCAGGCCATGGAGAATATTGTTTTTGCACTTCAAACATGACTTTGCGTAAATCAAGTTTTGATGGGGGGGTCGCATGGTAGGTGAAGCTCAACGCGGCATAGAACATCTGACGCATGATGTGAACTCCTTTGCCGAATTCCGCCGCTGCTTTCATTTTTTCAACAAGATTTTTTTCAATTATTTTGCCTGTTTTATAGTGTTTTGCAAATGTAGTCAGAACGTCATAATCCCATGCCCATTCTTCCATGAGTTGGCTTGGTGCTTCCACAAAATCCCATTCACAGTTTATTCCGGACATGGTTACCCATTTGTGATTTCCGGAAAAAAGTTGGTGCATAAGATGTCCGAATTCATGGAAAAATGTTGTTACCTGATCATGTTCCATCAAGGCTATACCATCGGTGGATTTTGATGGATCAGGGAAATTTGTAACAAGGGCAGCTGACGGTAATTGAATACCTGAAACTCCTGAATAAATCGGAAACTCAGCGGCATGACCGTATTTTCCTTCTCTGGAATGCATGTCAAGATAAAAACGTGCAATAGTTTTTCCATTGTCAATAATATCATATGCTTCTACCGAAGAATGCCAGACTTTTGCTCCTGGTATTTTTTTAAAAGTTACACCAAAGAGTCGCTGATTTACTGCCATTACACCTTCTTTAACATTTTTAAAATTGAAGTAGGCACGTACATCGGCAGGATTTACTCGATATTGTTCAGTTTGTATTTTTTGAACATAATAAAAACGATCAAAAACTTCTGCTCTGTGGGCTTTGGGATTGTCTTTCTTCTTTCGTTTAAGGATTGCGGCCAGATCTCGCTTTGCCCTTATTTGTCCTTCTTTTGCGACTTGTTTTATAAAGGATTCAATGGTTTGTTCATTCTTAACCATTTTATCTTCGGCGTTATAGGCAGCGAAATTTTTATAACCAAGAATAGTGGCGTATTTATCACGTAAGATAAGAATTTCTTTTAAAAGTTTATCATTCTCAGGCATCCCCCTGGAAAGAAATTCTCTATAAAGATTGCGGCGAAGATTTGAATTAACAGCATATTTCTGGACTGGAAAAAAGTCCGGGTAGTCCGTAGTGATGATCACCATTTTCTTCTCAACTTTTTTCCTTTTTATAAAATCGACCGGCAAGCCTTTAAGATCAGATACTCTCACCTTAATGGATCTTTTATCTCCAGCGATGTTTTTCATGTACTTCTGACCGAGTTTAACGATTTTCTCCTCAATGGATGCCAGGAGCTTTCTTGTTTCTTCATCACGGTTTACGCCACTTCTTTGGTATTCAAGAAGGAGTCGAGACACAAAACGTTTTGCTGTAATATCAAGAGTGTTAATGGGTACACTCTTAATTGCCTGATATATTTTTGTGTCAAGCTTAAGAGATGTAAGCATTTTCTTACCACGCTGTTCACATTTTTCTACTGCCTCACGGACTTCTTTTTTTTCATGAGCGTTGTTAAAGAGCTCCGCAGAAGGAAGAATCCGATCCAGATAGATAAGGACTTTGTTTATATGATCAAGAACTTCTGGTTTACCATTATATTTTCCCGATTGAATATCTTTAATCAGGCTCTGGGCAAGAATTATATTTTTATCACAAGCAGAATTGACTTCCAGAGCCGTATTCCATATTTCCGGTTCCGTTAAAACAGCAGGAACGAAAGGTTTCGCTGCCTTTTTTACATCTGAATTGACCTGTTTTTTGATGTCGGATTTTTTTTCCACAGGGGGATTAGTCTGAGTTTCCTGTTTTCCCGAACATGCCAGAAATAATACTGATATTGCAAAAATGAAAACCTTCAAAATTTAAGCTCCTTTCCCAAAGTAAAAAAACCCTGAGTTTATGGGTTGGAATGATACTGTGGTTCCTGGAAAACTCAAAATATTGCGGATAGATGAATAAGATTCTGAAATTCCTTTACTTAGTTACTGTCCTGTAATACGCTATTTTGAAGTTCAGGAAGAATTTTAGCACAGGATAGTAACCGCAAGGTGCTCACTCTTCCGCGCTTCGCTATACGAGAGCGCTACAGTTGAATTTACCAGTAGTGGCCTATATGAATGCATTTTTTAGAAAAATCCTGATATTTCTAGATCGATATGCTATAAGTGGGCTTTCTCTTATTCTGCTTGCCGGCGCTGGGTGGTACACTTTGGGCGTCTTAAAAATTACGGAAAACAATAAGAAAAAACTTTGCAGTCTAAAATCAGGGGATAAAGTTACTATTACAGGTATCAGTGGACTTCACAATATTACCGTTATTGACCGGATGAATAAAAATAAAAGTACCGGGCTTGCTGGGGTTTTTATCCCTGATCCAGGAGATGTTTTTATTGAATTTAAAAAAGGATCAAAAGAATACCTTGAAAAGAATTTTCTGAACAAAGACTGCATGATATTTTTCGAACAATTACCGAAAAGTGATTTCGTTCCTGTCAGGTTAGAATGTATTTTAAATGGGAAAAAAAGGGATATTACCCTGGAACTTATTGAACTCGGTTTTGCTCTTTATAATCCGTCCCTTCATTCCAAAAAGAGTATCAGGTATCTTGATAGCGAATACAAGGCCAGACTGGGAAGACGCGGAATCTGGGGAAATCAAAAAGCAACAGATGCTGCAGTAATTTTTAAAAACCGCTGGAAAAAGGAAGAACCTTAATGTTCAGGATTTTCGCTTCCCTCCTTTCCCATGCAAAATCCAAAATTACGAAATCCTGGTTTATTGCTGTTTTTTTCCTTCTTTCTCTCCTGGCATATTCCACTGCGGGCTTTTTATATTTTGAGTTGCCGTCAAAACCCGATCTTAAGTGGATTGATGCTTTCTGGTGGGCAATAGTTACTATGACCACTGTAGGATATGGTGATTATGCCCCGGCATCGTTTTATGGCAGGGTTCTTGTAGGTTTTCCGACAATGCTTATGGGTGTAGGTGTTCTGGGTTATCTCCTTTCCACTGGTACTTCAAAAATTGTTGAATCTCGAATAAGGGAAATGCGTGGTATGAAAAAAATAATGTTTGAAGATCATATAATAATATGTAATTACAATAATATAGGGCAGATGAATAAACTTATCAATGAATTACGTAAGGATGACAACACCAGCGAATGTCCTATCGTTATTATTGATGACAATCTGGATCAGATTCCCGAGGAACTGGTACCGCGTAATGTATTTTTTGTCAGGGGAAATCCCTCCAGAGATACCATTCTCGAGAGGGCAAATTTTCGCAGAGCAAAAGCAATAATTATTGATTCAATACTAACAGATCCCGACAATAGTGATATGAAGAATCTTGCAACAGTGCTTACAATTGAACGGATTGCAGAGAACTGTTTTACGGTTGTTCATTGCCTGAATCCGGAGAATGAAGTGTTTTTCCGACGGGCTGGCTGTGATTCCGTAGTGTCAATAAGCACACTCTCTTCTCAACTTTTAGTTCAGGAAGTTCAGGATCCGGGAGTTCACAGCGTAATTCAGGACCTTACAAGTAATGAATATGGAAGTCAAATATATATAGTAAAATCACCTGCTGCTGAAAATTATGGAATTATTTGTGAAAAAGTTCAGGCGAAGGGGTTTTCAGTGATGGGAATTCGGCGTGGTGAGCAGAATTATATTGCTCCTGATTCTCATATGCAGATGGAAGATGATGACTTTATTATTGTTATAGGGCGAACAAGGCCGGATTTCTGAATATTTTAAAACATAAAATTTTGGAAAATTTATTTTTTCCATTGGAGAGACTATATGACACTGGATTCAGTAGATGGCAATTATCTCAAGTTCGGTGACTTGTTTGATATTGAAGAAATGCAAAAACTACAGGATCTTTTCTGTGACGCAACGGGTGTGGCATCAGTAATTACTACGCCTGATGGAATTCCTCTAACGAAACCCAGTAATTTCACAAGGCTTTGCAGTGACATTATACGACGCTCTGAGAAGGGGCGAAATAATTGTTACAAGTCTGATTCGGTTCTTGGCCAGAATCACCCGGAAGGCTTTGCAATTAAAAAATGCCTTTCAGGAGGATTGTGGGATGCGGGGGTCAGTATTACCGTTGCTGGTATTCATATTGCCAATTGGTTAATTGGTCAGGTCAGAAACGAAGAAACGGATGATGGAAAGGTTCTTTCCTATGCACTGGAAATTGATGCGGATCCAGACGATTTTGAGAAGGCTTTTCGTGAAGTTCCCATTATGTCGCTGGAAAAGTTCACTTCCATAACTCGGATGCTGAGTTCTTTAGTTCAGCAATTGTGCGAAAAAGCATGGACAACCATTCAATTAAAAAATGAAATGGATAAAAGAGCTCGAATTCATGAATCCATGCGGAAAAAAATGGATTACTATGCTGTTTTGCTTCGCTCAATCGGTGATGGTGTTATTGCAACGGATATTGATGGGCTTATTGAAAATATGAATACTGCAGCCGAGCGGATGTGCGGGTGGTCGCTCAATGAAGCATATGGTAAATATCTGACAGATGTCTTCGATATTATTAACAAAATCACAAGAGATAAAGTTATAAACCCCGTAAAAAAAGTGCTGGAGACCAGGGTTGTCTGCGAGCTTGAAAATCATACTATTTTACGAGACAGAAGTGGTCGTGAGTATAATATTTCAGATAGTGCTGCGCCTATTCAAAATGACAACGGAGAAATTATTGGTGTAGTACTTGTTTTTTCAGATAATACCGAAAAGCATCGTGCTTCCACAGCCCTTGAACTCAGCGAAGAAAGATTCAGAAGATCTTTTGAAACAAGTCCCGATGCAATAAACATCAATCGAATGTCAGACGGTCTATATGTTTCAGTTAATCCGGTTTTCCTGGATTTGACAGGTTATAGTTATGATGAAGTAATTGGAAAAACCTCCCTTGATATGGAACTCTGGGTTAATAATGAAGATCGCAAAAAACTTGTGGAAGGGTTACTGAAAGACGGAAAAATACACGGACTGGAAGCTGATTTTCGCATGAAAGACGGTAGTATCCGTCACTGCCAAATGTCCGCTTCAGTAGTCTATTTTAATGGGGAGCCACATATTTTAAGTATTACCAGGGACGTTTCTGACCAGAAAATAACTCTTGAAAAACTCAAAGCAGGGGAAGAAAAACTCAGGAACATTTTTGATAATATTCAGGATGTCTTTGTAGAGTTAGCTCCAGACGGTACAATTCTTGAAATAAGTCCATCAATAATTTCTTTATCCCGCAATACGTATACTCCTCGGGAAGTTATAGGGACGAATTTTGCCAGTTACTGTGTGAATCCTATGGATGGAGTTAATCTGGCTCGCCGAATTTTCGAAAACGGGTATGCCACGGATTGCGAACTTGAAGTTTTTAACAGGGAAGGTGTCATTGTTCCGTGTTCTATTTCTGGAAAAACTTGTGGAAATGGAGACGATTTAAGAATAGTGGGCTCAATGAGAGACATTTCTGCAAGAAAAGTTGCTGAAAAGGAGCGTGAAGAACTTCAAAGTCAGTTGCAGCAATCACAAAAAATGGAATCGGTTGGAAGGCTTGCCGGCGGAATTGCTCATGATTTTAATAATATGCTTGGGGTCATAATAGGCCATCTGGACCTTGCCCTGGATCAAATGGAAGAGGAAAATCCAATCAGAGAGGATCTTGAAGAAGCACGGCAGGCTGCAATGCGTTCCGCAGAACTGACAAGACAACTTCTGGCTTTTGCCAGAAAACAGACCGTTGCTCCTGAAGTTATTGATTTAAACAAATCTGTTACAGACTTGCTTAAAATGCTTGGGAGGCTTATTGGCGAGAATATTAATCTGGAGTTTATTCCCTGTGCGGGGGCCGCTACTGTAAAAATGGATCCATCACAGGTAGATCAGATCCTGGCAAACCTTTGTGTAAATGCCAGAGAGGCCATTGACGGGAGAGGGAAAATAACTATCCGTACTGAAGTCATTAAAATTGGAGATAATTTTGGAAGAGGAAAATATCGAACAGTTCCCGGAGATTATATTAATTTAACCGTTGAGGATACCGGATGTGGAATGGATGAAGAAACTAAAAAACATATTTTCGAACCATTTTTCACTACCAGAAAAGTTGGTGAAGGTACCGGACTTGGCTTATCAATGGTTTATGGAGCTGTAAAGCAAAATGAGGGATATATAGAAGTCACTTCTGAACCGGGCAAGGGCACTGTTTTTAAAATTTTAATTCCTTTTTATCACGGGGATGTTTCAGCGCCAGAGAAATACAATAGAATTATTAATTTTGAGTCAAAGGGAGAAACGGTCATGATAGTTGAGGATGATCCGGGAATACTTAAAATGGCTCAATTAATGCTTGAAAAAGCAGGATTTTCAATTGTTTCTCATAAAAACCCTGAAGCTGCGGTTGATTTTGTCAAGTCGAATAAAGAAAAAATAGATTTATTACTTACGGATGTAGTTATGCCTGTTATGGATGGAAAAGAGCTTGCCGAAAGATTGAAAGAGTCAATACCAGGACTCAAAGTGCTTTTTATGTCCGGGTATACTGCAGATGTTATAGCTTCAAGTGGAATTATTAAAGAAGGCATTAACTTTATTCAAAAACCTTTTACAGCCCATTTGCTTACGGCTAAAATACGAGAAATTCTTGATAAAAAAGAAAGTTAAGGAGTTACTGTCCTGTAATACAGTTTTTCAAATTTTTTGCCCAATTTTGACAAAAATTGAATTTCAGGACACGAACTAAACCGCTTGCGGAGTAAAAGGATCGAAATTGGGAAATTGAATTAAAAATTAAGTTCCTTTTAATTATTAATTGATATTGAATGTTTAACCGCTGTTCCTGAACCTGTTTTCCTGATTACCTGTTAAAAAATCAGATAAACAGGAAATCAGTAGCAGTAACAGGAAAACAGGGGGCTCATTCCTGAAGCATTTCTTTTAAATAACTCACAATTGTATTACTCAGGAAGCGGTCTAGTACGGGGAGAAGCCGGAATCGGACCAGTAGATGTTTTTCAGAACTTCGAGTTCGCCGTTGAGATATTCATAATGGGATTTTTCCCATTCCACCATATTGCCGAAAAAAACTTTTACTACCGGATCTTCACTTGCTTCAGAGAGCTTGCGGTAATGCTCGATGGTCTGAAGTTCAAGTTGAACTCCGATTGACAGAGCACTCATTTCATAATGAGCTTCGGACGCACGCTTAGCGAATTCTTCGCTGAAAAAGCTGCCAATGCTATTATCTGATGGCGCTGCCGTTAGAGAACTATCCATGTTTCCGGTGTTTTTCAGGCTGTCAAATTGAAGTTTAAGAATTCTCTCGTGTTCCTTTTCTTCGTTGGCCAGGGACTCAAATGCTCTGTGCCCTTCGGGATCGGAAGTGGATTTTGCGGCCATCATATAGAAATAATAGCCATCTCTTTCAATCTGAATAGCTTTCTGAAGACCGGAAAGTATCGTGCTGAGTGTTTTATCTTCCATTTTTAAATCTCCGGACCGTAGTGGTCAGCAAAATCAATCAAGATGCGGGTGTTCATGCTCCACAAACCACGCGGCGGGGTCTGTATAGAAACTCTGCATATCAACCAAAACCGCATGATGTTCTTTTTCTTCTTCGATCATGCGCTGGATAAACTGTTTTTCATTTTCTTCCGTAGCGTTTTCAAGGTGCTTTTGATAATAAGCAACGGCGCCAGCTTCAAATTCAATACCCACTTCAAGAGCCTTCATTTCATCGCTGTCAGAATTTATTCCTTCGCGGTGTTTTGTAGCCAGATTGCGGAGGAGACTTGCAAGTCCCTGATCTTTCTGAGACGGGAGATTTTCCAGGGTGATATTCCAGTCTGTTGAAGCTGTCAGTTTGCCGTAGATTTCCTTAATTCTCTCAATGTGAATCAGTTCATCGTCTCTGAGCATGGTAAAGAGTGTTTTACCTACCTGATCATTTATCTTTGGAACGATTTCTGAATAGAATTTATAGCCCTTTTCTTCCATTTTAAGGGCTGTTGCAAGCATTTCCTGAAGTTTTTCCATTTTATTTACTCCTCTTAAGGGTATTTTAGGATATTAGTAGTTTTCCGGATCAAGCATAAAATATGCCTGTGGGTGCTGACAAACGGGGCACATCTTCGGTGCTTCAAAGCCTTCATATATGAATCCGCATTTCATGCAAATCCACTTGTCTTTTTCCTGTTTTTTGAAAACTTCCTCTTTTTCGACGTTTTCAAGGAGTTTCAGGAAACGTTTTTCGTGTTCGTTTTCAACTTTAGCAAGATTGCGATAGAACAGGGCTATTTCTTTGAATCCCTCTTTGTCAGCTACTGCTGCAAATTCGGGATAGAGTTTTGTATATTCTTCGTTTTCACCCATGGCAGAAGCCTTGAGGTTTTCTTTTGTGGTGCCGATGCGGCCTGCGGGATAACATGCAGTAATTTCAAGGTCTCCACCTTCGAGCCATTCAAACATGCGTTTGGCGTGTTGTTCTTCATTTAAAGCTGTTTCAAGGAAGAGAGCTGAGATCTGCTCGTAGCCTTCTTTTTTGGCTACTTTTGCAAAGAATGTATAGCGATTTTTTGCCTGTGATTCCCCGGCAAAACTTTTGAGTAAATTCTTTTCTGTTTCAGTTCCTTTTACACTTGCCATATTGACCTCCGAAGTTTGTGAAATAACGTTCAATGTTTTGAATCTACCAAAATTGAGAACAGATGAAAACGTGATCCCGATTCCGGACAGAAACCTTGTAACGCGAAAACACTAGCTGAAAAAAGTTTTGAAATCAAGAATAAAAGTTCCGGATTAGAATCTGAAGTCCGAAATCGATAAATAAGACAATTAAAACAAATTGTTGAATATGCAGGACGCGTTTTGTTGAAAAGAAATAACATCCCTTGAAAGCAGTCTTTTTTGTGGCATACTGAATACCGACGTTACACATAAAGGAGGTCTTGAAATGAAAAAACTTATTATCTTATCTGCGCTTATTCTCACCTTCGGATGCGATGATGCATCCAACTCTTCCAATAACAGTAACAACAACAATCGGGATGATCACTGCGACGATGGAACAACGCCCACTTGTGACATGGCTGAGCCTCAGTGTCTTGGCCCTTACATTCTCGCCTGGCGCGATAACTGCTACGTTTGTGTTAATTCAGATACCTGCGAACCATGGCAGGGGCCCAATGTATGCGAATCCGATGCCGAATGTGGTGTTGATTCCTGGTGCAATCCCTGTGGCGGAGCATCCTGTCCCGGATGTACCGATTGCGTTGGGGCGTGCACTGCTCACAGTTGTGAAACCCAGCCAATTGAAGAACTGCAATGCAATGCCCTGAGGCCCGAATGTGGCGAAAACGGACTTGCAATTATCCGCGATGGTTGCTGGGTCTGCGTTGACAGCGTAACTTGCGCTGACTGGCGTGACGATCACTGCGACGACGGAACAGAGCCTACATGTCTCATGGAAGAACCAGAATGTGACAACGGAACAATTTTAGCATACATCGACAGCTGCTATTACTGTGTAAATCCTGATACCTGTCTGCCTCCAGGATCCCACGAGTGTGACATGGATGCCGATTGCGAAACGGATCAGTACTGCAATCCCTGTGGTACTTCTTCATGTCCGGATTGCGAGGATTGTCTGCGTGCCTGCACTGACAACCCATGTGCCACGGAAGAACCGCTTGCCTGCTACGCAATCCGTCCCGACTGCGGCCCCGGCTGGACAGCAGTTGTTGTGGACGGTTGCTGGCGATGCGCCGATATGGAAAACGAATGCACAATGGAACTCGACGAAGACTGCAACGACGGAACCGAGGCCCTTTGTAATATGATTCAGCCCGAGTGCGGCGCCGACGAAATTCTGGCTGTTCAGAATAATTGCTGGGTTTGTGCAAATCCTGCAACCTGTATGCCCTGGGGCGAAACGGACGGTTGCAGTTCCGATGCAGACTGTCGAGTGGAAGACTACTGTAATCCCTGCGCATCTTCCTCATGTCCCACTTGCGAAGACTGCATTGCTGCCTGTACGCCTCACGACTGCATAACCGAATACATCCTTTACTGCGATGAGGAACGTCCCGACTGCGAAGAAGGTTATGTTCCAATCATTTACGAAGGCTGCTGGACCTGCGCCGATCTCGAAGGCAACGACTTCTGCGTCCCAATGAACTAGACGGCTTCCTGAGTAATACGATTGTGACTCGTTTTAAAGAAATGCTTCAGGAATGAGCCCCCTGATTTCCTGTTCCTGCTACTGCTTACCTGTATCCCTGAAATTTTAAACAGGGACTCAGGCAGTCAGGCAATCAGGATCAGGCTCAGGTCATAAACATTCAATATCAAAGCATAATTACAAAGACCGAAAGCAAGTATTCACTCTTTAGATTTCGATCCTTTTACTCATGAAGCGGTCTAGACCCAATGCTGATCGGATAGTGAAATTTCGAGTAAATTAGTCAATAAATACAACATTGTAAATAAATTACAGGTAAACAGGGAATCAGGTAAACAGGGGTCAGGAACAGCGGTTAACCATTCAATATAAATTAATTTATACCGCTTACTGAATTATATCAGGGGGTAGATTGCGCGGATTTTATCAAAGCGGAAAGTTCGTATTTCGTTACTTCGATGATCCCGGGCTTCGAGATAATCGAGATTATCAATACTGTAGGCTCCCATCAGTGTCACCGGCCAGCGATAAATATTGTCACCGGAAAGGTACTCAATCTCAACTTCTGCTTTTGTCACCAGTCCGAAACGTAGAAAATTCCATCTCGGCGGAAAAGATTCCACAGGGCCCGCCGTCGTTCCCAGGGTGGAGATGGCACCGTAGCGTTTGAGGTCTCCGAAATTGTCCTCATTCATCAATATTAACCGGTTACACAAATATAGAAAAAGTTCCGCCGTCGCATTTACGTCGGACTCAGCTGTGTGGGCACGTTCATGCTTGATTCCCAGTTCCTTTGCCAGAGCTCCAAGAGCATAGCTTTCCTGATTTTCCAGAAGTGAACGACTCATTTTCAGTGTGTCTATAATGGGAAAACGGGGAATGAACATATTATGTCGCGCGGCTTCCGTTGAAATAATACCTTCATCAAAGGAGGAATTGTGGGCAACTAAAATGCGATTTTTAAAAATCGGTAGAATCTTTTTCAAAACCACATCTGCCGCAGGGGCAGTTTTAACATCCGCATTGGAAATTCCGTGGATTTTTGTCGCATCAGGAGGGATGGGAATTTGCGGATTCACCCTGTGGACGATGGTTTTTCCATCTTCAATGCCCCCAACTATCCTGCAGGCAATTTCCACCATGCGGCTGCCTTTCCATGTTCCGCAAGTTTCCGTATCGACTACGGCAAATTCAAGTTCTCCGATGTGAGCATCGTCCGGTGGTAGAGCTATGTCTTTATTAAGTTTATGATCATAATTAAACATACAGTTGTTTTAGCGGAAAAAAAGCACGAAGCAAATTTTGATACTTTCCCGCAGTCCTGAGCAATACGATTGTGACTCGTTTTAAAGAAATGCTTCAGGAATGAGCCACCTCTATGGTATTCCGCTGCGCGAAATTGCCTTCCTGTTTTCCTGTTCCTGCTGCTGATTTTCTGGTTACCTGAAATTTTAAACAGGAACTCAGGTAGTCAGGCAAACAGGATCAGGATCAGGTCATAAACATTCAACATCAAAGCATAATTACAACATATTGAGGCAAATATTCACTTTTTAGATTTCGATCCTTTTACTCAGGATAGTAACTAAAAAAAAGTAACGAAAATAAATTGACTGAATAGTTGAACCCAAAGTATTATTACCGCAACACACATTTGAAAGGAGATTCCAATGTATCGATTATTAACCCTTTTCGTTGGTTTAGGCCTCGTTTTTTCCGCCGTAAGTTGTACAAGCCATAAAAAAGCTAAAAACTATAATAAATACCTGGATACGGCAAAACCAATCTGGGAAAAATTCATGAAAGAAGACAAAGAATTTGTCACCTGGATGTCCGGATACACAAAAGAAAAACATGACGATTATAAAAAGAAAGTAAATGAGTTTATTACTCGAATTGAGGGACGGATAAAAGAAATTGAAAATATTGAAATTAAAGACGATGATGTAAAGATCTTTAAAAAACTCAATGTTCAGGCTATGGGCCATGTTGTTGAAGTATATAAAGAAGTAAAAAGGGTTCTCGAAGCAGGGGGAAAACCGGACTACTCAGAGAAGATTAAGACTCTCTACGGTAGTTTCAAAACAACCCACGAAGAATTTTTCAAAGAGAGAGGAAAGTATTTCAAAAAGTACAACCTCAAGGATCGAAAAGAGTAGTTTATGTCACACCGATACCTTCTGATATCACTGGTTTTAGTAGCAACAGTAATTGCCGGTTGCCAGAGAAGCAAAAAGGCAGCTAAAAAGTTTAATGATTATAACGATAAAGCCACCGTTTTAATGACGCAAATGCAAAATGAGCTTATTGCTTATGAGAAATGGATGCGGCAATACTCAAAGGAAGATCATTCTTCATACAAGGCAGAAATCAAAAACCGAATCGCCAAAATGAGAAAGATACTTAAAGATCTGAACGCAATTGAGGTTGCAGACAAGGAAATTGAAGATTTCCGAGGGATTCAGAGAAAAGCTGTTGAGAAAATGATCCAGATATTCAATCTGCACCGAAGTATGCTTAACAGTGGTGCTCCGCCCTTTGCAACGGATGAAGTGAAAAAACTATTTGGAGAATACCGGGCGCTGATTACAGATTTTCAACAAAAACGCGACAAATTCAAAAAGAAATACCGCCTTAAAGATCGCCGGAATTAGTTAATGTCCTGTAATACGATCTTTTCAATTATTAATTGATATTGAATGGTTACGCCCTGATCCTGATCCTGTTTACCTGACTTCCTGATCCCCTGTTAAAAAAATCAGGTATTCTGGAAATCAGTAGCTGGAACAGGAAAACAGGTAGGCAATTTCGCGCAGCGGAATGCCATAGAGGGGGCTCTTTCCTGAAGTGTTTCTTTAAAACGAGTATTTTCTCGTGGGAAATTTCACGGATTTTTTTTGCCTTCCGACAGTTATCGGGAATTTTCCCCAAACTCGACAAATATTTTCTGTCCTGAATAATTTTAAAATAGAAAAACAGGCATATAAATAATTCATTCATTACAACGGTATATGTGCCTTAATCCGTAGTTTTCCATATTTATAAAACTGATGTTTTTTCACGAATAAAATCCCTGCCAGTTTTTCAGGATTTTCCTTGACGAAAAGGGTTGTTTGATAAATTCTACCTGCGAAAGGAACGGGAAAACCATGTCAGAAGCAAAGAAAACACCGTATTATGATTTTCATGTGTCGCAGGGAGCTAAAATTGTAGATTTTGTCGGGTTTCTGATGCCCATGCAGTATGAGGGCATTAAAAAAGAACATATGGCTGTCAGGCAGCAGGCAGGGCTTTTTGATGTGGCCCACATGGGGGAAATACTTTTCAAAGGTGAAGGCGCTTTAGATACAGTTAATGCCCTCATTACTAATGATCTGAACCTTATTCCTGATAATCATGCCCTTTATACGCCCATCTGCTATGAAAATGGCGGAATCGTCGACGACTGCATTGTATATAAACGCAGTGCTTCGGACATTATGATCGTTGTTAACGCTTCCAATAAAGATAAAGATTACAAATGGATGCTCGATAATTATAAAGGCGTTAAACCCATTGACCAGAGTGATGACTGGGCTCTTTTAGCACTTCAGGGACCCGATGCCGAACATATTATGCATCACGCATTTGATGCGGATCTTTCCTCAATTCCCGGGTTCGGTCTTGGCTGGATCAATGCCTTTGGGCAGCAAATCATGGTCGCTCGTACGGGTTATACCGGTGAAGATGGGTTCGAAATCTTTGTACCCACGCAGTTTGCATCCGCCGCTTACGAAACAATTATGAATGCCGGCAAACCTCACGGCATGGTTGCCGCGGGCCTCGGCGCACGGGATACCCTTCGTCTTGAAGCAAGACTCTGGCTTTACGGAAACGATATCGACGCAACAACAACGCCCCTTGAAGCGGGTATGAATTTTACCCTCAAGTTTGATAATCATGACTTTATCGGTCGCGCTGCCCTTTTAAAACAGAAGGAAGAAGGCCTCAAACGTAAACTCGTCGGTTTCAAGGCCACGGGAAAAGGCATTCCCCGGGAACACTTCAATGTCCTGGACAAAATGCCCTCAGATGGCGGTCGAATCATAGGTCAGGTTACAAGCGGAACAAAATGTCCCTTCTTGAATGAAAGTGTTGGTCTTGCTTATGTTGAGACAGCATTTTCAAAACCCGGTACGGCTCTCGTTGCAGAACACGACGGTAAATGTGTGGAAATAGAACTTGTAAAAGGTTCATTTTATAAAAGATCAGGTAAATAACTACAGTAATAACTACATAAGGAGAAAAACAATGACAAATATTTCTGAAGGTCTCAAGTATACGAAATCCCATGAATGGTTTGATCCAACCACAGGCAGAATTGGAATCAGTGCATTTGCCGTTGAGCATCTGGGCGATGTAGTGGAAGTCGATCTCCCGGAAGTCGGTACGGAAATAAGCCAGGGTGACGAACTTGGAACCGTTGAATCCGTTAAAACAGCCAGTGAAGTATACAGCCCCGTTTCCGGAAAAGTTATCGCTGTTAATGAAGCCCTCGCTGACAGTCCTGAACTTGTTAATGAAAGCCCCTACAACGAAGGCTGGCTTATTGCAGTTGAAATTGAAAATAATGAAGAACTTGATAGTTTAATGAACTCAGCATCTTATCAGGAACATTGTTCCGAGGAAGAATAATATGCGATATATACCACATTCCGAAGCAGAAATCAGGGAAATGCTTGGTGTGATTGGTGCCTCTACAGTGGAAGATTTGTTCAGGAGCATTCCTGCCAGTAACCGCTGCATTACAGAAAACCCCTCCCGAGGACTTCCGGAGCATGATCTTCGTAAATCCCTTGAGGGTCTGGCATCATTAAACCGGCTTCATTCAATATTTATGGCAGGAAGTGGTGCCGTATTCCATGCTGTACCCGCCGCCGTGGATAATATTATCTCACGAAGCGAGTTTCTCACGGCCTACACTCCGTATCAACCGGAGATCAGCCAGGGAACTTTACAGGTAATCTTTGAATTTCAGTCGACGGTTTGTGAGCTTTTTGGCCTGGATGTGTCAAATGCTTCCATGTATGACGGAGCTTCAGCTCTCGGCGAAGCAGTTCTGATGGCAATACGGGTTTTAAAAGAAAAGCGTCGCAGAGTTCTGATTTCCTCTGCAGTTAATCCTAATTACCTGCGGGTTGTGCGCACCATGGTGGAAAGTTTCGGCGGCATTGATATCGAAATGCTCGGCGTGGACGAAAAAACCGGCGCCACAATATATCCCGATGTTATTGATTCAGATGTTGCTGCCGTGGTCGCTCCGTATCCGGGATTCTTCGGTGTTGTTGAGAACCTTGCACCCGTAACGGAAAAATGCCGGGCCGCAGGGGCCATTTCCATCTGCTCAATGACGGATATCGCACATCTTTCGATCCTCAAATCCCCCGGGGCCCTTGGTTTTGACATTGCAACGGGTGAAGGTATGGGAATAGCCGGTACATCGGGAATGGGCGGGCCTTCCCTTGGTCTCATGGCCTGCAAGGACAGTTATATTAAACAGATGCCCGGCAGGATCGTGGGTCAGACTATTGATTCAAACGGACAGACGGGTTATGTCCTTACCTTAGCGACTCGGGAACAGCACATCAAGCGTGAGAAGGCCACTTCAAACATCTGTTCCAATCAGGCCCTTGTTGCTCTGGCATTTACAGTCCACATGGGACTTTTAGGTCGTCAGGGCCTTAGACGAATGGCCGCTGCTTCTCACAGTGGTCTTAAGAAATTGACGGATAAGTTGTTATCAATACCCGGTGTTTCACGGCCATTTTCCGGCTCCGTCTTCAACGAGACAACACTCAGTTTTGATTGTGATATTGACGGACTTCGCAAGCATCTTTCTGACAGAGACATTTTATTTGGTGTACCAGTACGGTGGTTTTATCCGGATCTCGCCGGCAATGAAAAAATGATCGTCCTTTGCATCACTGAAATAGTCGGTGATGAAGATATCGATGCCGCTGTATCTTGCGTATCCGAATATATGGAGGGTTTAAAATGACACAACTCGTAAAAGGTTTTCTCAGAAAAGAACCCCCGATTTTCGCCAAATCCGTCCCGGGACACATCGGTTGCAGTCTTCGGGATGTCAAAGAAGATTTCGCTGATATCCCTGCAGAATTCAAAAATGAAGAAGGTCCCGCTTTAGTGGAACTTTCGGAAGTTGAAGTCATAAGACATTACACACGCCTTTCCCAGTGGAACCATGCAATTGAACTTGGATCCTATCCTCTGGGCAGTTGCACCATGAAATACAACCCGAAAATCAACGAAGCTATGGCGCGACTTCCCGGCTTTACCAGAGTTCATCCCCTTCAGGATGAGTCCGAGATGCAGGGTTCTCTTAAACTCATGTATCTCCTTGAGCGCAGTCTCTGTGCCCTCAGTGGTTTTGCCCGGGTTACACTTCAGCCAAGTGCCGGAGCAAATGGTGAATTCACCGGCCTCAGCGTAATACGCAAAGCCATTGCAGATCGCGGCGAAGGTGCTACCCGTAAAGTTATTCTCATTCCGGATACGGCCCATGGAACAAATCCCGCAAGCGTCGTGCTTAATGGGTTTGAACCCGTTGGCGTATCCACAGGAAATGCCGGCTGTCTCACGCTGGAAGTTATCAAACCGTATCTCAACGAAAACCTCGCGGGAATTATGGTCACAAATCCCAATACCCTGGGTATTTATGAGAAAAATCTCAAGGAAATAGCCGCGGCAGTGCATGAAGCTGGTGGTTACGTATACATGGATGGTGCGAATTTCAATGCCATCATGGGAAAAGTTAAACCGGCACAAATCGGTGTAGATACAATGCATTTCAATCTGCACAAGACATTTTCCACGCCTCATGGCGGTGGCGGTCCCGGCTCCGGTCCCGTTGGTGTCACGAAAGAACTGGCAAAATACCTTCCCGTTCCGGTAGTTGAAAAAGTTGAGAACAGCTTCCATCTCCGCTATTCATCGGAAGATACCATTGGAAAACTTCATCCATATTATGGGAACTTCGGTGTTTTAGTCCGGGCTTACACTTATATAATGGAACTCGGCGAAGAGGGCCTCTTCAAAGCCACAGAGATGGCCGTCCTAAACGCCCGGTATATGCGTAAAGGCCTGGAAAATACGCTGGATCTTATGTTTGATTCCGATACACTTCATGAAGTCGTTTTTTCAGATAAGACTCTGAAAAAAGAAACCGAATGCACGACCATGAACGTGGCCAAGCGCATGCTTGATTTCGGACTGCATCCACCCACGGTATATTTCCCCCTCATCGTTGCCGGTGCCTTCATGATCGAACCTACGGAAACTGAAAGCCGTGCGGATCTCGATTACATGATTGAGACGGTCAAAAAGATTGTTGATGAGTGCCATACAAATCCTGAACTGGTGCACAATGCTCCCGTTAATACAGGTATAGGTCGTCTGGACGAAACCTACGCCGCCCGCAAAAAGATCCTCCGCTACACCCCGGAAAACACAAAATAAACCAAAGCAGTAAAGAATCAGGAAAACAGGCAATCAGGGAGGCAGGCTGGGATAATTCCATCAGACGTGAATGAACCCACCCGTGAATATTATCGAGATGTTGAATGAACGGATCATAAAAGCGTTCGCAGACCGCCTATAGTTAGCCCAGGGTTTTAACCCTGGGATCGGCGCCGGGTACGGCAATTTCGCAACGCGAAATGCGAAGAGGGTAATTCCATCAGCCTGAATGAACCCACCGGTGAATCCGAACTCGATGTTGAATGAACGGATCATAAAAGCGTTCGCAGACCGCCTGTAGATAGCCCAGTGCTTCAGCTCTGGGATCGGCGCATCACGTGAATGAATCTTTGGGATTATTCGGTTTCTGGGGAATCCGGGGTTTTTGGTGAGTACGTGGGACCCTTTCTGAAGTATCCCAGGGCAGCTACTTTACCTTCTTGTTTCACGAGTTCGCCGAAGATTTGATTGCGATGGGTATCAAGGTCCAGCTTGAGGTTTATAACGGTGTTTCTGATGTCTACCCATTTTGAATGAATTTCAGCCAATTGACCGGATACGTTTTTGAAATATTCATTCTGTTCGGCGAGGGTGGGTTCCCAGAATGTGCGTATGGGGTGGTTTTCATCAAGGGTTTTTAAGCGCGTAAGAATGTCATCAATAGCAACAGTTTCCTTATCCATGGCAAGTTTGGCAATTTTTGAAGGGACCATGTGCATGATGCGTTGACGAAGGTTGGGATCGATGGAATCCATTAAGCGCCCCATGCGGATCAGGGTAGAATCACGATTTGCATCGGCGTCAGATTTGGCTGCGAGGGCGATGATTTCGACATCCTCCAGTTCTTCGTATTCACGACGGATTTCTTTAATTGCCGCACGTTTTTCAGCTATCTGCTGTGCCATTGTAACATACTCAGGTTTATTCCTTGCCTTGAGTTGACTTTCCGTAAAAAGAAGTTCAAGTTCAAAAACTCGAAGGGGCGTCCTAATTCCAAGAATCTTCATTTCGCTCTCCTTAGCTTGCGGTTACTCTCCCGGACCACCAAAACCAGCCTTGATGAAAAGGGAAAACAACAAAAAGCTGTAATGTCCTCAGACGGTTAATTTGTTTATAGTCGCGGAGTAAACAATAACCGGAGCTCGCCTTTTGTAAAGTAAAAAATGATTAAGACATAAAAAAAAGTGAAATGCACGCGGATCAAAAGCGCGAGCAATTATATGATCGTAAAATGCATGCGGATCAAAAGCGCGAGCAATACTGTGATCGAGAAATGCCACCGGGATCAAAAGCGCGAGCAATACTGCGATCGTGAAATGCCATCGGGATCAAAAGCGCAAGCAATACTGCGATCGTGAAATGCCACCGGGATCAAAAGCGCAAGCAATACTGTGATCGAGAAATGCGTTGGGATCAAAAGCGCGAGCAATACTGTGATCGAGAAATGCCCCCGGATCCGCGGATTCAACATCGACGTAATATTCACGGGTGGTGTCATTCACGTCTATGTGATTACCCCACTGCCCACTTGAGGTCAATATTATGGGCTCGGAGGACCACTGAAGATCATCTCTCAAGCTTCAGAGTTGAAACTGCTGTTGTATTCACGCTGCAGTTGGGATATGTTCTTTTGCGTATAAAATTCTAAATTCAATAATGGAGTGCCTGTATGAAACTTCTGATTCCTTTTCTGATAGTATTTTTAACATCAATAACCTCTTGTGATAATAACGAAAAATTGTCCACATGCGGGGATTCGGTAGTGGACCCCGGTGAAGAATGCGACAGTGAGAATTTCAGTGGCAGGACCTGTGCAACGGAGGGCTTTTACTTTGGTGACCTTGCCTGTTCAGATGACTGCAAAATAATAGTCACCGGTTGTGAAGATTCCGGATACTGCGGAAATAACAGAATTGAGAACGATTACGAGGATTGTGACACAGATGCGTTTAAAATTGCGCTGTGTACCGGGATTGTCGGTGAGGGTTTTACCGGGGGAACTCTGGGCTGTAACGATGACTGCACCTACGATACTTCTGCCTGCGAACGGGCAAACTGCGGAAATGGAGAAATTGACGAGTTTGAAGATTGCGATGGACCCAATCTGAACGAAAGTACCTGTGAAACCGAAGGCTTTTACGGCGGCGAGCTGTTTTGTAATCCTGTCACCTGCCGTTTTGATACGAATTCATGCACCGGTCGTTGTGGCGATGGCGTTATCCAGGGCGATAAAGGTGAAGATTGTGAAGAATCCCTCATGACTGGAGTGACCTGTGGAACCCATGGCTACCATCCCGGGACACTGGAGTGCAACAGTTGTCTACTTGATTTCTCGTTGTGTGGTGGCAAATGCGGAGATAACATTTTTCAACCGGAATATGAAGAGTGCGATGACGCTCCAAATGCTCCCACTTGTAATGATTTCGGTTATTCAAGTGGAACAGTCGTATGTGACAGCCAGTGCACAGCTACAATAGATGGCTGCGCCATGAGAATGTATACATCAATTTCCGCCGGGGCAAATCACACATGCGCAATCGATTTGTCAGGGCAGGCATGGTGCTGGGGTAGCAATTCCAACGGACAACTGGGTAATCCGTCCGCCAATGAAACTGAAAACACACCAGTTCGCGTTTTACAGAATGCTTCAGGGAACTTTATTGAAGTATTCGCCGGAGACTCCTTTACTTGTGCTTTGAGTGAAAATTTTCGCGTGTGGTGCTGGGGGGAAGCAGATTTTATTGGTACCAATGCCACTGAAGATGCACTTGAGCCCCAGCAGGTGATTTTACCTATAAACGACGTAGAGTTGTTTACCTGCGGAAATAATCATTGCTGTATAACGGAAGTAAATTTCACCCATTGCTGGGGTCACAATATGAATTATGAAGCAGGAACAGGCAGTAATGATCCCAGTGTTAATCTGTTACCGGTCCAGTCCTTTATAAATGATGGCTTTAAAGCGTTTGATGGCGGTGCCTCAAGGACCTGCATGATTACATCAAACGATGAGGTTAAATGCTGGGGTCAGAATCTGTTTTACTCCGGAGGCCTCGCAAGTCCCGAATACTTGACGGCTCCAACGACTATTGAACCAGCAGATCCACCTTCAGGAACAGTTGTCCAGATTTCTTCCGGGTACTATCACGGTTGCTATATTGATACGACAAATCAGGCGTACTGCTTTGGTAATAATGATTACGGTCAACTTGGCGATGGCAATATTGACGGCAACGGTCGAGCTGCATCACCTGTTTTCCAGAGTGGCATTTTATTCAATGAAATATCTGCAGGTCATCATCATACCTGTGCCATAAGCGATACTTGGGTTTTATACTGCTGGGGTCGCAATGGCAATCATCAACTCGGTACGGGCCCGGACATTGAGAATCAATATGCTCCTGTGACGGTCAACTCTGCACTTAATTTTACTAAAGTAAGTGCCGGTACTTCTCATACCTGTGCCCTCGATACAATGGGAAGAGCATGGTGCTGGGGCGATGGGAATTCAGGGCAGGTTGGTGTTGTAACTCCTGATTATTATCCCACTCCCGTCCTCGTAGCAGACTAGACCCAATGCTATCTTTATGATTAATGTGGTTTTGTGCGACCCCTGCGGGGTCGTCGAGGGGGAGGGTTCGGGTACCAGGGATTTTCGATTCTTTCAGAATCTTTAATCCCTTCGCTTACACCGTTTTTCACAGAAAAACGGTGAATATGTGAGAGCCACGTTGTGGCTCTTTGAGCGCCCCAGCGTTCCAGATTTCCAGCGTTCCAGCGTCCCTGACTCCCTGATTCCCTGATTCCCTGATTTCCTGCGTCCAGATTTCCTGCGTTCCTGACTCCCTGACTCCCTGATACTGGATAATAAGTTTAATAAAAACTCTCACTATAAAATGTTTCAACTGGTCAAAACTTATTGGATAGTGTACTAGTTTTCGAAGACAAAAAATAATTTTTCACACTTTTTCCCTTCGTGACGGCATAGCATGTGAACCCTGACTTCCCGGAGATGGGACAGGCGGAAAGGTCCAATGGAACAGCAACTAGTGAACCTTATTAAAAGCGGACAGAAAGACCGGGCACTCCAGCTGATGGCGAAAACATGGGGTACTCAAATTGGTCGTTTCTGCGCTGTACAGACGGGATCAGCGTCTGATGGAGAAGACTTGCTGCAGGAAACATTTATTGAAGCCTGGGGAAGTCTGGATAGTTGGCGGGGTGAAGCAAGCCTCAAATCATGGCTTTACGGTATTGCCCGTAATCTCTGTGCGAGCCATCTGCGTAAAAAGGACCGGCGCCGGGGCCTTTTCCAGTGGTTTTTCGGATGGGGTGAAGAAGACAATGCCCACATGCGCGCAAGCGATGATTTGCTGGAAGCGAGCGAAAGTCAACTCATGCTTTCCGAAGCGGTGGGCCGGTTAAAAACTGCCCAGCGGGAAGCTGTACTCCTCTTTTATATGAGTGGACTTTCCATGCTGGAGATTTCCGAAGTCCTTGATATCAGCCCGGCCAACGCCCGTAAAAGGGTGAGTCTGGGTGTTGCAGCTCTCCGGGAAGATCTCCGAGGAGAGTTAATGAAACCTGCCGGAAATGAATTAAATGGAGAAAGCGATCATGACACGGAAGATAACATGTCAGAATATAAAAGACCTCGTCTCATCAAATCCTGAATCCGCCAAGGATCTTCCTTCGGAATTTGAAGAGCACGTAAAACAGTGTATTGCCTGTCAGGCAGAAGTGAGAGCTTCACGAAGGCTTGTAGCTATGCTCCAGACCGCAGGCAGCACATTCAAACCATCCTTTACAATGGATCAACTGGCTCAGCGGGCCATTAATGCTCCCCAAAGACGCCACAGTAAAGCTGTCTGGCTTCGTCCTGTAATTGGCTTTGCCGTTGCAGCGTCCATTGCCGCCGTAGTGATTGCTTTGTGGCCGGGGAAAAAACCCGCGGGGCCTGCAAAGTCGAATAAAAACATCGTGAAGCAGGATGTAATGGTTTTAAAAGTGGCTTCCCTTGCCAAGTTCAAAGGGAAAGTCCGCACTCAGATGGACAGTCTGGAAGTGAAAACCCTGAAGACTGCAAAGGGTGAGAAAATCCTCGCAACGTTGTCTGATTCTACAAAGCTGTGGGTCAATGAAGGCAGCGTTGTTGAATTTACAGATAAAAATCGAACAATTACGGTTCCTTCCGGGGAGATACTCCTTGATGTTGTCAAGCAAAAAGGACTGAAACCCTTTGTTGTGGATACTCCTTCGGGCCGGGTAAATGTTACGGGAACAAGGCTGTCTGTGGCCAGCCGGAAGAATTATGCCATCGTGGATGTGCTTCGAGGACATATAATTGTTGAATCAGGAAAAACAAAAGCCCCGGTAACTGCCGGTGGTGAAGCTGTTCTGAGGAAAGATCTTCCTCCAATGATTCACGCATCTTCCAATCCAGGGTATGCAGCAGAATGGGCCAATGAAACGGCGGATCGCTACACGGGCGTTTCCGGTTTCGGTACCCTGAAGGCGCGTAAACCCGGTGAGAAAAAGGATTCCGAACTGGCTTTGCGCATGGTGGATCATAAAGTAAAAGTTATGATTCAGGGGCGCATAGTACGGACGGAAGTAGAAGAGGAATTTCAAAATGATCTTCCGGCAACTATGGAAGGTATATACAATTTTCCCCTTCCCCATGATGCAAAGATCGCTGCACTGGATCTCGTTGTGGATGGCAAATGGGAACATGGAGCAATTGTCGAGAAAAGTCGTGGAGACAAAATCTGGGCTGGTGTAATACGCAATGCTGCTCCGAAAAAGAAAAAGCAGGAAATTGTTGAATATGTATGGGTTCCCGGCCCCTGGCACGATCCCGCGCTTTTAAACTGGAAGAAAGGAAACCAGTTTGAACTCAAGATCTTCCCGATACCGGGAAAGGGCAGCCGAAGGGTAAGAATCGCTTACACACAGGTTCTTTCGGAAATCCCCGGCGGACATCGGTATGTACTTCCCATGGTGGGGTCCGAGAGTAAAAAGCCCGTAACGGAACGATTCCGGTTTGAGGCCATGATCGGCAACGCTCCCGTCGATGAAATCCGAGTTTCTCCTCTGGAGATGGACCGTAAAACCACTGGAAAGACCGCTGTTCTTAGTTACGACGGCAAGGATTTCATGCCCACAGCGGATCTGGTTATTGATATTCCTGCGGCAAAACCGCACCAGGAAATCACTGCATGGTCTTTCAGAAATCCCATGAAAACCCAGGATGAAGCCTACGGTCTTATCGCTTTAAAACCCGTTTTAGCTGATTATTCGGTTCCGGAAAAACTTGAGATCACCTTCCTTGTGGACTCCAGCTACAGCGTGCAAAAAGCCCGCTTGAACCGAAGCGCTGAGATAATTAATAAGATAGTTTCAGAACTTTCCGGTGAAAACAAAGTTGCTCTGTATCATTGTAACTCCGCCTGTTTTGAACTTTCGAAGGCTGCGAATGCATCGACGGGATCGGCAAAAGAGTTCGAAAAACATATTAAAGCACTTCGTCCTCTCGGATCCACATCCATTGATGCAGTGCTTGAGAAGATGACAACTCTGGCTCAGGGTAAATCACAGCAGAATCAACGATTTGTTTATATTGGTGATGGTATTGCGTCCATTGGGGAAACGGATGTTTCGTTACTGGCGGAGAAAGCCAGACTCATCGGGAAAAATGCCCGGATTACCACTGTAAGTCTTGGTGGTGAAAATGATGAACTTGTTCTCAAAAGTATTGCCAGTGCCGGAAGTGGACTTCATATTCCACTGACTGCAGGTTCTTCGATAAACGGCCTCGCATTCCGCATCATTTCCAGACAGTTTGGAAAGGGTCTTCATAACGTGAAGGTAAAACTTCCTGAGGGTTCAAAAGCAGTTTCAGGTGCAGATTTCAAAGTCCTATGGCCCGGGGAAGAACAACTGATTGCGTTCCGATTCAGTGGGGAGAAGCTGGAGGGCGATGTTGAAATCTCCGGTGATTTCAGTGGAATGGAATGGAAACGGACGTACAAAATCAATATGAAAGGTTCCACGGAAAAAGGGAACGCTTTTATTCCCAGAGTCTGGGCTGAAAAACGCATAACCGAGCTTCAGAAAAACAATGATGATACTTCCCGTAAGGAAATCGTTGAAATTTCAACATCGCACCATGTTCTTTCACGGTACACGAGTCTGCTGGTTTTAGAAAGTCCCGCCATGGCGAAAGCCTTTGGAGTGAAAGACACTCGACCGGCAGTGGAATGGTCCGGCCATGAAGGATCTTCATCTGACGAAACGACTACTCTTTTAGATAAATCAACCCCACACCCTGCAAGCAAGGGTGCGGGTATGGGCATGTCGAAAAGATCCTTAAAGATGGATGATGATGAGATGGAATCTCGAAAGTCTGTAATGTCACAGGATATGGTCATGGACGAGAAAGCTCCTTCGGCCCCGGCGAAATCTGAATCCATGAGACGACCTCCTCGAAACAGGCGTTTCTTCGGTCGTCGCCGGATGATCCGCATGAAGAAACAGTGGTATCGAACAGCGGCAATTTATCGGAAGATCGACAGCGCCGCCTCGGACTGGTCGGATATTCAGGCGAAGCGAGCAGCCCTCAATCTGAAACCGGAAAGTAGAGATCGCATGATATCACTCATTAGATCTCTCATTCGCGGTGGTGATTTAAAAGAAGCGGAAAAACTTACGGAGAAGTGGCTTGAAAAAGATGCCATGGATGCTCAGGCTCTTGTAACTCTTTCGGATATCCAGGTTCTCGCCGGTGATGTGAAGAAAGCAAAAGAATTTCTCGCAAGTGCCATTGATGTGGATCCTTCAAGTACTGCGGCCCATACCCGGATGTTCAATATTTATCGCACGGGTGGGGAATTCGCTCTCATGTGTGCCCACGCCCTTACAAGAGCACTTTTAGCCCCGGAAAATGTTGACTACCAGATTTCCGCCGTCCGGTGCAATCAGAATAAGGATCGCCATTTTGCTAAACTTTCTGACAGAAATCGTAAAATCGCACAGTCAGAGATTATTAAAGCTGAGAAAAGTCAATCCATGTGGGGTCAACTCAGACTCGAAATGCAACTTGATGGAGATCACAACGCCGATATAGTTGTTGTAACCCCCGATGGCAATGTGGTGAGTTGGCTTGGCGGCGCAAGCAGGGTTTCGGCAGCTTCGGTGAATGGATCCAGAGAAGAAAAATTATCAATTTCCCTGGATAGAAACTCAAAATATCGGATCTGGGTAGTTCCTTCCAGAACCGGAATAGTCCGAAGCAGTGTTGATGGTCGTTTGAATATAAACAGTTACGGAACAACGAGATCCGTAAAGTTTACCATTGGCAGTGCCCCGGTGAAGATAGCTGATGTAGTTATAGGAAGTAAATTTCGCCTCGTTCCCGCCCCTTGAAATCATTCGTAAAGATACGAACTGGTTTCCGCGGTTTTTTCAGGTGTCCGGCCTTTCCCTCCTCAAAGGTTCAGTCAGTCACTAAGGTCGGACACCTACTTTTTTATAAGGTTTGAGAAGCATGTGGGCGGTAGAAAAGAAATATAAAGTTTAAATTAACTTACTTCTGCTGCATTTGGATCTTCCCTTGAAGTTAAACTTCCCTTATAATGTTTTTGTGTAAATAGACAGGTTTGAAAAATTGTACTTTTTCATATACTCCGACGGGTCTTGATTTATGGCAAAACTGATAATAGCAACATCCAATCCTCCTGTTGAACATGATCTTAAGGATTACACTACCATAGGTCGTATGCCGAGGAACACGATTCAGATTCTGGATCGGATACTCTCCAAAGTTCATGCTCAGATCGTAAAACTTAAAGATGGCAGATACTTGATAAAAGATCTTGGCAGTCTTAATGGTACCTACATCCGTGGGCAGCGAATTACCGAGTACATTCTTGAAGACGGTGAAGAGATTGCCATGGGAAGCACGCTTTTGCGTTTTGTTTCGTCAGCGGATCAGAAGCCTGCAAAAGACGTTGAAATATCTCCCGATGGTGTTGCAAGCCAGATACATCAAACAATTCAGGCAGAAGGTGCGGAAAATTTCCCACCGGAATCAGCTATAACTGATGTAAACGTTGTCCGTCGCGATTATGAACGCCTGCGTATAAGCCATGAAGTTGCTACATATCTTGGTGTACAGACCGATCTGAACACACTTCTGGCAAAAATTCTTACAAAGATATTTGAGATCTTTGCCTGTGACCGGGGCATCATTTTTCTCCCGGCCGGTGACGGAAAAATGAGGCCAATTGTTTCCCGCTTCCGTAATCAGGATGACGAGGAAGACGGCAATATCGTCGTATCGCAAACAATTCTCAGTAACGTTGTGAACAATAAAGAAGCAGTGCTTTCTTCTGACGCAAGTATGGACAGCCGCTTTAATACGGCGAAATCCATCATAATTCAGGGGATTCGCTCAACCATGAGTGTTCCCATGATTTATGGTGAAAAGCTTCTGGGGGTCATATATCTGGACAGTCAGATGGCTACCGGGGCATTTTCAAAGAAAGATCTTCAGTTACTGACAGGAATTGCAGCTCAGGCGGCAATGGCAATTAATAATACCAATCTTATTAAGCAGATTGAGAGTGATACCAAGACAAGAGCACAGTTTGAAAAGCTTCTCTCTCCGAACCTGGTTGATCAGATCGTTGAAGGTAAACTTACATTTGATCAGGAAGGTCAACTTTCTGAAGTAACTACGCTTTTCGCTGATATCCGCGGCTTTACATCCATGAGTGAAAACATGGAGGCCAAAGAAATAGTAAAAATGCTCAACACTTACTTTGAAGTAATGGTTGATGTAATCTTTACCTATCAGGGCACTTTGGATAAGTTCGTTGGTGACGAGATCATGGCTCTGTTTGGGGCTCCCGTAACTATGCCGGGTTCCGCCCGCATGGCCGTTGAATGTTCTCTGGAAATGATTGCCTCTCTTGAGGTTTACAATACTGCACGCATTGCAGAGGGCAAAAAACCCATCGCCATCGGCATTGGTATTAACACCGGCGAAGTGGTTTCCGGTGCTCTTGGCAGTTCGAAAACCCTTCAGTATACCGTTGTGGGGGATCCTGTGAATCTTGCCGCACGACTCTGCAGTCTGGCAAAACCCATGGAGATCATCATCGGGGAAAACACGTATAATCAGGTAAAAGATTACTTTGATTTTGAAAATCGTGAGCCTGTTTCTGTAAAAGGCAAAGCAAAGCCCGTTAATATTTTCGCTGTCTTAGGTATGAAAGCTCGTAAAGAAAACACCATAACCTATACAAAACCTCAATAAATGTTTGATTTCACTTTACTGGAAGGACCTGCAGGGGCATTTTTCGCATTCTTATGGGGAAGCATCTGGGGTAGTTTCACAAATGTTGTAATTTACAGGCTTCCCCGTGGGGAGAGCGTGATCTGGCCCGGAAGCCACTGCATGTCGTGTAACCACAATCTCGGGGCACTGGATAACATCCCTGTTTTCAGTTACATTTTTCTCCGGGGCCGCTGCAGGTACTGTCACAAGCCATACAGTATCCGTTATGCTCTTATTGAATTATTATCGGGTCTTGTTTCTGTGGGTATTTTTCTCCGTTTTCAATCCCTCGGTGGGACTTCCTTACTATTACAGTTTGCTTGTAATTTTGTGTTTGCCCAAACCCTGATTGCGCTGAGTTTTATCGACTGGGATACTTTTATTATTCCTGATATTATCGTTGTTCCCCTCGCGCTCCTTAGTTTGATATATGGTTCATATTATACAAGTTTTTACCAATCATTGGGCGGTATGGTTCTTGGCGGTGGACTATTTGCGATGATTACTTTCTACTATCGCTATGTACGAAAGAAAGAAGGACTCGGTTTAGGGGATGCAAAACTCCTTGCTGCTCTGGGGGCTTTTCTTGGAGTATACAATATAGTTTATATTATATTACTTGCCAGTATCCAAGGTCTGCTGTTTGCTGTTATCGCTTCAATTTTCAAGCTTAAGTGGCCGAAACCATTGCCTTATAAAGGTATCACTGATGACGAAGATTATGAAGAGGAATTGTTTGCAGACAGTGATAAATGGTCGTTGCAACCACTGCCTTTTGGTCCTTTCCTTTCCCTTGCAGCTCTGGAAATAATCATATTTTTTCCGTTTTTCAACTTACAATTATTTTCTGTGTGAAATTTTCTGCTCTTATTGAAATTTTCTATTCTCATCTGAATTTTTTCCGCTATAATGTTCCATGAGGCGAGGAAAATTTCCTGAGGAGCAATGACACGAATACCAAAGCAAAGTAAAGAAATGCGAATTCACACAATCTATCTTCAAAGCGTTTCAGACTTTTTCAGGATTTACAAATCGGATTCCAATTCGATAACATTTACCACAAGAGCCATATTTTCAAATCGTGAAGAGGTTATTCTGGAAATACTTCTTCTTGATACTGGCGAAAAAGAACATTTCAGAACAAATACTTATATTCAGAAGCAAACATCGACGGGGCAATATAAGATAAATGCACTGATCCAGTCGGGACAAAATGCAAAAATCTCTTTTATGGAATATCTCGTCAATGAATCTGATAAGTGGGTTACCAAACGCAATCATCAGCGTCATCCTGTATCCATAAAAGCTGCCTGGAGTCTAGAAGCTCCGGATTTGTGGCATCCATGCGAAATTATTGATATCGGGAAGGGAGGTCTTCAGGTATGGGGTACAGCTACTCCTCCGGCGGGAAGCAGGCTTTTAGTTAACTTCCGACTTCCCAATTCCACCGCAAGTGTAAAAATTCGTGGAGAAGTAGTCTGGGTTCACCAGAATGAAGGTAAAGTATCCCGGATGGGAATGAAATTCTTCGATATTGAACATGATGCAGAAACCAGCCGGGCAAAAACTTCAATCCGCAGATTCCTCCGACTTTATGATATTCACGGAAATATCAACGGCGTTCCAAACGAATAAAAGCAGAAAATCAAATTACAACCTGCACTAGACTCAATGCTGTTCGGTTAGTGAACTTCCGAGTGAATTAGTCAATAAATACAATCTTGTATAATAATTACAGGCAGACAGGAATTCAGGAAAACAGGGGTCAGGAGCAGGGCGTTTACTTTGAAGGTGAGTGTTTTTGTGGCATAAAGACCGCTTTCGTAAGCGGTCAAGATCGATTTCAATTCAGTATTTGCATATACA
>JAHJMN010000213.1 GCA_018821305.1 Myxococcota bacterium
AGGGAATCCGAAACAGAAACAGAAACAGATTCAGGAACAGGGAATCAGGGGTCATTTATATTCAGTAAATCATTACTTGATAAAGAATTTCATACTCATGATCATCACGAATAAACGCTGGCTTTTTAGTCAAGGGTGATGGGCCGGTAAGGCCCAGAACCCGCTCGTCATGAAATGACACTATCTTGGAGTAGCCAGGGGTGAGGGATGCAACGCATCTGAACCCCTGGTAAAAATGCAGCGAACCCACAAGCCATGTAATGGCGGCTCATTCAATCAATAAATTTAGCACAACCTTCAATGTAAACGTCTTGCGCCTGCCCCTGATTTCCTGAATGCCTGTCTACCTGTAGTTAATAAATAGTGTTGTATTTATTAATTATTTTACTTGAAATTCGCTAACCGAGCAGCATTGGTTTTAGATGACAGCAGCGGCGGAGGCGGTGAGGAGAGCGATAGCTTGAGCTGTTATGGTTAACTTCTGCAGATTCGGTATTGCAGTCTTATCGCCGAATTTTCTCACAATTAAAACTGCATGGACAATAAAGATTACCGAAAGAATAACGAGGGGGATTATGGGAAGAATCCCGAAAAAAAACAGGAGAAAAGCGGCTGCGGCGGCAATCAGGTCGTTAAAAACTGCAAACATTAAGGTTTTCCGGTGACCGAAACGGACATTAAAGTTATTTTTGCCACCAAGACGATCCGCATCCTCGTCGGGTATTTCGTTTATCAGCAGGATGTTCAAAACTGCTGCTCCCCCGGGAATGCCGGCGATAAATCCCGTTAATCCCGTTGTGCCAGTGAGAGCATAGAAGATCCCCGCACTTAGAACAGGACCAAAGGCGGCAAAAATGGCCAGTTCCCCAAGACCGCGGGATTGAAGCCCTCCCCGGGGACCGGAATAGAGAAATCCCAGGAAAAGCCCCCCAAGACCATAAATGGGAATGAGATTACGATGGTATTTTAACATCACAAAGAGCCCTAAAACCGCAGCAGCGACAAAAAAAATGACAGTAAAAGTGAGGAAAGTCCCGCGTGAAAATACATTCTGAGGATTATTGCGGCTTCCGCCGTTGAAAGGACTTGCGTTGCGGTTAAACTTATCTGAGTTGTCCCAGTCGTAGTAGTCGTTGGCTGTGTTTGCTCCGAGATGAAGGAACAAAACCCCTGTGGCGACTGCGATAAAAAGTGGTATTGGTATGCCGTAACTGCACAGATGCGCGAGAACTGTTGTAAAAACAATGTTCGCAAAAGTTGCGGCAACGAACGGAGAGCGGGTGGAAATAAGAATGTTTTTAAGCATTGGGGTGCCTTTTATAATTTATAGAAGCGATCACTTGAACGGTTGAGAAACATTGCATTAAATTCGCTGGAAAGCTCCTGAACAATCACCGGAAGCTCCAGAGCCTTCTGATTTATGGTCCTGAGGTATTCATCCATGAAATTGATCACTGTTGGGAGTCCTTCATTTACAAACGGCACGCAGGAGGCAATGGTGCAGCGGCCCCGAAGAATGTCGGAATTCTTCTGACGGGTTTCCTTACGCCCTTCCATATCAATGATGTCGTCGGAGAGTTGATATGCTGATCCCAGATCCGTAAAATGTTCGGTTGCTGTTTTCCGGATAGTGGGCTCGACACCCATCAGAATAGCTGGGAGGATGTAACTAAGTCCGAAAAGAGCACCAGTTTTCCCTCTTATGCAGCGCATATAATAGTCTGAGGAACGATTGGAATCGGAAAAGTGGAGATCCATCATCTGACCCTCAATCATATGGCCGATACACTCTACTGCTTTGGAAACCAGACTAAGTCGCGTTTGTGCATCCGTTTGGGTGTTCATGAGGAGTTTCAGAGCGCTCGTAAACAGAAAGTTACCGAGATTCATCGCCTGATTCGTCCCGGTAATAACCCAGCAGCTGGGTTTTAAATGGCGCACTGTATCGGAATCGTGAATGTCATCCAGAATCAGGGATGCACTGTGAATCAGGTGTACAGCGGCAGCACAGTCCGTTACTGCGGGATCTGTATGATTACCTGCAACGGCATAAACGATTGCTGACCGAAGCATTTTACCTTCCGGGCTGCACCAGTGAAGTGGATCAAGCTCCGTGTGCGAGAAAGTATCTAAAGATGCCGCATCGGAAATGCTTTGGTAAACAAGGTTTTTAAGATCGTCATTAAGCATAAGAGGAGAAGTATTCATTTCACATCCTTCGTAAAAAAAACAATAAACTTTTCTTTCTCTTGACCGAATAAAGACAGTATGCAGTGCATGGTTCGGACGCTGGAAATCCACAGTCGGATTCCGGAAAAAGACCAAACTATGCGATTTGTGAAAACAACCACAAAGCAGTTTTTATTCCACTGCAGTGTGGTAGGAGTTTACGATGGATCAGAAACTCATGGCTCGGGTTTTAGGGAGAGAAAAAAGTATTTTTGCGGCAGATCTCACTTCAAAGCACCAGCAGATACTTGAAAAAATTAGGAAATCCAGGATTGTAGTAACGGGGGCCGCTGGGTCCATTGGAAGTGCCTTCGTGCGTCTGGTGGCGGCTTTTAAACCGAAAATGATGTACCTGGTGGATCCGTCGGAAAACAATCTTGTGGAGCTCGTGCGGGATCTTCGATCGAATCCTGATACCAACTGCAACTTTCAGACCCTTGCCATCGCCACGGGAACGAGGGAATTTGAAGCATGGATTAATACGCTTGAACGTTGTGATTACGTAGCGAATTTCTCCGCTTTGAAGCACGTGCGAAGTGAGCGGGATCCGTATACGATGATGCGCATGTTTCATACAAATACCGCCGCGGTAGCGGATATGGTTGACTTTATGGCCAGCGTGTGGCCGGGATCCAATTTCTACAGTGTTTCCACCGACAAATCCGTAAACCCCGCTAGCCTGATGGGGGCCACAAAATACCTCATGGAACAGGTAATGGTGGCAGCTTCGGACCGCATTCATGTTAGTTCCAGTCGTTTTGCAAACGTGGCCTTCTCCGATGGAAGTCTACTCCATGGGTTTTTAAAACGTATGGAAAAGAATCAGCCGCTTAGTGCCCCCAATGACGTTCGGCGGTACTTTTTGAGCCCCGAGGAAGGGGGAGAACTCTGCGTCCTGTCATGTTTTACCGCAGGGAACGGAGAAATTTTGTTTCCTTCACTTTCTCCTGCCGAAGATATGATGACCTTTGACCGCATTGCCGTTACGGTACTTGAGCATTATGGTCTGCGTCCTATCGAGTTTGATGACCCTCATGAAGCAGCGGAGTACGCAAGAACCCGCAAAAGTGACGATGCGCAATGGCCCTGCTGTTTTGGTCCTTCAGATACCAGCGGAGAGAAAGATTTTGAGGAATTTTATACGGAGGAGGAACAGGGAAAGGTCGATCTGAAGCGGTTTTCAGGTATCGGGATCGTTCATAAAGATATGCTCTCGTTTGATGACCGAACCAGACTCGGGCTCACCCTTGAAAAGATGCAGATTCTGCGAAACAGCGGTAAATGGACCCTTGATCAGATTCAGGATATCGTATCCGGAGCTGTACCCACCCTGTCTCACATCAAGAGGACAAAAAGCCTCGACGAAAAAATGTAAGCAAATGGTAGATTATGAAGCAGTCTAGAATCAATGCTGATCGGTTAATGCGTATTAGTTGATATTGTTAACAAAAACAAGAATAATAAGTATTAGTAAAAATATTCAGGGAGTCAGACAAAGTAAACGCCCTGTTCCTGACCCCTGTTTTCCTGAATTCCTGTCTGCCTGTAATCATTATATAAAACTGTATTTATTGACTAATTTACTCGGAAGTTCACTATCCGATCAGCATTGAGTCTAGAATCAATGCTGATCGCTTGATTTGAAGGTATTCAGTTCCCTGAGCATCATGTACACAGTGACGGCAAAGGCGAGAAGATCGGAAAGGGGGAAGGAGTACCAGATGCCTTTTAATCCCATTACAGAGGACAGGATCAGTACCATGGGAAGCAAAAACAGAATCTGTCGTGCAATAGACAGAATGAAGCTGGGAAGTGCTTTTCCCGTTGCCATGAACAGGACGCTGCCTACGATTTGAACTCCCAATAGCGGAAAAGCAAGACAGGTAATGCGCATGACGGCGGCACCACGCTCGATGAGCTCTGCATCCTTTGAAAACACTGCCATAAGAGCATGGGGAAACAGCATAATTATTACGAAACCCGCCACGGAAATATATGTACTCCACTTAATGGCCAGCATAACTGCCTGTCGGGCCCGGTGGTAGTTTTTAGCGCCGTAACTGTAGCCCACAATGGGTGCAAGCCCCTGACTGATGCCGAACAAGGGCATGAAAAGCAAACTGAGGAGCCTGTGAATAATACCAAAGGCGGCTATATACACAGAAGAACCATGGATGGCTATAAGGTTGTTTATTATAACAGCAATGATACTGCCTGCGAACTGCCGAACGAAGGCGCCCGCTCCCATGGCAAGGGTTTCCCGGACAATGGGTTTTTCCAGGCGCATTTTGGAAAGACGGATGTGGAGAATGCTTTTTTTGCTGAGGAAAAACCAGAATACGAAGATGAAACCAGATATCTGTCCCGCAAGAGTTGCCCAGGCGGCCCCCTTTATTCCCATGTTAAAAGTGTAAATAAAGAGCGGATCTAAAAGCATATTGAGTCCCGCTCCCACCATCATTGTGAACATCGCAATGCGGGCATTTCCTTCGGCACGGATCACGTTATTGAGAGCCACTGTGAAGATAAAAAGGAAGTTTCCTGGCAAAACTATACGCAGATAATCCGTACTTAAGCCTATAAATTCTTTCTGGGCACCGAACAGCCGGAGCATTGGCTGCATAAATATGGCCGCCATCGCTATAAAAAATGCTCCGGAAAAGAAGACCATTGTAATTATGTTACCGAGGGCTTTTTCCCCGGTGTCTTCATCACGGGCTCCAAGACTGCGGCTGATTATGGATGCTCCACCCATGCCGATTGCCTGAGCCACGGCCATTACAAAAAGTTGAAATGGGAAGACAACGGTAAGGGCGCTTATGGCATCAGTACCAACAAAACGGCCAACGAAAATAGTATCAACAATATTATATAAAGCGCCAACTATCATACCAACGGTTGCCGGAGCACTCAACTGAATCAGGAGCTTCCATACTGGGGTATGTGCGAGGAAATTGTGACGGGAATCGGACATTTGATAAGCCTTAATCGAAATCTATGACCTGCAGGAGCAGCATCAGCTTTTTAGCAGGTTATATATATTTTTCCAAGACCAATTTCGATTGTTAATTTTTTTAGTTAATGTCCTGTAATACAGGTTTTCAAATTCAGGACGAAACTCAACACAGGACATTAAGAATGATGAACTTGAAATTATTGTAGTGTTCTCTACCGCATTCGCTTTGCGAATAGCTTACCTGAATGGCATGTTTTCGTAAACATGCTCAATTTTGATAAAAATTGAATTTCAGGACACGAATTTTTTATTCTTATACAATTTAATTCTGTGCCGATTGTCTCTTGTGTTATATATGGGCCTTGTGCCCTATACTTTTCGGCACGCACCTGAAATAGGAGTACTTTTCTGAATGGATTTTGATCAACCAATTACTGGAGTTATGGAAGAATCGAGTGCTCTCAAGCTCTCCCGGAACTACAAACTGATAAGTAAAATCGGTGAAGGGGGAATGGGTGAAGTTTTTCTTGGTCAGACATCGGTTGTTGGCGAGAATGTGGAAGTTGCCATAAAAGTTTTTAATAAAGCTGATCCGCCAACGCACGACGCTCTGGATCGTTTTCGACGGGAAGCCAGACTTCTCCGACGGGCCCGCCATCCCAATATTGTTTCCTATGTGGATTACTGGGAAAATGAAAAAACCGCTTATCTCGTCATGGATTTTATTGACGGGCAGGATATGGAAGATTACGTCCGGAAGGCAGGTGGGTTTCTTTCTCCGGGAAAACTTATCGGCATAATTATCGATGTAATGGATGCCCTTTGCAGCATGTACCGGGAATACGGTATGGTCCATCGGGATCTCAAACCCGCCAACATTATTATCCGTGAGAAAACCGGTCTGGATGAAAAAACCTATTTGAATGCAGTTCTTATCGACTTCGGAAACTCCAAGGTTATCGAAAACGAACAGAATACTTCTCTCACAATGGTCAGCGGAATTATGACGGGGACTCCAGGATATACCGCACCCGGTGTGAGCATTGATATTTTTGACGAGCGGGATGATGTTTTTTCTATGGCAGGAACCATGATGTTCGGTCTGCTTGGTGAAAACCAGTTGGAAGTTCCAGGAGATATGAACGCTTCAATGATCAGGATCATGAAGCAGGAGTACAATCTCGGAAATTTTGAAAATACAGCAATCGGTCACTGGATTCGCATAAATTTGAATTCAGATCGTTATAAAAGAATGACTCTGCACGAGGCTCGAAACTGCCTTCTCCGAATTAAAAAGGATCCGCTGGCTCATGTGTCCGAACGATTTATACGCGTAATCGGAAGTGATGACGCTCTTTATGAACTTACGGAAATTGCGGACAATGCGGGAGACGTTGAAAACGGTGATACCCTTGCCATTGCCATTGATAAGCTGGGTCGAAAACCCGTTTCAAAACCAATGCAGGCCTCAACTTCATCTTCCGGTTCCGCTTCCGGTTCATCCTCTCATCACAGTGCTTCAAATAATCCTGTCTCAGGAGTACCTTCAGCGGTTTCCGGCAATAAAACCGTTGAAATGCAAAAGAGTGAAGAGGGCCGTCTGCCTTCCATGGATTTTGAACCTGTGAAATCCAAAGACATGGATCCAAATCTGGCAATTCTGGAAAAAGTTATGAATTCGAAAAAGGATTCACGCCCTTCCATTGTCACGGTAAAATCTGGAAAGAGTTTTGTCCTGATGCTTGTGGGGATTTCCATCCTTTTTATTGTAATAGCTGTTATTTTCCGCGAGCCTATTAAAAATCTGATTAACAAACCCTCTTCCAAATCAAGTTCCACAAAGAAATCCGTAAAAGATTCTCCAAAAAGCAATTACCAGATTCTGATGACGCGGGATGATGTTGATAAAGCTATAAAAGCCAATGGATTTAAAGAAGTTCTCCGGGAAACTGACGAGTTGTTCGGCCAGCGTAAAACAAATCCGAAGATTGTCCCTCAACTTATGGCAAGATACAACGCTATACACCGTTATACACAGAAAAAGGCCGATATGGTGACAATTGAAAGGTCTACCCTGGAAAAGATAGTCATCCTCAGTTGCGAAACGTCTGCGGAAAAAGTCTTTTCTGATTACACACGTATTTTCCTGGCGCGTTTTAAAGATTTGAAGGCAATCCGCTGTGATAATTCAAGTGTTGTTTTTGTTCGCCAGCAGATTGAAAAATGAAATCCTGCCTACTTAGTTACTGTCCTGAAACTCGAAAATACACCGTTTTCTATAACTTTTTAAGACAAGATAGCAAATTCAGGCCACTAACTTTACGATGTTCTCTGTCCGGAGTTTAAAATATGCAAAAGACTTTAAATGATAAAAATTCTGCCCCGAATCTAAAAAAGAAACCGGAGCTTTTAGCGCCCGCAGGTTCCCTTGAATCGGGTATTTATGCCTTTGATGGTGGCGCAGATGGTGTTTATCTAGGATTATCTGATTTCAGTGCCCGTCGCTTTGCTACGAATTTTACATTTGAGCATCTTAGAAAGCTTAAATACAGGGCAGAGCAAGAGGGTAAAAAGATATACATCGCGATAAATACAATTATTCGTGAAGACGAATTAAGACGGCTTTTTGATAATTTATATATGATTTCTTTTCTAAGTCCCGATGCTGTAATTGTGCAGGATGCCGGTATGATTCGGATACTGGGAAAGTATTATCCAGACATTGCTATTCATGCTTCCACACAAATGGCTGTGCACAATACCGCTGGCTTGAGGCTCCTTAAGGATCAGGGCGTATCCCGGGTAGTCCTTTCAAGGGAGCTTACGCTCAGTGACATCAGAACCATCAGGAACAACTGCCCGGACATGGAACTGGAAGTCTTTATCCATGGGGCTTTGTGTTACTCGTTTTCGGGGATATGTCTGGCAAGTGGATACATTGCAAATCGAAGTGCAAATCGCGGAGAATGTATTCAAATGTGTCGTGATTATTATACACAGGAAGATGGTGTTAAGCGATATCAATTTTCTTGCCGTGATTTGGGATATTATAATGAAGTTAAAACACTGGCAGATATTGGAGTTGACAGTCTCAAAATTGAAGGACGCATGAAATCGCCAGAATACAGCTATCTTTCCTCAGCTTTATACCGTGCCGTATTATCCGGTGAGCCCGAAGAAAAAGTAGAGTTACTGAAACGCGATCTGGCCTTGATATATGAAAGATATAACTCTACAGCATATTTATCATCTCCATCCGGAAAGGATCTTATTTTCAATCGATGGGCTTCCCATCGTGGTATAGAACTTGGCACTGTGGAAGCCGCCTCTTCCCGAAGTTTCAACATTCTTCTAAAAAATACCCTTGCCTTGAAAGATGGTCTGATGTTTTTTCGTAACGCCGATGATCTTGAAGGCGTCAGGGTTTCCGTTGAAAATTTGAAAAATGCCTCTGGTAGAGAAGTTCGTTGGTTGGAAAAAGGGCAGAAAGCAACAGTTTTTACATCATTTATCCCGGCAAAGGGTACACTAATCCATCAGATAAGCCATCGCAATCTTGATATGAAGACTATTAAAGAGTCTTCACTGCCTCCATATTTTGTTCCCATAAAAGCCAGAATGAATATATACAGTGATTATATTGAAATGGATGGTCAACTTGTTGGTAAGGTTCAAACTGTGATAAAAGAACCTGTAATTACAGAGGAGTCCAGAAATTCCATTCCAGATGTTAAATCCCTCTTTTTGAAGCAATTGAAGAGCCGGGAAGAAGAAAACTTATTTGAGATAAATGATATTGAGATACATAATCATACACAATATGCCGATGACAGGCTTTTTGTTCCTCCTTCTCAATTAAAAATTATTCGTCGGAGTTTTATAAGTGCTTTTTCTGAAGCATTTCGTAACGAACTTGAGAAATCACATGTGCCTGCTGATTCGGATTTGGCGGTTTTACATCTCTCGGAGACATCAGAAATTATTGAAATCCTGAAAGAACGTCATCGAATCAATCCATCTACTCCAGTTCAGGGCGAATTGACAGAATTACTACCTTTTGCTGACATTTTTCATCTAAAAAATCCGGAACATCTTAAAACTCATGATAATATTACATTTATTCCATTAAAACCAGTGGTTAAAGATAATGATAATTATTATGAAGAACTGGCAAATCTGCTGGAAACAGACAAAAAACGCAAATATATTATTGGAATCAATAATATATCTCAGTTGTCGCTTATTGAGAAATACAAGGATATATTATTCTTTGGTGATATTTATCTCTATACAGCCAATTATCATGCCTGTCGTTTTTATGCATCATTGTCTGATGGAAGGCTTATATCGCTGTATCAATGGATTGAGCAAGGGGAAGATCCCGGACTTAATGATTGTTGTCTTCCTCTAATTCCTGTATCTCCGGCATTCAGAAGACCTCTCTTTTATTCCCTGGGATGTTATAAAAAGCATAATATGGGTTACAGTTGCTCCGGTTGTAATAAAGAAGGCATTTATAAATTGAGAAACCGAAGTCGGAAGTACGATGTAATCGTTTACAACTGTATTACTTATATGTTTTTGAAAGAATAAAAGTCCAGGACGGAAACTAATGACAGAAAAGATGTTTACTGGGCGGTAACTGTTACATTGTCCACAATCCAGTACCAGTCGAAATATGCAATGTAGTAAAAACGAATTTTAACATTTGCCTGATTTGCGGCATAAGAACTTATATCAATGGTTTCATGTACATTGTATGTATTTGAAGACCACTGCCTGATGCCCGTTGTCCATGTGGATCCTCCGTTGGTGCTGATATCTATTCGCCCCAGGGCATCCTGATAATACTTGAAATAGTGATCAAACTCCAGGGTAACAGTTGAATAACCAGTGCAGTTGAATGTGGGAGAAGAAAGTCCCTCTTCAAAATCAGCGAAGTCATCACTGTTTACGTAGGCCACACCATTGCTTTTCAGCGTGAAAAGATCATAACCTTCGCAACTTGTGGATGTACATTTTACCCATGTGCCTATATCAGCTCCATCATATACGGACCAACCAGTGGGAACCCATGTGCCATCAAAATTTTCTGAAAGCAGGGTTACGGGGCCTGTTGGTGTAGTGCATTCCGCTGTCGAACCATTAAGAGTACAGATTTGAGATGTCGAGGCGCAATCAGTGCCACTGGACCAGTCGAGGCATCCGTTACCATCCGCGGTGCATGTTTGAATGACGGTCCCGCTACACTGAGAAGTACCGGAAGTGCACTGGTCATCACATACGCAGTCAGCATTAAGTCCGTTTACCTGACAAATCTGGTTAGTCAGGGCACAATCAATTGCTGTATCAAGGTGATAGCAACCCCATGAATCAGCGACGCAATCCGAAGAAGAAGTTCCGTTACAGATGCCTTCAGTGCAAGAATCATTGCACATGCAGGCAGCAACGCCTCCAACGTCACCGCAAATTCTGAGGGAGTCAGCACAGTCTTCAGAATCGGAGAAATCAAGACATCCACTTGCCTGGGTTTCACAGACGCGCAGGACTGAATCCTGACAAACAGTAGCTCCTTCAGTGCATTGATCCTGACAGTTAACTGAGCATTCGGCATTACCTCCATTAAGGATACATACCATGGAAGATTCGGCACAATCAGTTCCTGCAATCCATTCTAAACAGCCGGAAATTCCTGTCTGACAGGTTGTGACAACGGCTCCTTCGCAGTAACTGGTACCAATGTTACATTCATTCGTGCAATTTGTGTTGTTAGTATTGTTTGTGTTGTTAATGTTAGTGTTGTTAGTGTTATTTATATTGTTGCTATTGTTGGAGTTATTAATATTATTGGAATTGTTACTTGTATTGCCCTCAGCGCAGGACAGCATAAACAAGCAGGAAACCAGTGAAATAATACGTGTTTTGGTAAGCATGAAAATCTCCCGGGTAAAATGTAAGATACTTTGCTAATTTACCAGTAATTAACCCAAAAGCAACGAAGTTTTAACGGTTTTTTGAAAAATTGAAATGATAAACAGTGTTGTGGAAAGAGGGATCAGGGAGAATGTTTGAGGGGGGAAACAAGGACTGCACCGGCTTTTCCCCAGGAAATGCCAAGATCTGTGAGATTTTTTTCGGGAATCAGAGCAACAACACAACCTCCCCCTCCTTTTCCCGTAAGCTTTGCTCCGAGGGCTCCTGCGTTCAACGCAGAATCAACAAGTAAATCAAGATGGGGAGTAGAAATCCCAGTGGCTGCAAGTTCATAATGTGCGTCTGTAAGGCATTTACCCATATTTATGAAATCAAGGGATTGGTAGAAAACAAGAAAATTCTCCATCAGAGCATTTATTTTCTTTGTGAATAAGGAAAGTTTATCCGGTGGATGTTTACGGACCTTTTCAATCATTTCTTTCGTGAGGGAGGTGTTTCCACTGAAACTTACAGCAAGAGCTAAATTCGGAGGAAGACGAAAATCAAACAGATAGAAGTTGGCACTTATCTTTTTAAGATCACCAGCAACGCACAATTCATGAGGTGTGGATGTATATATAATACCTGAGTTATATACAACTGTTGCGTTGTCAAGACCCGATGGACGCCCGTGGAAAATTTTTTCAAATTCAAAGGAAAGCCCGTTCAGTTCAGAGATTTCTGGATTCTTTTTAAGACACATCGAGGCAAATCCTGCACTTAAAGCAGCAGAAAAACCGAGGCCGGCACCGGGTGGTATATGTGAAATAATTTCAATTTCTGCAGGCCGGCACCCGTGAGTTTCCAGGATAGTAATTGCATTCCTGATATCCGCATTAGATTCAATTGATTTGCCGTTTAAAAATACTTTAAAAGTCGTGGAAGATTTACTTTTTAAATATATTCCCGATGAGACCGGAACACTGAGGCCATGAGAGCCATAAAGAATACTGTGTTCTCCAAATAGAATGACTTTCCCGGGAAAAAACAGAGATTCAGTTTTGATTTGTGACATTCAGAAATCCGGAAAGAGGTTCTCCAATGGAAAAAGGTAGATTGCAGATATCAGAAACGGAATTTGACCCCGTAAGAACCATTGCCATGCGGAATTGATTTATTATTTCAGTTATGTGGTTGAGAAGACCGGCCAAACCACCATCAATCCAGGCTTTCACCGCTGTTCCGGCAATGGACGCCAAGGATGCTCCAATAACCAGAGATTTGAAAACATCGAGTCCGTTTCGGATACCGCCGCCGGCAATCAAGGGAAGCGATTTATTTTTGTTCATAAGTAAGCAGGCAGGAGTTGGTACACCCCAATTTGAAAAAGGAGCCATGGTTTCGATAAGATCAGAATTGTAATCGAGTTCGATGGAAAGAAAATCCGTGCCACCACTGCCACCAGTATCCAGAGCGCAGGCACCCAACTCAAGAGCACGAAGCCAGGATTGAGGCCCGAATCCCCAGCCTGTTTCTTTTAGAATTATTGGCGTATGCAGTTTTTCAGAAGCCGTCTTCAGTGTTGTTAATGTCTTGTCAAAACAACGATCTCCACCAGCTTGAGCCAGCTCCTGCAGTCTATTGAAATGGATAAAAAGTATATCAGCTTCAATGTCATGAAGGAACGAATCCAGGGCAGATAGATCAATACTTGATAGAGTTGCTGCTCCAATATTTGCGGCATAAAAAGGGATTCCACTTTTTTTTAACTTAAAAGCAGAAGTCAGATTCGGGTTTTCGAGAGCGATACGTATACTTCCGCAACTAAGAGGCAGGCGAAAATCAGAAGCAGCCTGGGAAATATCTTCGTTGAAGGATCCTACCTCACTCGTACCTCCCGTGATTGATGCGATCATCAAAGGGAATGAAAGTGAGTAAGTTAAAAAGTTAAGTGATGTATCAACATTGTCGAGGTCGATGTCACATAAAGGATTGTTGAAAAGCTTAATGCAGTCAAAAAGATTGGTATCTGGATAGTCGTGGTTTGTAAAATAAAAGAAATGCCGGTTTTTTCTTTCGCCGATGGAATCCGATTTCATTTTCTAATTCTTCTTCTTGAGACGGACATCGCAGCTAAAATGGCAATGAAAAGTACAGCAAGTGGTCTCAAAGCGTTATTATCCCGCGAGTTGCGACAGGAACAACCTCGAGAGTCATCTTTCTGATTATCGAAAGGTAATTTGAGGTTATTGTCTTTTACAACCGCCTTGGCATTGCTGGTTTTTGAAGAATCGTTATTAAATGATACTTCAGGAGTGTAGTCCATAAAACGGGCAAGATACCTCATGGAATGAACTCTTACTCTGTGAAGTTCACTGGTTACAATTTTTTGAAAAAGCATCGATGCCGTTCTTTTTCCGAAGACATTAAGCAAATCGATGAGGAACTCTTTATCAACACTGTTTCGGCCATGAAAGAAAATTCGCTGAAATGCCTGATTGAAAGCCGTTCGATGCTCGGTTTTCCGACTGGCCATTAAAGCAGCAGCATATATAAAATTGATATAATCATCATTGTTTTTTCCCGCTTCCGCGGCGGCGGTAATAAGTCTTACTTCAAAGGCGGGACTCCAACTTATGCGACTTAAAGCCAGCCACACTAGTGCCACTACACGTTTGTCTGTTTCTTTTTTCAAAACATATTCAAGTGCGGGACCCGCCCAGGGAATATCAAGCATTGCTAAAGCACTCAAAACATGGATTTTGAGGCTTTCATCCTGAGTGTATAGCAGGCTCAAAAGTCTCCCTGTGTGGTTTTTATTTTTCACAAAAGCAGCGGCAAAAACACCATTCTCTTTTACTCTTGTATTATCACTCATGAGCCATCGGGAGATATTAGTTACGAAGGGCTCATTATAATCTGCAGTCCATCGGAGGCTTCGAGCAAGAGCACCAGTTAAAATAATGGACTTTGTTTCTATAAGTTTACGATCTTTTGAAAATCGTCTGTCGCCATATTCGCTTAAAAGTTCTATAACTTCAGAGGCCACATTCAAATTGTTGTCATGGATAAGATGATAGACTCTGTTTTTGAGGTCCGCATAGGCTGGTCTCAGGATACGAAGAGCCCTGAGGGCAAGAAGCCGCTGTTCCGGGACGGAGCTTTCAAGAAAATATAGTGAATCCTTTACACAATCCATTCCTCCGAGTCTGGCACAGGCCCATAGATAACCCATTCGGGCCCTTGTGGCAGGATTAAGCCTTAAACGTGAAATAACATCTGGAATAGCATTTCTGAGGTTGAGATAGGCTGCAACTGAGGCAGCCTTAACACTTATCCTGTCATTTCCATTTTTTATGAGGGCAATAATCTCTTCCTGACATGAGTCACAACCAACCTCTCCGATGGCATCAAGGACTGCCAGGCGCAGATCATCTTCTTTTGCGGCGAGAAGTGGTTTAAGTTTGTCTTTCAAAAATGATGGATTCAACTTTACAAGGGCAGTCAGGGCCGCTCTCTTCAATTGAGGATGACCAGTTTCGAAGTACTTTCGGAGGTAAAAAACGGCTTTTTTGTCTTTTAAACCTGCCAGAGCTTTAAGTGCCGCTGCCCTGACTTCAAAAGAAGGACTGGAAAGTTTCCCCGTTAGAAGTCTGAATGCTTTTGGTCCTCCGAGCTTTCCAAGAGCTTCAATAGCGGCTAGTCTTTCCCGGATGTCAGGACGATCCAGCAGCGGGATAATGGCAGGTATCGCATCACGATATTCCATTTTACCCAGAGCAATTGCACTGTTAGCACGTACAAGCGGGCTGGGATCATGCAGTAGCAATCTGTAGATAGAAATCGCTGTGGATTTAACTTTCAGTTCGCCAAGTGCCTTAATGACTTCACCCCTTACCATAGGATTAGCATCTTTTAGCCTGCTGATGAGATGCGGAACGGCACTCTTCAATTTTTCAGACCCGATTCGGGATGCTGCTTTTATCCGGTTGTGAATACTGGAATTGTCCAGGTCAGCAATCAGTGCGGCTCTCTGTTTTGCATTAAGAGCCAGAACAGGAAAATCATCCTCATGTGCGTGAGGCGAATTCGAGATTGCGGGCACTATAAGAATAAGTAAGGAATTTATCATGGGTAGATTTTTATCACAGAAGTTAATTTGACGCTAGCTGAAGGTTTAAGACAAAGAGTGATAACGAAATCAATAATGTAGGATTAAGGAACAATCATATTTAATTTTATTTAGTAGCTATAGACAATCTTTTGGACAGGAGATTTCCGTTTCCGGTGAGTTACATTGCCCATCGCCGCAGACTTCACTGCATGTATTACAATCTTCGGGGCAACTGATGCAGCTCTCCGCCGGTCCACATTGCCCATCCCCACAAACATCTCCACAATTTCCGCAGTCCATTGTGCATGTTTCGCAACTTTCCGTCAGCCCACAGTACCCATCCCCACAAACATCCGCACAAAAACCACAGTCAGCGGGGCAAAGGACACAATTTTCCGGAGATTTGCAAAGTCCGTCACCACATGCAGGGCATGTTCCGCAATCCCCCGGGCAGGAAAGACATGTTTCCTTTCGGGAACAGATCCCATCCCCGCAAGCCGCAGGGCACGTACCACAGTCTTTGGAGCATCGCTTACAATCTTCCGCTGGACCACATCGCTGATCTCCGCAGTAATCAGGACATTCACCACAATCATCTTCGCAACTTGAACAGGTTTCGGTATAGCCACATATTCCGTCACCGCAGACATCAGTACATATTCCACAATCATCCTCACAGATTTGACAGTTTTCAGTACGACCGCAAAGACCATCCCCACAGGTGTCTTCACAGAAACCGCAATCCCAGGGACATGAAATACATGATTCACCGGCATCGCAGGTGTCATCTCCACATTCAGGACAATAACCACAGTCGGCTATGCAGGAAGAACAATTTTCAGAACCATTGCAGTATCCATCCCCACACACGGGAGTACATATGCCACAGTCGGCACTACAACTTGAACAACTTTCTGAATATGAACATATTCCATCCCCGCAACTTGCGGGACAATACCCACAGTCCGCTTTGCAGTTAAGGCAGTTTTCACCGAAGGAACAGACCCCATCCCCGCACAATTTACATGTACCGCAATCGGCGGGACAGTTTTCGCAGGACTCGGCTCCAGTGCAATAGCCATCACCACAACTATCGGAGCATAATGGATTTTCGCAATCCTCCGGACAAGTGCGGCAGTTTTCTGTTTCAGAACATGTTTCATCTCCACACCCGGGACATATTCCACAGTCCCCTCTGCAACTGGAGCAACTTTCGCCTTCTTCACAGATAAGGTTACCGCAGATCGAAGGGCAACTGCCACAATCATCGGGGCATGAACTGCAACTTTCAGCAAAATCGCAGATACCATCCCCACACAGGGGAGCACAGGGTCCGCAATCCAGGGGACATGAACTGCAGGCTTCTCCGTTTTCACAGATTAGATTACCGCATCTGGCCGGGCAAGTGCCGCAGTCTGCAGGGCAGGACTTACAGGTTTCAATGCTGCCTTCGCAAATACCATCTCCGCAGGTGGAACTGCAATCGCCGCAATCCTCCGGACAGGAGAGGCAGCTTTCCTCAAGTTCGCATATAAAATTACCACAGACGCTATCACATGTGCCACAATCCTGTGGGCAGGAATTACAAGTCTCTACTCCTGAACATTGTCCATCTCCACATGAAGCACATGAACCGCAATCCAGGGGACAGGTATTGCAATTTTCCGATGGAGTTCCCGATGTGTCACATACGGAATCACCACAATAATGATCACAAACTCCACAATCCCCGGGGCAAGTGGCGCAGTTTTCGGACAGACCGCAGATTCTATCTCCACACACATCTCCACATGAGCCGCAGTCTGCAGGGCATGCGGCACAACTTTCGGTAGAGCCGCATTTGCCATCACCGCAAACATCAGGACAATTTCCGCAGTCCCAACTGCAACTGGAACAGGATTCTGAATTTGAACAAATGCCATCGCCGCATGTAAAATTACAGTTTCCACAGTCTGAAGTGCATGTTACGCAGCTTTCTGAAGCATTACAGACACCATCACCGCACCTTGGTGGACAATAACCGCAGTCTCCCGGGCACATGCTGCAGGTTTCAGAAGCTTCACAGATCCCATTTCCGCAATTGGCGCAGATCCCGCAATCATCAGGACAACTGGCGCAGGTTTCCGATGGGCCACAAATTCCATCACGGCAGGAATCAGGGCATAATCCGCAGTCATCAGAGCAGGTCAGACAGCTTTCAAGAGGACTGCAGACGCCATCACCGCATATTTCAGTACAGTAACCGCAGTCAGTGACGCAACTCAGGCAACTTTCGATTGGTTCACATATACCGTCCCCGCAGATGCCGCTGCAATTTCCACAATCAACAGGGCATGAATAGCAGTTTTCGTCATTCGAACATGTCCCATCCCCGCAATCCGGGCAGATTCCACAATCATCGGGGCAGGTAGAACAGTCCTCAGTGGTTTCACATCTTCCGTTGCCGCAAAATGCAGGACAGTTGCCACAATCAACGGGACAGTCGCTGCAATCTTCCGTTTGCCCGCATATGTTATCACCACAGATGTCAGGACAAAATCCGCAGTCTGTGTTGCAGTTCGTACAGTTTTCCGACGTATCACAAGTTCCGTTGCCGCAAAGTTGACAATTTCCACAATCAGTAGAGCACGAAAGGCAGTTTTCAAGGGGAGAGCATGTGCCATCTCCGCAGTAGCCACTGCAATTTCCGCAGTCTGTGTTGCAGTCTGAGCAGTTTTCCGATGGTCCGCATACCCCGTCCCCGCAAGTGTCGGGGCATGTTCCGCAGTCCGTGATACAATTGGAGCATGTTTCCTCACCACTACAGTTGCCATCGCCACAACCAGGGCAGACTCCGCAGTCTCTGGGACAATTAGAGCATGTTTCGTTACCGGAACATGTATTGTCCCCGCAAGTGTCAGGACAGCCCCCGCAATCATCAGGACAGTTTGAACAATCCTCGGTGTTGTTACAGTTTCCGTCCCCGCAGATTTCTGGACATGTTCCACAATCAACAGGGCAGGAAAGGCAACTTTCTCCGGCATCGCAGATCCCATTTCCGCAGTCCGGGCAATTCCCACAATCAATCGGGCAACTATAGCAACTCTCATCAACTGAGCATGTTCCGTCCCCGCAGGGATCTGGGCAGTTCCCGCAATCATCAGGACAATTGGAGCATGTTTCATCGGTGTCGCATACGGAATTACCACATGTGCAGATTCCACAGTCTATCTGGCATGATGAGCAGTCTTCTGATTCTTCACAGTCACCGTTTCCGCAAACGGCAGGGCACTCTCCGCAGTCATCGGGGCAGGAAGAACAAGTTTCTCCGGATTCACATTTATTATTGCCGCATTCGGGAAGGCCTGTGATTCCGGTCCAAGTGCGGCCACAGGAATAAAACATTGCAGATGAGAAAATAAAAATTATAAATATATATCTAAAGTTAAACATCTTAACTCTCCACCCGTTAATCTATATCGGTCATTTCTGTGAGGATATTAATTTGTATTTAAGCCCATTGCGGGAAAAGAGCAGATCTACATATGTTCTTCAACTCAATCCTGAGGTAATGATTTGAAACTGACGGCCTTTTAGAGTGTAAATATTTATTCCACAAATCAAATTTTTATTGTAAAGTACATGCTACCGTATTTTCTTCCTTGACCTGACTCAGTCATATTGGCAGACTCATGTACGGTAAACAGGAGAAGAGAAAGTGAAAGCATTATTTTCAACCGCAAAACTTTTTTTGATCAGCGCTATTCTGCTTACGGTTTCAATAGCTTCCGCCCAGCAGATCAGCCAGACCATTTCCCTCACTGGAGGCCAAAGCGAAACAATTCGTTTTGATGGTAAGATCACCGGGGCCATCCGGATACTCGATCCCAAAGTCGCCGATGTCGTTAGTGCCACTACAAATTCGGTTACTGTAGTCGGTATCGGAGCGGGTACGACAGACTTGTATGTAAACGTCGGAAAAGAAAGAGTTCGTATCAGAATCGACGTTGTGAGTGGAAAAGTCGGTCCTCGAGTACGTTCAGTGCAGGGGTTCCTGGACAAAATCGAAGGTGTTTATGTAAAGCCCGTTAGTGAAAAAATCGTCATTGATGGTAATGTTTACACTGCTGCGGATTATTCCAGAGTAATGAAAGCTGTTGACTTATTCGGTAAAGACGTTGTTAACTATACAAAATATCGTCCAAGTGCCGTGGAAGAAATCAACAAAACCCTTCAGGCTGCTGGCATGACCACAGTAAAAGCAACTCTTGTAGCTGGTGCAGTTTTTATTGAGGGCGCTGTTGGTTCCAAGGGCGAAATGGAAAAACTGAAGGCTATTATTGATGCAATGCATCTAAAAGTTAACAACCTTGTTTCCATGGGTGAAGGCGCTCAGGTTCAGGTTAAAGTTCGTTTTATGGAAGTCAGTTCATCAAATCTTGTGAACTTTGGGCTTCAACTTCCCGATGCCCTCGTTCTCAGCGGTGAATTTACCGGAAACGTTCCAATTAAAGGACCCGGTCAGACAACCATGGGATTTTCCCTTAAAAGCCCTGAAGCACTTCTGAGTTTCAAACTCAATCTTCTGTTCAAGCAAGGCTATGCTAGAATTTTAGCTGAACCAAAACTCGTATGTGGTAGTGGTGGCAAAGCTAAACTTATGGTTGGTGGCGAAGTTCCAATTCCACTTATCACCCAGACGACAGTCGCCGTTGAGTGGAAGCAGTTTGGTATCATGCTTGAACTTCAGCCTGTTGCTAACAGCCGTGGTAACATTACCTTAACTCTGAAAACAGAAGTTTCTGATATTGACTGGTCTTTGGCAGTTATGGGTTATCCAGGATTCAGAAAACGAAAAGTTGAAACTGTTGTTACCATGAAAGACGGTTCAACACTTATTATCAGTGGTCTTTATAAAAACAATCGTTCCAAAAACGTCAGGAAATTCCCTCTTCTCGGTCACATCCCAATTCTCGGTGAACTTTTCAAATCTCGTGACTATAATGAAGAAAAATCTTCTCTTGCAATAATGCTTACCCCCACGGTAGTACATTCAGAACAACTGAAAATGAAGGAATCTATTCAACTTGTTGAAAGTAAATTCCTTGATTTCAATAAGTACCTTTATTGGGATTTATTCCTTGAATAAAGTCAATGTGAATATTTTCGTGGAGTTATGTTTAACTTAACTGCATCCACTTGAGTAGACAGGAGATATCACTCAATGATCACTGTTATAGTAACGGAAAAAGGCGGCGAGCCCCGAAGATTGACTTTTGATGACAATATTGGTGAACTGAAAATCGGTAGAGTTCAAGGCAATGAGATTATTCTTCCGAAAACCAATGTTTCAAAAATGCACGCAAAAATAGTTGTTCGCAATGGCGAGTTTACGATTTTTGATAATCAATCTACAAACGGAACCTATGTTGATGGTCGCAGGATTACGGCTCCAAAACAGATTACTGGTGCCAATAAAGTATTCATTGGCGAATTCATGATTTATATAGAAGATGGCTCAGGAATTCCACACAGTATGGATGACATGCCGGCGACAGGTGCTCCTCCTCCGCGTCAGGCTCCTCCTCCACCCCCGGCAGGTGGAAGACCTCCTCAGAGAAATGCCCCGCCTCCGCCTCCCATTAGAGGTGGAGCTTCAGATCTGGATGATGATCTTTTCCCTGCGATGGATGATGGCTTCGGGAGTGCTCCTCCTCCTCCGAGAAGTAGACCGGCACCTCCTCCAGCAGGTGGTTTTGATGATGATCTTTTCGGAAATGACGACCTTGGTCTGGATGCTCCCCCGGCGCGACCAGCTCCCGGTGGCCCACCACCTCGTCGTCCAGCCCCGACACCGATACAGCAGTCACCACTTCTTGATGATGACCTTGGTCTGGATGCTCCAGCACCTACCAGACCTGCTCCCCCGGCGCGACCAGCTCCCGGCGGCCCACCACCTCGTCGTCCAGCTCCTCCTGCTCTTGAGGATGATCTTGGTCTTGAAGAACCGGCGTATCAAGCACCGGCTCCTCCGGCAAGACAGGCACCACCACCAGCTCAGGCAGCTCCGCCACCAGCATATCAAGCACCGGCTCCACAAGCGGCTCCACCACCGGCGTATCAGCAGCCCTACCAGCAGCAGCAAGCATATCAAGCTCCCCCTGCAGCTCAGGCAGCTCCACCACCGGCGTATCAGGCTCCTCCACCAGCTCAGGCAGCTCCGCCACCGGCGTATCAGGCTCCTCCTGCAGCTCAGGCAGCTCCGCCTCAACACCAGCATGCCCCGGCTCAGCCCAAACAGGCTCCGAAACCCAGTGGTGGGCCTGCGAAAAATAAAAAAGGTGGAATTGATCCTAAACTTGAAAAGATTTCTCTGGTTCAGAAGAAAATCCATGATCGATTGATCGAAAAAATGGATCTCCGACGAATGAATCTGGACGAAATTCCCGAAGAGGAACTATGGGATCGCACTGATGCCATTATCTGTGAAATAGTCGATCAAATGGCCAGCGCCGGCGAGCTTCCCAGCTTTGTAGATCAGGATGAACTTATTAAAGACGTCCTGAATGAAGCTCTTGGTCTTGGTCCTCTACAGGATTTCCTTGAGGATGACTCTATTTCAGAAATTATGGTCAACCATTCAACCCAGATTTACGTTGAACGAAGTGGTAAATTGACTCTGAGTGAGAAAATTTTCTCTTCTGATCAGGCTGTATTGGGCGTTATCGAACGCATCGTTGCTCCCATTGGTCGCCGCATTGACGAAAGTTCTCCTTTAGTTGATGCTCGACTCAAAGATGGCTCCCGTGTTAACGCTATTATTCCGCCTCTTGCTCTCAAAGGTCCTTGTATTACTATTCGTAAGTTCAAGAGGGACGTACTTGGGATTGACGAACTTATTAAGTTCAATACTCTCACACGAGGCATGGGCGATTTCATTAAAATGTGTGTTATCGCCAGAAAAAATATTATTATTTCCGGTGGTACTGGTTCCGGTAAAACTACTACCCTGAACATTATTTCAAACTTCATACCTGAGGGCGAGCGAATCATTACCATTGAAGACGCCGCTGAACTCCAGATACAGAAACTTCACTGGATTCAGTTAGAATCCCGGCCTCCAAACATTGAAGGCAAGGGCGCAATAACAATTCGCGAACTTATGAAGAACACTCTTCGTATGAGACCAGACCGAATTGTCGTCGGCGAGTGCCGTGGTGGTGAGGCTCTGGACATGCTTCAGGCAATGAACACTGGTCACGATGGGTCATTAACAACCATCCATGCCAATACTCCGCGTGACGTTCTTTCCCGTCTTGAAACCATGGTTTTGATGAGTGGTATGGATTTACCTGTTCGAGCCATTCGAGAGCAGATTGCAAGTGCCGTTGATATTATTGTTCAGCAGACACGTTACAGTGATGGTTCCAGAAAGATTACATATATTACTGAAGTTACCGGTATGGAAGGAGAAATTATCACAATGCAGGATATTTTCAACTTCCGTCAAGAAGGCTACGATGCTGAAAATAAAGTTCTTGGCAAGTATGTCGCAACCGGTTTCATGCCAAAATTCTACGACGATCTTCGCAGAAAGGGCATACCAGTAGATATGAGCATCTTCAGAGAACAGTAATTATCCAGTGTTATCTGGAGAAGGTGGACGCATTTGTGGTATGTTATTGTTTATGATGTAAATGGAGTTGAGTATGGTCGTGTTCCTCTTTCTGGAGATCAAACTGTATATCTCGGGAGCGACCCATCCAATAACCTTATTATAAGCGATCTGTCACTACCTCCTCAAGCAGCGTTTTTCTATCTTGCGGATGGATATCCGGTGCTTGATGATGGTGGCACAAGTGTAGCAATTGTAGATGGATATCCGATTACGCAAGCCGCTTATGTTACGGCGGAAAGTCAGATATTTATTGGTTCCTGGGCTGTTTATGTATATTACGACGATCAAGCAGCAGCAGTAATTCCACCGTATTCCGGATATGATGACCCACTTCCACCACCTCCTCCTCCGGGGGAGGAATTTACACCTTATCAGGAAGGTCATATCAGTGATCCCGGGCTTGGTTACGGGGCGCCAATTCCTTCTGAGCAACCAGTGGAAGGTGCCTACGATCCTGCAGCCTATGCCGGATATGATGCACCTCCTCAGGCTGCAAGTATTCAGTTAGGAACTGATGCGGTTCAACTTAAAGTAAACAAACATCTCAAACTGATTGCACGGGAAGGTTATCTCGACGGCCGTGAATTTGTGCTCGCCTACGATGGATTTTTTGACATTGGCAGGGCTGGAGATGTGGAAATAGTAATAGATGACCCATCGGTTTCACGTGTACATGCACGACTTAAACTGGAAGAGGGTGGTACGCTCCTCATTCAGGATCTGCGATCAACAAACGGTACATTTATAAATGGAGTGGAATGCAAACGAGACGTTGCCTCTGTAGGTGACAGGATACGAATAGGTGAAATTCCCCTTTTATTGACCACATTTGATCATGGTGCAGATGGTGAGAAAAAAGCAATAGATTTTAAGGCTTTATTTAAATCAAAATATGCAATTATCGCTCTCACATCCATTTTCTTCCTGATTGCTGGTTCCATGGTTTTGTCTCTTGCAAGGAAAAATCGACCAAAAAAAGAAAAGACCGCTCTGGTAAAAGAGGATTTTCAGGAGAGTTTGAAAATTCAGGTTGCCAGGTTGAAATCTGAAGCAAAAGACAACATGCGAGTGGATAAATGGGATGGTGCAATCTCAAAACTCAAAAATGCTCTTGCTCTTGCTCCTGATGACAAAGCTATTAAAGAAGATCTGGCATATGCTTCTTTTGAACGCACCAATTACAGGATATTCCAGAATGCTCTTGGGGCGAAAAACCGCATGAAGCATGAAGATCGTATTAAAGCCCTTGAGCTTTTCCGGCAGATCGATCCTAAAAGTCAATACCATCGCACGGATATGGCTCCAATTATAATGGATCTCAAAAAGGACCTGGCCCGCCATTATCGTGATGATGGGATTGCTCAGTACAAAGCATATTACTACGATAAAGCCCACGAAGCTTTGTGTCACTATTTTGAGCTGGATAGCCAACTTGATGATATACGAATGGAACAAAAAATCCGACTTGATCTGAAAGATACAGAGCGGCGGATTAAATACAAAAAGAATTTCCATGCCTGTAAAGCAAAACGGTTTCTGGAAGAAAGAGTTGCCATTGCAGATATCTGGGCGAAAGAAGCAAAGAAGGCGATTTCAGAGAAATATCCAAAAGGGATCGACGAAATCATAGTAGTTTATTTTACTGGAAATCCAAAGGACGCTATTTTAAGGCTTACGGAGCTCACAAAAACATATCATGGGCGGAAGAAATTTTCCAAACATATGGGGCTTATCAATGATTTGATCAATCAGTTCCAGAGTATTATTCAGGGATACGAAAGCGGCGAGACTCGAATCGCAAATAAAGATATTGAAGGTGCAAAAACTGAATACAATACTGTTCTAAATATTGATAAACAGATCATTCCAGGAAAATTCAAGTCCAGATATGCTAAAAACATTGCTAATCGTCTGGCCTCTGTCTTCTACGCCGAAGGTAAGAAAAATCTTGACTTAATGCGTTTTGAGGATGCATTCGAACAGTTTAAAAAGGGTCTGGATATGGATCCTGATGACACCACAGAACTCAGAGACGGTATCAAGCGACTTGAAGAACGCGCCACCGAACTTCTGGCAGATGCTGAGAATCTTAAACAGGGTGGAAACAATGAGCAGGCAAATAAAATTCTGAACAGAATTCTCAAAATGACTACCCCCAAAAGTGGCACTCATGTCAAGGCCCAGAAGCTTCTTGTCAAGTAAAAACTCAATAATTCCAATCTTGTGTATTCTGCAGTTTGTTTCCTGTAAAGAACCATATTCCCTTAATAGTTTTACTTTTACAAATCAACTACCGGTTATAGAAATCAAAATACCTGCTACTTCTGTAGTAAGCATACAGGTAAATTCAATTAAGGTTTCCTGGACTGGAAGAGTGCTGACGGGCAATGCTGAAATAAGCGTGTCGAGTTTAAATAAAAACTCAAACAAAGTAAGTTTATTTCCTGGGCGAAATATAGTATTTGATAAAATCACAAATTTAAAGGGCGAAACTTTAAAAACAAAGTCAATAACAGATGTTTCCCTTGAGAAAAACAGTAAGTTTAAGCTGTATTTCACTTTGAAACATGGTGTTTCCCTTGATGGAAAAACTGCATTTTTTTCTGGTTCCAGGTTTTTTCAGGAAGGGCGGTTTCAGAATCTGGTAGTAAAGGGCACTGTGAATACTGAAGTTCGACACCATTCTCCCTGGAAACCACTGAAGTCAATGATTTCAATTGAAGATGGTTTCTGGAGTACTTTTGCCACGTATCAGGAAGACATGAAAATCTTGACTTTAAGCAATTTTATTTTAAAGACAACGGATTCAAGTGCTGATGCTTTATTATTTTTAAAGGATTTTTTCGATAATTCAATTGGTGTTTCCCTTGTGGGAAAAAACAAATTGGAATTGACTGTTATCCGCTCGCTAAGTGGCTTACCAGTTATTCTCAATGAAAATACCATCGTAGTGTCTTCATCTAAAAACCCCTGTGTACTGCTTGCTTCCTGGCTTGCATCTAATAGTCCATGTAGAAACAATTTAAAAATGTGTCATACCGGAGTTTTCCTCGCATTAGCTGCGGCAAATATGGAAAAAATAGGAATAAAGGGTACCCATAAATGCTTTACTGGATTGAAAAAACAGTATCTCAGCGATTTGGAACATAAAAGAGATTCAACTGGCACTTCATACAAGTGTGGTCTTTTAACAGCCAATATTTTTTCGAAATATGTCAATGTGGGCCAGACGGTGCCCGATCCTTGCAGGCCATATGAGTCTTTATCAAAGGAAATAAAAACCAGTAAGTATATTAATCCATTGTTTTTTGAAGATGCTTTTTTTAAATTACGGATTTATAAAGTCAGACTAAGCCAGAAGGATATTTTTGTCCAGATTGAAAATAAAGGAAAAATCCGATGGTATTCAACCATCTCATTGCGTGTGAAGGATTCGATTATAAAAAAAATCTTTTTAGCTCCACCACCCGGTCAGATGGAGGAATTCAAGTTTGAAAACGTAACTGGGGTCAGGGATATGGAGCTTGATGCGGAAAATACAAGTCTTCTTCTTCCGGCGGGATGGGATTTAACGGGACCCCCTGTAAAGACCGAGGTAAGAATCAATGATGCACCGGATATCTAAAGAAATTTTAACCTGGATTTAATATTCTTCCTGGAGTGGAAACCCGCCTGAGCCATAAGAAACAAAATATTTGCATAGTAAATGCAATATTTTTTTGAAATGAAATACTTTTTAGTTATAATGGTCACCCGTACAGTTATCTGTCACGGTTAAAATTTAAGCGCTCTGGTTTAAAAATGGATGAAAGTATCAAACTAAGAATTGAAAAAAACGGTCAAGTCAAAGTACTTGACGAATTCAGTGCCCGGCGGCTTGCCCGTTTTGCCGGGGATTGGAAACTTGCACCTTCGACTTCTTACCTGATGCTATTCGAACGGACATCCAGTTCCAATGCTGATCTTTCCGGAGAAAGCAGTCTGATAAGCAAAGTTCTTTTCAGTGGAGTAATCAGTGAAGGATCTTTACTCGAGTTTTTCAATTTTCTCGGTGAAAACAATCGAACTGGTGTTCTGGTTGTAACAACAGAAAAGTTAAAGAAGTCTATCTTTTTTAAGGATGGTCAGGTGCGTTATGCCACTTCAAACCTGAATGAAGATCGTCTTGGCGAGGTTTTATACAGGTACGGAATTGTTGGCAAAAATATACTTGATGAAGCTCTGCAGGATAAAAGCAAGCGTCTTGGGGAAAAGCTGGTTCAATTAGGTTATATTACAGTTGCGGATCTCTACAAAGCGATAAAACTGCAACTTGAGGAAATCTGCTACAGTTCTTTCATGCTTCAGCAAGGGCATTTCTATTTCTATCAACTCGTATCTGAAGATCTTATTCCATCCACAATTCATCTCCAGACTAGAAATATACTCCTTGAAGGCGTTCGACGCATGGACGAGATGAGTTATTTCAAGAAAAAGCTTCCTTCTCCGGATGTTGTACCTGAAATCATGGCTGAAGCGAGTGTGAGTAACCTGACTGATCTTGAAACTTCTACATATAATCTGATCGATGGTAAACGAAATCTTAATGAGATTGCCCGTTTAAATCGCATGGGGTTATTTGAAACTACACGATTAATTTTTTATCTCATGCAAGGTGGCTACATTCGAGTCCGAACAGTCAGCTCAATTGCCGGGGATACTTCAAGTGGTGATGACAACATTGAACAATTGCTCGAAGCATATAATCGTATCTTTAAACATATCAGCGAAAAAGCCGGTTCCGTTACTATAAAGTTGAAACACGATCTTGAAACCTTTACTCAAAAGTTGGATGGATCTCTGAAACTTATTTTTAATAATGTTCAAGTTGCCGATAATCTTGTTTTTAATACACCAAAAATTATTGAAAATATTGCTAAAATAGACGATAACTCTCGAGTGTTTTCAAATCTATACAAGGCTCTTGATGAGATTTTTTATTTCCTTCTGTTTTCCAGTGGCATTACAATTGAACCGGAAATGGAAACGGAACTCCAATCCATAGTAAGCAAGATAAGCCAGAATCAGAAATAGTCAGTTCGTATCCTGCTGCCCACCAAACACTCTAAATGTAACTGGAATTAATCTTATCGACTTGAATAAAGACGGCAAAAGTGGTACCTCCTGAAACAACTGTGGATTTCCACTTCATTCTTCTGAAATTGTGACAAAATCCACTTCTATTTTTAATCAAAGTGCGTTTGATTTGATAGCCGGAGGCTTTAACTGCTTATGAATTACACATCCAATATCCTTGATCTTATAGGTAATACACCACTAGTAAAGCTCGAAAAATTCTGCAATCATGGCGGACTTTTTGCAAAATGTGAGTTTCTTAACCCTGGTGGATCAATAAAAGACCGCGTTGCAAAAAGAATTCTTGTGGAAGCGGTAAAGACGGGAAAGATTACTCCAGGTAAAACGGCGATTATTGAGGCCACCAGTGGAAACACCGGCATTGGAATGGCTTTGGTGGGACGAATTATCGGTTGCGAGGTAGTTATCGTAATGCCGGAAAACATGTCCGAAGAGCGGAAAAAGCTCATTACCGCCCTGGGAGCCAGACTGGTACTGACAGATGCAAAAGAAAGTCTCGATGGTTGCCTGAGAAAAATTGAAGAACTTAAAGGTGAATATGAACATCATTACATCCCCAATCAGTTTACGAATCCTTTGAATCCCGCGGTGCACTATGAGACTACAGCGCAGGAAATTTGGGACGCGCTGGAAGGAAAAATTGATGTTTTTGTTGCAGGAATAGGGTCTGGTGGCACTGTGCAGGGGGTTGGTAGTTTTCTTAAAGAGAAAAATCCTGCCATCCGGATTGTTGCAGTGGAACCAAGGGCAAATACAGCCCTTTTAGGTCGTGAGCCAGGGCTCCATCAGATTCAGGGAATTGGAGACGGTTTTATTCCTGACGTGCTGGATAAAAACCTTGTAGATATGGTTATCACCGTTACCGATGATGATGCTATAAATACCACAAGACAACTTGCGAAAATCGAAGGGCTTTTAGTAGGCACTTCTTCTGGGGCAAACATATGGGCGGCATCTGAACTTGCAACTCCCGGTCGAAACGTGGTAACGGTTTTACCTGACAGAGCTGAAAGATACTTTTCCACAGCTCTAATTTAAAAAAAAAGCATGACTTAATAATGGTCAGCGGAGATTTGAAATGAATACAATTGAATACAATAATGTAATGTTTGAAAAAATGCGAAATCTGGAAAAAGCTGTAAAGCTTTCCATGGGTGATCAGAATAAGATTGATGAACATTATGCAAATTTCATTAGTGAGATTAAGAAAATTAAAAATCCCCTGGAAAGTTGTGTAAAATAGTCAGTTATCCGAAAATTCAAAAATCAGTATTTTTAACATACTGTAAAGTACGGTGAGACCAAGAGATGTTGAAAATATTATTAGTAGTCGGATAGACTTTAAATAAAATTCTTCAAGAAGCTAATTTTCAGCTACAATCAATGGATAGAAGAGCTTTCTTGTGAAACAAAAATGAAAACAAAATCAAAACCAGTCACTGAAAAAACGAAATCCGGAACAAATTCCAATGTATCTCTACCTGACACAACGGCCGAAGGAAAATCCGAATCGGAAGATATCGTGGAATGCATGGATATCAATTGTATTTTAAGTAAGAATCACATACTTCACGATGTTTCTTTTAGCGTCAAGAAGAATGGAATTACAGCACTTATTGGACTCAACGGAGCTGGTAAAACAACAGTTTTAAAAATAATCAGTGGATTACTTGTGCCATCTTCCGGTAGAGTCCTCATCGGGGGCAAAGATATCGCTGAAAATCAGGATATTCTCGAAAATATAGGTATTTTACCTGAAGATACAATTTTAGATTCCGAGCTTAAAGTCTGTGAACAACTATATTTTGCCGCTCGCCTTCGGGGACTGAAATGTTCTGTAAAGGAAGCGGTTGATAGGGTAACCACAATTTTTGAACTTGGAACTGTCTGGAATTACCTCACCGGGGAATTATCCCGGGGTTATCGTCAGCGTCTTTCTTTAGCAGTAAGTCTTATACACGATCCGGAAATCATGATTCTGGATGAGCCCACAAATGGTCTGGATCCGGGACAAATCGAAAGTTTACATGAATATCTCCTTACGGCCAGAAAAGATCATACAGTAATCCTGTCCACTCACCTCCTTTCTGAAGTTGTTAAACTTGCGGGGAGAGCTCTGGTTATACGGCAGGGTCGCATCAGTTGGGATGGGACTACGGATGATGAAATGACTCTTAAAACTGCGATACTGGAGGAAATTCTAAAATGAAATCAGGCGAAAAAGCTCCCGTGTCACTGTTTATTTATTCGGTTTTTATAAGAGAGTTGAGACTTGTATTAGCATCGCCTCTTTTTTACGCTGCTTTTCTCATGTTTCTGGTCATCGGAGGGATGGGTAGTCTGAATGCTATTCATTCGAGTGGAGTTGTCTCTTTGACTCCATATTTTCAGTTATCTCCATGGCTGGTAATGTTTCTGGCTATTTCGGTTTCTGCTCCCATGCTTCTTAAAAAACCCGGTTACAGGGATATTTCTTTAATGATTCCGAACCGCATGGGTAGTGCCCTTGCGGGAAAGTTTCTCGCGGGGTTCCTGACGGTATTGCTTCCCCTTTTTTCAGGGTATCTTCTCGTTATATTTATTAATGCTGCCGACTGGGGAACGCCGGACAAGGGCATATGGCTGAGCGGGACCATTGGTCTCATCCTCGCAGGAATCTCCTTTTTCTCCCTCGGACTTTTCATCAGTTCTTTCCAGAAAAATATTACGAGCACATTTATTATCGGTTTTATGACGGCTTTTTTCCTCTGGATTCCCGAATTTGTTGCGGATAAAGCTGGTGAGTCATTGCATTTTGTGCGATATATTTCAATAAATTACCACATCTCTCGTTTTTCACAGGGGTTAATCCGAATTCAGGATCTCGCATTTTTTGCAGGGATTACGGCTCTATCGGTCCTGCTAATTGGGATTTCACTCCGAATGCGTTCGGGCAAAAGCTTTTTTCGGGCTCTGAATCCTGTTTATACTCTCCTTGTAGTTCTAATAATTGTATTTGTAAACCTACTGGCTATAAAACTTGATACTTCCTTTGACTTGACACGGGACAGGCTTTTTTCCCTTGATAAATCCACAAAAAATACGCTTTCTAATTTAAAGGTTCCAGTAAAAGCAGTGTTTTTCAGTTCGTCACGTCTCCCCTCGCGCCTCAAGCACCTGCGTAATGATGCAATTACTGTCTTAAAACAGTACGGGAATGTGAGTTCGAAGTTTTCCTGGACAGTTCTGGACCCCGATACGGATCCTGCGGCAAAGAAACTCGCATCAGACTATCGGATCTCGGAAATAGAAATAGGCAATTATTCTCATCGCAAAACGAATCTGGAGCGTATCTTTTTCGGAATAGCCATCGTCAGCGGTGAAAAAATAGAAACTATTCCCGAAGCTGTGAACGCTGTGCGATCAAGAACTCTGGAATATGAACTTACTTTTCGTATAAAAAGAATAAGTTCCCCGGAAATTAATATTCTTTTCTCATCAGGTCACAGGGAAGATTCCGGTGATGATTTACGGGCTCCTTTTAATAAGTTTTTTAATAATCTTAAAGAGTTCAAGCTTAAAAGAGTAAACCTTACAACGGATGCTCTGGACGAAGGAAGTGCCCTGATAATTGCCGGACCTCAGGTGACTTTCAGTAAAAATGAAATTGAAAAGATTACTAAATTCATGGCCAGAGGTGGTGGCGTTCTGTTTTTTCTCGACGGACTCAAAATGAAGTGGAAGAAAAATATATCCGGCATCCCAATGCATTGGATTATTAATAAAACTGGTCTTGAAGAACTACTGGAAAAGCGTGGGATTACTCAGAATCACGATATGATTCTATCTTTCCGTGCTCCCAAACTCCCGGTAAATCAGCATCAGACCATGACTTACCCTCTTATGCCGTTTATTGACGTCAATAAAAAACTCATGGTAGTGCCCTATACAGTGTCCTCTTTCAGTGTGAAAAATGAAAAAGATTTCAAAAGTGTTATAAAAACCACTAATGAAGCATGGAGGCACATTAATGTGTATGAGGAAAATCGTTCCTGGCCCGTTTCAAAGGATCGTGGGCCATTTATCACGGGGCTTTTGAGTAAGGGAAAAGAAAAATTCTTTGTTTTCGGGGACAGTGATATTCTCAGGGATCGCGGGTTTGATTCCGTAAATACCCATGTAATTTTCTTGAGACATTTCATAAATGAAGTCTTGAGTGACGATTCTCTTTCCCATTTGCGATTCAAGGGCCGGGGGGTTGTATGGATCAGTCCCTCAGGAAAGTCTCTCACCTGGATAAACACCAGAGTATGCTTCATCCCTTCAATTCTTGTGATACTTGCAGGAATTCTGTATAACTTTCTCAGAAGGCGCAGAAAAGGTGCGAAATGAAAGTAAAACTTACAACTTTAGTCCCGATTTTCCTCATCGCAAGTCTTGCGGCAGGTGTTTATTTTTTATGGCCGAAGGATATAAATCCCCCAAAACTCGAAGACAAAAACCGCTCCGAAGGAAAATACCCACTCATACAGGCGGATCTCATTGGCGTCGACAAGGTGGAACTTAAGAATATTCATGGGATTTTCACTTTCCAAAAGGAAAAAGACGGTTGGTTTATGATTTTACCAATTCGTATGAAAACACCGGACAAACTATGGAATGGACTGATGCTTAAATTGTCCGGTATCCGCTATTCAATGAAGGTTTCTGATTCCCCAAAGCAATTCAAAACATACCTTGTGGATAATAAAAAGGGACTGAAACTGTCGTTTTACGTTGGTGAAACGCTTAAAAAATCGATCATACTTGGCAAATCCCGCAAATTTACGCTTATCAGAGAAGATAAAAAGAATGATGTCTGGCAGGCTACGGGTTCCCTGAGACAGCTCTTTGTGAAAGACCTTGCAGGGTGGTTCGATTCGGAAATGGTTAAAGAGAAGTATGAAAATATTTCTAAATTTGAGACTCTGACTCCGGATGGAAACATTGTATTCAGTTTCGAAAAAAATCCTGACTGGAAAATAGTTAAAGGCCCCGCTGTAAGTAAGTTTGCACCGAAGAATATTGAAAAGGCAGTTAAAGCCCTTTTACGGTTTGATGTACGTAAAATTAACAACGATGTGCATCAGCGGGAGAAGTATCTGAAAGGAGGCCCTGGCAAAATTCGGATTACTTCCAAATCTGGACAGACCTGGACTTTTACCCTTGGTATAATGGAGGGCCAATATCGGAATATGGCCATAGGCGACAGTAAGTGGCTGGGTGTATTGTTTGAGAGAAAGATAAAGCCTGCCATTATCTTCCGTGCTGAAGATGCCATGGATCGTCGGCTTTTTGATTATAAATATGAAACTATCAAGCGAATTGAGGGCAAGTGTCGTGGAAGTGAGTATGAAATCCTGCGCAATGATGCAAAAAGCCAGTTCAAATACATAAAAGGCAATGCGACCTTTGTTGTTTCACCGCAAAAAATTAAGAAATACAGTGGTATGTGGGATAGGGGCGCATTTATGGCGGATCAAATTTATCCTGCAACTGCGGAATTTGATGATGCCAAAACTGGTTTCAGTGACACTTCGGATTTTATCGAGATTGAGTTTTTCGATGGTAAAAAAGTTCGCTATTCTTTTGGAAAGGAAATTCCTGCGGATATGAAGGGGTTCTTCTGGACCTGGACAAAATCCGATGCAATGAAGGATTACATATATAAAGTTGAACGGAAAGCGCTGTACAATTTCTGTCTCACAAGGAAAGATTACATGGCTCCCGCTCCGGATCCCGATGATATTCCCCTTATGCCTAAGGATAAAGGGGCTGCTCCGGGAAAAATCAAATCAAAAATTAAGGTGTTGAAAAAGTAATGGAAAAACCTCAACTTGCTTTTGCTCTTGATGTTTCTGATACTGAAGCGGCCGTGGCTCTGGCCCATAAAATTTCTCAGCATGTGGATATTTTCAAAATAGGTCTTGAACTGTTCACATCTGAGGGCCCCGCCGTCGTTTCCGAGATAAAAAAAACCGGAAAGAAGATTTTTCTCGATCTGAAACTCCATGATATTCCTGCTACCGTAGCCGGTGCCGTTTCCAGCGCCTCAAAACTGGGCGTTGATTACCTGACCATTCACACAGCAGGGGGCCTTGAAATGATGAAAGCCGCCGCCGCCGCCGCAGGTAATATAAAAATACTCGGCGTAACGGTGCTTACGAGCATGGATGAGCAGGCCCAGGCGGCAACAGGTGTTAATCTTTCTGTGGGAGAAACAGTCCTCAAGCGGTTCGACCTGGCCTGCACCGCAAAAATTGCCGGTATCGTCGCTTCGGGAAAAGAACTGGAACTTTTATCTTCCGTTGATAAAAAATCCATGCTCTACGTTATTCCCGGAATCCGTGAGAACACCGCAGTTGGCGATCAGAAGCGGGTAATGGATGCTAAAACGGCGGTCAGTCTGGGAGCTGACATTCTGGTTGTAGGCAGACCAATTCGTGATGCGGCAGATCCAGCATTCGCCGCGGCAAATTTCCAGAAAAAAATAATGGAGGCTTTCAGTGAGAAAAAAAGCAACGCCAAGTGAAGGTGACAGTCTGGTCTTCGGAATCCATCCGGTAACTCAGGCTTTAGAGTCCGCAAAACCCGTTTCCATGTGCATTACATCTTCGGCCCCTGCGGAACTTGTAAAAGAAGCTCACAGGCGTAATATACCTGTTGAAAATCTAACTACATCCGAAATGGACGTGCTCACCGGCAACGGAACCCATCAGGGCATTGTTCTTTTTATTGAAGGTTACAAGTATGCCCGTTGGGACGATTTTATTGAAGAAATGCACAAACCTTCAAAGGAAGGTCGCACCGTTGTGTTCCTCGATCGCATCACAGACCCCCGAAATCTTGGGGCCGTTTTGCGTTCAGCTTATCTTTTCGGCGTTCGGGCTACAGTACTTCCATTTAACCAAAGTGCAAAGGTCACCGCTGGCACGATTAAGAGCTCCGTGGGTGCTGCCCTTCTTACGGATGTTATCCGCGTTACAAATCTTGCAACAGCCTGTCGCGAAATGCGGGAAGCAGGCTTCAAGATAGTGGGCCTTAAAATGGACGGTAAACCGATTTTCGAATCCGATTTATCCGGTGATGTAGTAATCATAACGGGCAGTGAAGATCGCGGCATACGTCCGGGCCTTGAGTCCCTCTGTGACGAAATGATCTCAATTCCCATGATGTCTTCAAGTGTAGGTTCTTTCAACGCCTCCGTCTCCGCCGGTATAGCCCTCTACGAAGTAACCCGCCAGAAATCCCCAAAAACAAACTGAATCACATAGACGTAAATGATCACACCCGTGAATCCTGAATAGTTCGTGTCCTGTAATACAATAAATCAAATTTTTCGCCGATTTTTGGCTCAGGACAGTAACCGCAAGGTGTTGAAAATATTACTAGACCGCTTCCTTAGTAATACGATTGTGAGTTATTTTAAAGAAATGCTTCAGGAAAGAGCCCCTGATTTCCTGTTCCTGCTACTGATTTCCTGTTTATCTGAAATTTTTTAACAGGGACTCAGGTAGTCAGGCAAACAGGATCAGGATCAGGTC